>NZ_CP020028.1:2936875-3258750 GCF_002240415.1 Paenibacillus kribbensis
TCGGTCGGTTTTTCCGTTCGGTGTCAACGGTATCCGATCCAGAAACACGAAGTAAGACGGAACCGAGTAATACGGAAGCAACTTGGCGGCATGTTCATGAATGACCGTTAAGCTCGGTGTTTCTTCTGTATTCAGTACAAGGTAGGCACACAAGGCGGATTCTTGCTCTTTGTTTTGATTTACAGTGACGACTGCCTCTTGAATTGCAGAATGGCTCATCAAAGCATTTTCAACCTCACCCAGCTCGATCCGGAATCCGCGTACTTTCACCTGATGGTCGATTCGGCCGATAAACTCCAGATTTCCGTCTGCTTTCCAGCGAGCGAGGTCACCCGTTCTGTACATTTGTGTTCCTGTTGAAAATGGATTATTCACAAATTTTTCCGCCGTCAACTCCTCGCGGTTCCAATAGCCACGGGCCAGCCCTTCCCCTGCAATACATAGCTCGCCCGGTATGCCGATTGGCTGCAATCTGTCCTGCGCATCCATGACATAAATGTGCGTATTCGCAATGGGGCGTCCAATGTCAATCTGTTTGGCATGGGTAAGCTCCTGTACTGCCGACCAAACCGTCGTTTCCGTTGGCCCATACATGTTATAAATGCGGGGACCGTTCAAATTCTGCAATGCCTCCAGCAGCCTGGACGGGAGCGCTTCTCCCCCAACCATAATTTCCTGTACACCTTGCAGCGCACGGGAGCCTTCCTCATGATTCAGCAGCATGTGCAGCCGGGATGGCGTCATTTGCAGCATGTCAATATGATGTGCAGTAATCAGCTCGCCAAGTGTCTGAGGATCGACCTGATGATGGCGGTCGCCTAGCACGACGGTCATTCCGCCCAGCAGCGGCAGAATCGTTTCCAAAACGAAAATATCGAACGAAATGGTAGTGAGCGATAACATCGTTTTGTTCGCTGCAAAGTCGATCACTTCACGCATTCCTGTAATAAAATTCAGCACCGAGCGATGCTGGAGCATAACTCCTTTCGGATTTCCGGTTGAGCCAGAAGTATAGATGACGTAAGCCAGATGCTCCGGCTGAGCATTGGCTTCCAGATTGGTCCTTTCCCCTTGATATACTTCCTCATCTTCGATAAACAGCGTGTTGTCGCTGTAATGGTGTTCTCCTACCAGCTCGCGACTGGTCAGGAGTACGGCAGCCTCACTGTCACTCAGCATATATTCAATACGGGCTGACGGATATTCAGGGTCGATAGGCACATAAGCGCCACCCGCTTTTAGCACGGCGAGCAGACCGATAATCATTTCCGCCGAACGCTTCACCATCAGACCGACTAGCTTATCGGGTCCTACACCATGCGCTTGAAGTACCCGTGCCAGTGAGTTCGCGCGTTCGTTCAACTCTCGGTAGGCCAGACGCTGCTTTCCGAACACCAATGCTATATGATCCGGCGTCTGTAAGACTTGCTTTTCAAACTGCCCGTGGAGTGTCTCATGGTATGGGAAAGGTACGACAGTATCATTAAATCCCGTTAGCAGCAATTGCTTCTCTTCATCAGATACGATCGTAATATCGGCCAACCGCACCCCGGCATCCTGCGTCACCGTTTCCAAAATTCGCACATAATGCTCGGCCAGCCGCCGGATGGTCTCCGGTTTAAACAGCTTTGTGCCATACTCCAAAGTGAAGGACAAACGTTCTTTCTCCTCGGTCACATGCAATGAAAAATCTACCTTGGATATGCCCGCGTTGAATTCTTCCGGTTTAAAACGAATGCCTCCTGTTTCCAAAACATCTGTGCCGACATTTTGCAAACTGAATATCGTATCGAATATCGGGTTTCGACTTACGTCGCGTACCAGTTCCAGCTTGTCTACAAGCTCATCGAACGGGTATTCCTGATGCTCCAGTGCCAGCAGCAAGTTTTGCTTAACCTCCTGCAAAAAGGACTGGAACGTTAAAGAAGCTTGCGGCTGATTGCGAAGAACCAGCGTATTGACGAACATGCCAATCATCGTTTGCGTATCCACATGCCGTCTTCCGGCAACAGGTGTACCCACGATAATGTCCTCTTGGCCGGAATATTTGCCCAACAGGACATTATAAGCCGTCAAAAGTACCATAAAGATGGTAGATTCGGTATCCTGGGCCAATTTGTAAAGTCTGCTCGTAAGTTTGGATTCCAGGGTGATGGTCAAGCTGTCGCCTTCAAAACTTTGTGCTTGCGGGCGTGAAAAGTCCGTAGGCATATTCAGTACAGGAAGCTCGCCATTCAAGGTCTGAAGCCAATATGATTCATGCACTTGCCATGCGTCATCCATGATCTGCTGCTTCTGCCAAGCAACAAAGTCTTTGTAATGAAGCTGAACGTTCGCAAGCTGTCTACCCTGATACCGTTGAATGATTTCATCCAGCAGCACGGCCATGGAGAAACCATCGGACACGATGTGGTGCATATCCACTAGCAGATTGAAGCCACCTTCGATAAATTCGTACAGTTCGGCGCGGAATAAAGGAGCTGTTCCCAGATGAAAAGGCTGAACAAACAAGGTCCGAGCCTGTTTTGCTTCTTCCTTGGAAATACGGGTATACGGGATGTCGAATGGAATCGTGTCCCGAATTTTTTGTACCACTTCCCCGTCCTCCAGATCGAAATACGTCCGAAAGGATTCATGACGCAAAATAACTTCCCTAACGGCTTCAATGAAGCGGGAAACCTCCAGATCTCCCTCTATAAAAAGCTGACCGGGTACATGATAGGCCGTCCCACCTCCCAGCTGATCCAGCACATACATTCTCTTTTGGGAAGAAGATACCGGATAGAAGGCTTGCGATTTCACAGATACAATCGGTTCATAGGTCTTCTTTGTTCCACTCGCAATATATGTAGCCAGATCACCAATCGTTTGCAGTTCAAAAATGTGGCTGAGTGGAATGTGTACACCTAATTCCTTGTTGACTCTCGACAGAATGACCGTCGCTTTTAGTGAATCACCGCCCAATTGAAAAAAGTTATCGTCATCGCTGATATCCGTTACATTCAGAACGTCCATCCAAATGTTCACGAGTTGATCTTCTACGTCGTGGTTCTCAGAAACGGCGTCTGTTTTAATGAATACGCTTGCTTGTCCCTGCTCTGGCAAAGCCTGTAGATCAGGCTGACCATCCGGCAGAAGAGGAATATGGTCCATAGGAATCCAAAAACGGGGCTGCGTATAATCTGGAAGAATTTCGATTACAGCCTTTTTTAGTGCTCCTTCTTCCCAAGGCTTCGATGCGTTTGCGACCACATAGGCGGCTATATATGAGACTTTTCCAGCTTCGTCCGTTTGTGGTGTAATGACGCAGGACTCCAATTGGAAAACTTGCAGCAGGTGTTTCTCCAGCTGCTCCAGGTTAACCTGATGTCCGCGAATGTGGATGCTCCGATTCAAATTTCCAATATGCCGCAGCTTGCCATCGTTTTCCACGTAAACCCATTCCCGGGTCGTTCCCAACAAACCTGCTGCTGAGGCTTGATACACCTCCCCTGCTGTCCCAACTGGTGCCAAATGCTTGTAGGCATCAAGGACGCAAAGATAGTTTCCGTTGGCATCGGTATTTGCTGCCCATGCTGCTCGAAGCTGTTCATTCTCCGGCGCACGGAGTAAAGACAGCGCGGAAACGCAAGCCCCTTCTTCCTCTACAATGGAATGCAGCAGATTCAGGAAATATCCTGACCATGCTTCGATCATGTTTTGCTGAAAAAGATCCGAATTGTAGTCGAAATCAAGACGCAATTGCTTCTGCGCCTCTGTCACGTTCAAAAACAACTCGTATTTGCTGAATGACACCTCATTCTCAACGAGTTCTGCTTCCAGTCCATGGAATTGAAAACGCGGAATCGGTCGATCCATATTGAATACAGCGTTAATGACAGGCAAATGCCTCAGCCCCAACTGAGCGAGTCCGGCAAAGCTGTACTTTTGAAAGCTGTCCAGTTCATTCATACGCTTTTTGACCGTTTGGACATGCTCCGTAAAAGTAGCATCAGGACGCACTTCGCTGATCATCGGAAGCAAGTTGACACAGTTGCCGATCAAAGAGAAGGCGTCCATATGGGATTGTCCTGCGGTGGGAACACCCACCGTTACTTCCTGCTGCCCTGTCAGGCGATGCAGAAAAATCTGAAAGGCGGATAGCAGCGTTACAAAAAGGCTGCTGCCTAGCTTTATGCTGGCGGATCTCAATTGTTTAACGAGCGCCGCTTCGAGCATTACAGCATGCCTGCTTCCTCTGGAAGACGGAATCTGTATTCCCCTCACCGGAGATGGCAGTTGGAGGACAGGCTGCTGCTTTTCTAGCATTACCGACCAAAAAGCAAGGGCCTCTTCTTTCCCGGTCTTCAATTGATCCTGCTGCCAAACCACGTAATTCCGAAAAGGTATTGGTTCTGGAAGGCTGTAGTCAGCTTGTCGGACAAGCGCAGAATAGATCTGCTCCAGTTCCTGAATGAATACACCAATCGACCAGCCATCCGCGATAAAATGATGAAACGTAAAGACACTCAGATGCTCTTCATCCGATATTTTCAGCAAATGAATCCGGAATAACGGCTCGCCTGGCGTCATGGCAAATGGGGTTTCGCTATCCTTGATCATCCATGCCCGGATATGCTGTTCCTGTTCATCCGGGTGATAACTGGTAAAATCATGAAGCGGGACTTCCGCTTTCATCACAGGAGCGATCACCTGAGTTTCCCCATCGCCGCTCATAAAGGTATGTAAGGCTTCATGACGGTTTACGATCGCCTGAACAGCCTGGTTGAACGCCTGCTGCTGAAGTGAACCACGAAACCGCAACAAGGCGGTTTCGTGTAAGGATTGAGAGTCACTTCGATCTGAAACAGAGGCGAACCAAAGCTGCTTTTGCTCTGGAGTCAACGCAATCACAGTTTCTGCTGCTTCAGCCTCTGGAGGTACGGTTACAGGTTGCTTGCCCGGTCCCGGGCCGTTTCCATTCGGGGGCGGGTCCGGTAAAAATCCCCCTTTGCGCAGCTCGTTTACGCTATCCTTGACCGCTCGTACGATTCGCGCAATATCTTCCTCGGTATGGGCCGTGGACAAGAAGCAGTTTCGTCCCTCCCAGATATAGATGCCTTTGTCCAGCATGTGATAAAAGAACAATTCCAGATCGCCTTTGAGCACAAAGCGGAATAGAGAGCCAAAGTGAACAACCTTCATAGGTACGTGTTCGTCAGTGAAATAGCTGTTCAGCTCCGCTGCTAACGCCGAGGTACGGCTGTTTAAGCGATTTTGCAGCTGCTCGCCATTTTTCTCCAAATGATCCAGCACCGCTAAGGATGCAGCCATGGCCAGCGGATGATGGCAGAAGGTTCCTGCCACAAAGGTTCGCTGCTGCTCATGCTGGGGATAGGAATCGTCCCCGAAGCTCCACGTGCCTCCGTCGATCCCGTTCATAAAGGCGGCTTTCCCGGCTACGATGCCGATGGGCAGTCCGCCGCCAATGATTTTACCGTAGGTCACGAGGTCGGCTTGCACCCCAAACCACGCTTGGGCTCCCCCGGGCTGAATCCGGAAGCCTGTGATGACTTCATCAAAAATAAAGGCAGTACCCGACTGCTCCGTTATCTGACGAATTTCCCGTAAAAAAGCTTTGGGCTGAAAATCTGGTCGACGGCTTTGCACCGGCTCCACGATAACCGCGGCCAGTTCATGCGCATGGGTGCGGATATAATCCAGGGAATCGTCCGTCCCATAAGTAAGCACGACGACATCGTCCACCATATGCTGCAAGATACCTGGAGCCAGAGGTGTCGAATGCTCCTTGTTATCACCGGCGCTCCCCAATGCCAGCACCCCGTCGAATGTACCGTGATACGAGCCGGCAAAAAGAACGACTTTAGCTCGTCCAGTGGCAGCACGTGCCAAACGGAGCGCGACCATAACGGCCTCCGTCCCAGAATTATACAGGGCAATCCGTTCCACGCCGGTCATCTTGCATATTCGCTCGGCGACCTGTCCGGCCATGTTGGACATGGGGCCGACACAGATGCCATTCTTCAGCTCGTCCTCAATTTTTTCACGAATAAAAGCTGGATTGTGTCCGAACAGATTCACACCAAAGCCCATCGTCAAGTCGACATATTCATTGCCGTCCAGATCCCAAATTTTTGCACCGTCTGCACGCTGGGATACAATTTGATACACCATTTCCTTCAAAACAGGCCGGAAACCAGCCACATTGCGGTTGTTGGCGTATACGGAGCGATACTGCTGGGTGTACTGTTTGGTGCTGCGCGTACGGGCCGTGTAGCGCTCAATCAGCTCTTGCAGGTGTTGTTCCTGACGGAGCGAAAGCAATTCACGTGCTTTAACATCCAGCTTTTTATAAGGCGTATATGGCTTGACTTCATTGCTTGTCTGCTTGGCAACAGCCTTTACGGATGGAGCCGGTGCTAATGCAGTTGCGACTTTCTGCTTGGATTCAATACGGATGATCTGTGCACTTTCACTACTTGTCGATGGCAAAATGCCTGTTTTCGGGCTAAATGGCTCGGAAGCTATTACGGATGCAGATGGCTGATGCCTGAGAACATCGAGCTGCTGTGACATCAGATGCAGTTGTTGCTCCAAAATTCGCTCTACAGCAGCAGAAGCTGTAGCGATTGGGAGGCTTTGAGCCCGTGTATGCCCAGCCGTATCTATGGCATACGCGGATGCGGCAACCGGAACGGCGGAGTCATGAGATGGTTGGGTTAACGGGAAGGCTGCAAAATCAACCTGATTCAGCGTTGTTTCTGGACGATTTTCCACAGATTGAACCGGGTTTTCAGCAGAAGTGGAAATGCTCACCCGCTCGGCTACGTAGCTGGCCAACAGCTCCAGCGTGGTCAACGATTCGAAAAATTCGTTCATTGGAACGTCCAGTCCGAAGGTATCCTTGATACTGTGGCGAACCTGGGACAAATTAATGGAATCCAGCCCAAGCTCCAGAAAATGTGTTTGTGGCTCCAGTTCCTCCAGGCTGAGCTGAGATACGTTACCGATCATTTTCGCTAACTTTTGAAGAATAGATGATTTGTGCTGACCGGTAGCAGATGCCGACGCTGAATATTCGTTTCCCATCATTCCAGACTCCTTTACTGTTGAGTTTTCATGAACTGGTGCCTTCTGCTCCATCCGAACCTGTTCGGGCACGTTAATCCAGCATCTTTTCCGTTCGAATGGATACGTAGGCAGAGAAACCTTTTTGTAGTGCTTACCTGCATAGAGGGCATTCCAATCGATCTGCGCTCCTTGCACGTACTTGGCAGCCAACTGCTCCAGTGATTGCAACGTGTCCAAGCTTCCAGCGATCATCTCTGCGCCACCTGTGCTACCCACTTTCCCGGTGTATACACCTTCGACGACCCTGCCTTGTTCGTGCAACTGAAGCACCTTCGCTTTCAGCGCATCCGCCTCTGCGGCAGTCACAGCAATCCGGTGATTCAGGTGACTTCTGCCTGTGTTAGCCGTATAGCATACATCCTGCATCACGAGTTCTTCCGCGCGTCCGAACCGTTCTGCGTACCGCCCGACCAGCTCTCGCAAAGCGGACTCACTCCGCGCTGACAAGGTCAGCAGCAGCGGTGATGATCTATTGTTGCTGTCCGTTGAGGCTTGGTCTGATTCCGTCTTCGCCATATATTCCTCCAGCACCACATGGCAGTTTGTCCCGCTGAATCCAAAAGAACTCAGCCCGCTTCTTCTCGGGAAACCGTTCGTTTTCCATTCCCTCAGCCTCGTATTGGCATATACCGGGGATTCCTCAAAATGGATCTTTTGGTTTGGTGTGCGGAAATGAACGAGCGGCGCAATCTGTTGGTGCTTCATGGACAGTACGGATTTGATCAAGCCCGCAATCCCGGCAGCTTCGTATAAATGACCGATATTTGTTTTGACCGTGCTGATCGCCACAAACTGCTTACGCTGTGTATGCTTGCGGAAAGCCTTGGTAATGCCGTCAATCTCAACCGGATCGCCCAGCTTGGTTCCGGTGCCATGCGCTTCGATATAGCTGATTGTCTCAGGATCAATCCGTGCATCGCGCCACGCCTGCGAAATCACTTCTGCCTGAGCCAGCGCATTCGGCGCGGAAATACCAATCGTGCTGCCGTCCTGATTGATGGCACTTCCCTTGATCACGGCTAAAATGTTGTCACCGTCTTGTTCCGCTTTGCGCAGCG
The DNA here is from genome assembly GCF_002240415.1 of Paenibacillus kribbensis. Lineage (NCBI taxonomy): Bacteria > Bacillati > Bacillota > Bacilli > Caryophanales > Paenibacillaceae > Paenibacillus > Paenibacillus kribbensis. The sequence goes on from NZ_CP020028.1 coordinate 2,945,065, forward strand.
GCTTCAGGAAGACGGCTCCAACGCCTTCACCCCAGCCCGTTCCGTCCGACTGGTCGTCGAAGGCTCGTGCCCGATCATCGGAGGATTCCATGCCAATGCCTGCTTTCAGCGGCAGCAAAATCGTCTTCACTCCACCTGCCAAGGCCATGTCGCAGTCTCCATTCAGGATGGACTTGCAGGCCAAATGCACTGCCACGAGTGAGGAAGAACATGCTGTATCAACGGTTAGCGCCGGGCCTTTTAGATCGAGCAAATATGCAATCCGGCTGGAAATAACGGACGACAAGTTGCCAATGGCAAAGTTCGGCAGCGCGCCGGGCTCCACCTCAGACAACAAACGCTCGTATTCGAAGCTGGTTTTGGAAAAACCGACATACACGCCGACCTTTTGACCTGCCAGCTGCTTACCCCCATACCCCGCATCCTCAATCGTGCTCCACGCGGTTTGTAGAAATAGCCGTTGATTGGGGTCCATGAGCGAGGCTTCGCGCGGAGTCAGCTTAAAGAAGGAATAATCGAACTTGTCTACTTCGTCCAGATATCCACCTTCCGCGATTTGCACATTCCGTCCTTCCGTATTCAGACGGGAAATGAAAGCTTCGGCATCTTTCCTTCTTTCGTCACTGTACGGGCCGATATTGTCAGCCCCTGCTGCCACATTCGCCCAAAACTGCTCCAGTGTTTCCGCTTGAGGAAATTTGCCAGACATGCCAATGATGGCAATATCCCGGTCATTCGCTTCCTTCTTGTCCTCAGACTGTGCTGTTGCAGCCGCTTCACTCCTCAGGTCCTGACTGGAGATATACGCAGCCAGCTTGGCGATGGTCGGATAGGAAAAGAAGTCCGTCACCTCCATATGAATCCCTAATTGATCCTCCAACTGATCCACAATTTGAACGAGCTGCAAGGAAGTCACTCCGATATCAAAGTAGCTGTCGTCCGTCCCGATCGACTTTACATTTAAAATATCCTGGCAGATTCCAATCAGCTTCTGTTCTATCTCTCCTCGAGGCAAGGCTACACGCTCAGCTGCTTGTATGACTCGAGTAGCCTCGGCCAGTGCTGTCAATATTTCATCAAATTCACCCTGCTCATAACTCTGGGCTAATTTGAAGCGCTGAACTTTCCCGCTGGTTGTTTTAGGGATGCGCCGGATCGGAACCACATCCTGAATATGCCAACCTCCCCGGTAATTCAGATGGCTTTTCAACTTTTGGACAAGCGGTACAAAATGCTCTATCTTTTTCGTATGCATCACAAAGGCAACAATACGATCCTGTCTCGTTTGCGCATCATGTACACCGCACACAGCTACTTTCCCGAGATCTACGCCATCCAGTTCCTCGGCAATCCTCTCGATGTCATGCGGGTAGACATTCTGTCCGTTCACGAAAATGATATCCTTGGCTCTACCGGTAATAGTCAGGCGGCCGTTCCGCATAAAACCTAAATCACCGGTGATAAGCCAGCCATCCTCTGTTTTGACCTTCGCGGTAGCCTCTGGATTATTATAGTATCCGGCTGTCACATTTTTGCCGCGGATCTGTGTGTGTCCAATCACCCCATCTTCGAGCACCTGATTTTGTTCATCGCAAATGCGGACAGAGGTGCTGGCCAGCGGATACCCCAAATCCACAAAAGTAAGACACCGCTTGTCGGACTTGTCCACTTCTTCGATGGGTTCACCTACGTGTAATTGCTGCCGATTCAAATGAATGGGGATAAAAGTACTTTTGTCCAGAGGTGGAGAGGAAACCCCCACACTCGCCTCTGCCAATCCGTAGACAGGGAGCATTGCATTTTTATTCAAACCGTGAACACTCATGGCATCCATAAACACATGACAAAGCTCCACAGATACGGGCTCAGCTCCATTTAAGATCATACGAACACTTGACAAATCCCAGTTAGCTGCTGTTTCATATTTATACTGATCGAGAAAAAATTTATATCCGAAATTGGGAGAGCATATTTGAGTCACCTTATGCTCCGATACTTTTTTTAGCCATAAAGACGGGCGTCTGATAAAAAGTGCTGTTGGCATAATCAGTTGCTTGGCATTAGCGATCACACAGGTTAAATGAAAGGCGATCAATCCCAGGTCATGCGTAAGCGGCATCCAGCCCAAATAAGCATCCTTGGAGCTCATGCCCGTTTGATTTGCGATATCCCGAATATTGTAAACCAAATTTTCATGCGTCAGCATGACTCCTTTGGGATCACCTGTAGAACCTGAGGAAAATTGGATAAAAGCTAAATCCTCTGGTTTGGATATATGAACTACACCTTTACTCTGACTGGAATAATCGAATGTATGGCTTGAAAAAGTCGCTTTTTTAACAAGCTTAAAGGAATCCAGCAGTTCGTGCTGGTGCGAGTATTTTTCCAGCTGCTCCAATACCTTGTCATCTGCAATCATATAAGGACGGGAGAGTGTATTCCAGATTTTAAACAATTTCATTTTATGCTCATCATTGTTCCCTATGCTTACAGGAACTGGAACGATTCCACCGAGAAGACAACCCCAAAATACATTTACAAAAGTATGATTGTCATCGATCTGCATGATCAGCTCATCGCCAGGTTGTATCCCTTTTACCTGTAACTCATGAAGTACCTGTAATGCTTGCTCCAGAAGTTTACTGTAGGATACGTATTCCTCTTGCTTATCACCAGTAATAAAGGTGATTCCGTTCTCATCCCGGCTTGCACGGTCTTGAATGATTTCAATTAAAGTTTGAAATTGCTCCATCTTGCTCCCTCCTCAAGTGCTCTAGCATTACTTTTTGCTCTCCTTCGGAGACCTGTTTGGTTTGCAACACCAGGCGAATACACTCCAGTATTTCCAGTCTTTGCTCAGCTGCAGGAAGAGGGCCGCTGCCTGATTCTGAGTTTCGCAATAATTCTTCCAGTCTCCGAACAGGTAAAATAACACCCTTTCGATACTCATCTTCATTCCAGTTGGCATTGGGGGTAGACACCGCCAGTGACAGGGAACAGGCAATCCAATTACGGATCGAGAACCGGCGTTCCAGTTCAACGCGATCCAGGTCTCTGTCCAGAGACAGCACTTCGATAGCAGTATTTATTTCCTTCGCCAAATTTTTCAGCACCGTTCGTGGACCTAACTCGACGCCTTGTTTCACACCATGATTCGCCATATACTGCATGGTTTGAATCCATCGAACCGGTTGAGTCATTTGCAAAATCAATCCTTGACGGATGCTGTCAACATCGGGATATGGCTGAGCAGTGACATTGGAGATCACGGGCCACTTCGCCTCATTTAAAGTGTATCTTTGCAGCTCTGCGGCCAGTCTGTCCGCAGCATGCTGCATAAGCGGACTATGAAAAGGACCGCTGACCTGCAAGCGCGTAATTTGGGCGCCCCGCTGTTCTAACTCGCCAGCTACCACAGCGACAGAGGTGCGATGACCGGAAACGACGTACTGGTTAGGTGAATTGTAACAGGCAATGACAGCAGGCTGATCGACTGTGGAGTGTAAACGACAGAATTCTTCCACGGCGCCTGGCTCAGCTCCGCGAACGGCAATCATGCTGCCTAGTTTTGCCACTGCAGCTTCTTCCATGAAGCGTCCCCGCTCTTGAACCAGTCGCAGAGCGTCGCCAAAGGCTAGAACACCGCTACTTACCAGAGCTGAATATTCACCCAGACTATGACCTGCTGAAAATTCAGGGATCATCCCGATTTCATGCATATAACGCCGAAATGCAATGACGCTGATCGTAAGAAGTGCGGGCTGAGTATAGAACGTTCTGGATAGCTGGGTAATCGGACCTGCCATGCATAAAGCCTTCAGATCATATCCCAAAATATCAGCAGCCTCTTCAAACAAGCGATCCGCTTCTGTAAAGCCGCTATGCCATGCCGTTCCCATTCCTACATACTGAGACCCTTGTCCAGGAAAAACCAAAGCCATGCGATTCATACCAAACCCCTTTCCTCCCCACAAAGATGTGGCAAAACAAAAATGTTTTTACGATTCAGGTGTTAATGTACATATGTATGAAGACAACAGCTGTAGAGATAGATGCTGCAAAAAGCAACAAAATCGATTGTCAAAAAACAGTAATCGACATGTAAAAGTGAATGGGTTATGGAGTTTCCATTCGTGGTGTGGTTGAGATCAAAAGTCAGATGTGTGAGTAGACTTGGAAGTGTAAAAACCTTGAGGTATGCTGGAATTTCAGGCTTGGAACCTAAAATTCAGCATCATAGATGAATGTGATGAGAAATTGCTGAGGTCATACAGGATGTTTTTTGATAAGTAAGTATTAAATGAGAAATATTTTATTTATATAATAGATATGGACTCGAAAAATGTCAATATCTTTTTAAATTCCTTTAATAAGAAAAAAATGCGATATATAAATGTTTTTGTTTCAATATAAACATAAAAGTAAATTAAAGTATGTCGATATAATGTATACATATATTATACACACAAACAATGCCCTCTTTTGTCTAAAAATTAGGCATTGTTTGTAATTTTTAATGAATTTTTGTGAAAATTTCTGTGCAGTAAAGTGTAAGAAACGGATTTTGTGTTAAGAAAGGCGTACCGAGTCGTTCCCGCTGATCGGGTCTAATTTCGCTTAGCTGTCCCGGCTTCATTTTTCTCACGAATGTAGGTATCAAATAATTCAGGATTCACCACTTTACGCAGTAAGTGCATCGTCCCATCCCCAGTTCCGTGATCAAAAGCATGGATACGTTCATATCCCCAACGCTCGTACATGGATAGCAAATATGGATGTTTCTCCGCTGTCGCCAGTGTCACCGCAGGGGCTACCACCTGATCACGAATAATCGCCTGCTCTACCCAGTTCAGCAGTTTTCTCCCGTATCCTTTACCCTGTGCAGTCGGGTCCACGGCGAACCACATCACAAATGGTAAATCGGTTATAAAATCAAGGGCTCTATTTTTCAGATGGCTAACCGTAGCCTGTATGGCACCATCAACTTCCAGCACATAGCAATCATTATTTTTAATGTTTTCCTGAATGAGAGCCACGTCTGCCTGAGCGGCAGGCCACTGAAGCCCCAGCTGCCGAATCGTTTCGTATGCCTCGTACGTCACATACTGCAATCTTTCGGCGTCCTCCTGTTGTGCCAAACGATAGATTTCGCTCATGTTAACCCGCCTTTCTATATTGTCATTTATAGTGTGCCCGTCACTTAACTTCATTAATCCCATCTACTTAATCAGATATGAAGAATAATATTACTGTAGCACGCTCACTATTGCAGTGACTAATTAATTTTTTCTATAGCTACATTTAAAATAACAATGTTAAATGTTGTAATATGCTCATTAAAAAAGCCGAAAACGTTACGCCCGCTGTCCGGGGTAACGTTTTCGGCATAAATATTCCGCTATGGCAGCCGATAGAATGCGAACGGCTCGCCGCTGCGGAAGGAAAGGCTGGCTTGCTCCAGCTTGCCCAGCGTTGATGCATCCAGATGAACGGAGACACTGTGCAGATTATGCTGCACCTGCTCTACCTGGGTGGCTCCAACAATAACAGTAGAAACGGCGGGCCTGTTCATCAGCCAGGCCAATGACAGCGCCGTGGGCGAAGTGCCCAGCTCTTCAGCGATTCCTTTTACTTGCTTTCCGAGTTCAATTCGCTCGGGGCTAAGGAAGCGGCTGAAGTTAGGATCGGTTTCGGCTCTGGAGCCAACAGGTGCGGCACCACCTCCGGCATATTTGCCGGTGAGAATACCTCCGGCAAGCGGGAAATAGGGAATGATCCCGATCCCTTGATCGAGGCAGAGCGGGAGCAGCTCCATCTCCGGCGTACGATCGGCGAGGGAGTAGCTGCACTGAATCGAGACGTACTTGACCAGCTTCTGCGCTTCGCTGATCCCCAGCGCCTTCATCATTTCCCAGGCTGCGTAATTGGAAGCACCGATATAACGCACTTTACCTGCGGAGACCATATCGTCAAGCGTGCGTAGCGTTTCCTCCAACGGAGTGTAGGGGTCGAATGTGTGAATCTGGTACAAATCGACATAATCGGTCTTCAGACGGAGCAAGCTGCCCTCAAGCTCCTGCATCAGGTGATGGCGGGAAGATCCGCTCCCCCCTGGTCCTTCGTGCTTCGGAAGACCTGCTTTGGTGGCAAGAACGACAGATTGCCGTCTACCTTCCAACGCCAGCCCGATAATTCTTTCCGATTCCGAACCAGCATAAATATTGGCGGTATCCACAAAATTAATTCCCTGGTCGAGCGCAGCATGGATGATATTTATCGAAGTCTGCTGGTCCGCTCTTTTACCGAAGGAATTGGTGCCAAGGCCAAGCTCAGACACCTGAAGCCCACTGTTTCCCAAACGATTATATTTCACCCTGTTCATCAGTCCTCTTCCTGTGGATAGATGTATCTTGTATAAGTTTAAATAAAACTTGTACAGGCTGTGTTATTCCGCAGGTGCTGTAAAGCTTCGTTTGGCAAACTCACTGTCCAGCATGTAAAAGGCGTTGCTGTCTTTCTCAATACGCTTGAGCTTTTGGATGACTCCGTCGAACAGAGCTTCCTCTTCAACCTGTTCATCGATAAACCATTTCAGGAAATGGATCGTGGCATGTTCACGTGCGTCCAGAGCCAAGTCGGCCAAATGGTAAAATTTCTGTGTGTTTTGCTGTTCATGCTTGTAGCCGTGTTCAAATAAATCCAGCATGGATTCGTAGCTATTTTTAGGCTCAGGTAATGCTGCCAACGTAGCTCGCCCTCTGCGGTCATTAATATATTTGTACAGCTTCATCGCATGAAACCGTTCCTCCTCCGCCTGTACCAGAAAGAAGTTTGCGAATCCATCTAGACTTTCACTGGAGCAATAAGCGGCCATCGCCAGATACACATGAGCGGAGTAAAATTCAAAGTTCATTTGCTCGTTCAGAGCCTGTGCCAAATTGTCATTCATGTCTCAGGTCACCTCGGTTATTTATGTGATATGTAGCATACTTAGTGTAACACAAGAGCCTACGGGAATACACGATGTTGGAGAAATGGCCCATAATCAGCCCAAAATAAAAACCAGCAAGTCTCCGGAGGGTCGGAAACTTGCTGGTTCGTTTTTACAGCTCTGTGATGAAAAAAGTAGGCCACTCTTCACAGAACGATAATACCACTATTAAGGCTGCAAGCCCCAAACGAGCTTGTCATTGACATACAAAGGAGCTTTCTCCCATTCCGTATAAGACGATTTGGTTGGATCATAGGAGAAATCGTCGCTTTCGTTATAATTGCTCCAATCTGTTTTGTTTACACGCGTTTGGATTTCTCCAGTATCCTGTCCTGGTGCCAGACTTCCCGCACCGGGGCCAAAGGAGACTTCCATGTAATAATCCGCACCGGCCACAGGCGTGTCCAGCTTCACAAACTGGGCCTTGACGTTGCCGTTGCCCATCTGTGCATAGTCACAATGGAATTCCTGTGCTTTATCGCCATCTATCGTGTAATAATACCGCAGCTTGACATTTTGCAAATCAACAGCTTCCTCGCCCTTGTTTACAATACGGAAGCTTGAACGAATGTGATTGTCGCCTGCATTGGTATCGCCCACACGGTACAGTGTAACCAGATCTCCTGTAGCTGGTACAGGTGCTGCAGTTGGTGTGACGCTAACTTCTTGAGAATCCTCACTGGTACCCAAGGAATTCGTTGCACTGGTTACATAATAATAAGCTGTATCATTCACTACATTTGTATCCTTGTATGTTACATCCGTTACAGTTGCTACCGTCTCATAAGGTCCGCCGCTTGTAGTGGAACGTTTGAGTGTGTAGCTCTCTGCGCCAGTCGCTTTGCTCCAAGTCAGTGTAACTTCAGCATCGCCACCGGTTGCCTTCAGATTCTTCGGAGCCTTAGGAGCCGTTGGTTCAGCAGTTCCGCCGCCATTAATCAGTCGATCATATTCAGCGTAAGCTGTTGCCATATCAACTTGGGACCAGAAGCGGTGATAAGTGAATTCAGGCGCGCCGTTTTCCCATTTCTTCGTTTCTTTATTAAATGAGTTTTCATATTTATCCTTGACGTAGGACCACATAGGGTCCTTCACAATGTTAGGACGGATATCTGCATAGCTGGAATACGTACCATTGCCGCCCTTGGAAGGATCGGAAGGTACTGCATCTTTGCCAGGAATGGTGTTGCCCTGTCCTGTTTTACCGCTCCAGCCGTTTGGAATGTAGTTTTCTTTGGTAAAGTAGCGGTAGTATTCATCACGTGTTTCCTTCGTCGCAATACCTACGCCGTCATTATAGTTCCATGCGGCATCCAGCAAGGACTTGGACAGACCCTTCGCTTCTTTGCCCAATTCAGTAAAGTCTCCATTTTCGGCCTTGGTTGCGGCAGCAAAGAAAGTGAGTGCCTTCACATAGCTACCCAATACCCCGACATCTTGTACCGGATTTTTGGTTACTACATGTAGACCACTGTTGCCTTTATATTTAGCAAAGCCGTTCCATTTATCCGGCTGTCCGCTCCATTCGAGGTTGCTCGGGAGCCAAAATTCGCCTTGGGCTTTTTTAGTGGCGACTTTTACATTTTTGCCGCTCAGAATACGTTTGCCTTGTGCATCCAGATAGTAGCCTTGCGCATCAGTCACAGGGCGTTCATTGACAAATGCATAGTCCTTGGACCATTTAACCCATTTTTCCGTAGCTTGTTTGGCCATCTTGAACTGCTCGGAAGAGGTGTCGCCTTTTTTCGCTAAAATGTAATACAGCTCCGCAACACGCTCCATAGGCCAAGTCTGCATGCCGAACCAGTTGTTGGACGGCGGATCATGATATACAGGAGCTGATACATAAGCCATGTTATAGAAAGTGCTTGTGCCAGCAGGATATGCTTTATAGGCACCATCCCAGCTGTTCGTCGCTCCGCCTGCAATTGCTCCCTCATCGGATTGCAGCCAAGTGTAGAACTCCAGCTGGCGTTGCAGCGAGGTGCTCCAATCCTGTCCTGCAGTTGGTGATTTTGGAACCAAACCGCCATTCTTGTCGGATAATGCGTATGCCGCCACCACGTTCTGGTAGCCTTGGTGCGCATGGCTTGCGCCGATCCGCCATGCCCAGTTGCCTTCTTGGCCGAGGCCGCCGCCCCATGATGTATACCATGCCATCAGGTATTGGCTTGCATCTTTGCCGGAACCGGAAGTCGGGCTTCCGTTGGCAGCACTACCAATTTTTTGGAAGTACTTATCATACATTCCGTAGCGTAAGTAATCGCCCATTTTCTTTGCTTTATTTAAATATACTTCGTTGTCATATCCCAGCTCTTTAGCCCAATACATCGCCTGAACCGCACGAGCATCCGCATCAGTGGCATTCGTATAACGCCATTGTGGAGCAGGATTCTTATCTTCCTTGGTGAAAAGACTCATGAAACCTTGGTTAGGCTTGCCGAACTTCTGATTGTCTTGCGACGGATGCGGGATAGTCTCCCAAACCGATTCCTGTTCTCCGCGCTGGAACGTATTAATATAAGTAGCGGTATGCGACGGATTCAACAGATTGCCAAAACCATACCAGTTGTCCACGTCCAGCAGCCAGTGCATCAGATAAGTTTGATTGTTGCCATAAGTCGATTTCAGCTCTGAATCCAGCGGGTCTTTACCACCGGCATACTGACCGGTCAGACGGGCAGGATATGCGTCTGGCTGCGAATACTCCGCTGCATAGGTAGCAGGACTGTTTGGATTGTAGTTGCCCATCGTAGGCTGAGCTTCTTTACCAGGGATAATATATTTCTCCATGTTATCCCAAGCGGATTCCAGATTGCTCCAGTCTCCGGTGTAATGGCCATACAGCACTTCGAGCCACATCCAGTAGCTGTACGCTTCCGAAGTCGTGAGGTGACCATAATCCGGGGCTTCACTAATCAGCGTTTCTACGGAATGATAAGGAATCCCTTCCTTTGAAAAATAACCGCTAGCCGGATCCTTCAACTGCTTGTACATTTGAAGAAAACGTGTCGCCTCTGATGAGACTGCCGAAGCTGTGACCGATTTTACGGCCGATGCCCCGGCAGGGCTAGCTTGAGCTAAGCCCATAGTTAGCGGAAGCACCAAAACGGCCGACATGACCATTGTGAAAGACTTCCTAAATGCCGATTTCTTGCGTATCACTGCTACATCCATCCTCTCCAAAAATAGGTCTTGACATTACACAAAGCTTTGTTTCAAAAAAACGACAGCACAAAAAAACAGCATATCACCACACTTTCTCATATAAAAAAAGTAGAGGACACGCTGCCGATCATTCAAATGCTTCTCATTGGCCCTATGGAAAAAATATACCACAAACGCCATCAAATGAGAGTTGAAAAAATTAATATCTTTTAGTTAATATCTATGGAAATTGACGAATTCACACGAAATATGTAGTATTTCACAGAAGGGAGGAAATTAAATTTGCAAACATTGCTGATTGTTGGCTGTATCATGATTTTTTTAGCAGTAGCTCTCGGAGCTTTCGGGGCTCATGCTTTGAAAAAGAGACTTTCCGCAGACATGATGAGCATATTCCAGACGGGCATTCAATACCACATTGCACACGGGCTGGGTTTGCTTCTGCTTGGAGCGATTGCAGGGAATCTTGTTCATTCTTCCCTGGTCCTAGCCGCAGGCTGGGTTATGTTCGCGGGAATCCTTTTGTTCTCGGGCAGCCTGTATGCGCTTAGTTTGTCCGGTATCAAAAAGCTTGGAGCGATCACCCCATTTGGCGGGCTGGCTTTTTTGGCAAGCTGGGTGCTTGTCATCGTGGCGATTGTGCAAGGCTAAGCCCTGCCCAACACAAGAGACTTGGAAAAGTAGACGCTTCCAAGTCTCTTGAACTGTTCTCGTAATATGAAGGAGAGGATTACTTCGCCTGTACTTCCTGCGCTTTTTGAGCCGTTAACCGATGGCCTTCGATATAGCGTTTGGATTCGGCCATTTGATGCTCCTGCGCTGCTTCCATAATGATGTGAACCCCCGGCTTATACTGCTCCAGCAGTTCCATGTAGAGGCCATAGTTCATGTCGCCAAATCCCGGCGGTACCGTCTCGATCTCACCTGATGATGATAACTGACGGTCTTTGGCATGCGCTGCGATAATACGAGGCCCCAGCAATCGGAAGGCTTCGCGAATAACCTCATCCTGCTGTGCCAGATTTTCCGTTCTCAGCAGATTCCCCGGATCAATGACCACACCAATCTGGGATGAAGGTACTTCCTCCAGCAAGGTTGCCAGCTCTGCAGCTGTTCCGACCAAATGATCGTTAGCGGCTTCCAATCCTACGAATACGCCCCATTTTTCCGCTTCATCCGCCAGTTCACGCACAACCTCTTTGACAACTCTCCAGTCCTGTTCCGTATACGCGCTCCCATCCTCATTGCGTCCGACTTCAGCTGCAACGATGGGTGCTCCGAGCAGACTCGCGTATCGGATCAGCTCTTTGAAGCGCTCTACATTTTCACGCAACAATTCCTCATCCTGTACAAAAAAATGCAAATAGCACCCGAGCACCGATATGGATACACCATGCTTGCGAAACTCCTCTGCGATAGACAATGCCAAGCCTGGGCTGAACTTGCCCGGCTTATTAAAATCCACATCACTGATCGCTCTCCACGGAGCCAGCTGAACATGGGTAAAGCCCGCTGCTCCTACCTTCGCAGCCAGCTCACGATATGGCAGCTTGCCAAATAAATGTGCCAATACACCTACAGTCACAATAATCACCTCTTCTTTTTAATGTTGTATTCTGTTTGCCACTGCGCTGCGTTCCAAATTCTCATTGATGATATGTGTAATTCGCTCCATTTCATCATGAATAAAAAAGTGCCCTCCGTCGAAGGTGAACATACGAAATTCCTGATCCGTATGCTGCACCCACGCCTCTACCTCCTGCAAGGCTATCGTGTTATCAGCCAGTCCTGTCAAAGCGGTAATTGGACAGTGTAAAGGCTCGGGCTTGGCCGTGTATTTATACGTCTCGACGGCTTTGAAATCCGCTCTCAGCACCGGCATGAAATAGTCGTATAATTCTTGATTGTCAAAAATTGCCTCGGAAAGCTGGCCATACCGCTGCAAATGTGTCCTGAACTGATCTGCAGGCAGATCATGTGTCCATGGGAGATTTCTTGGGACATGCGGTGCTCGTCCACCGGAAACAAACAGATGAGCAGGCTCGCCGTATCCGCCAGCCACCAGCTTGTAGTACAGCTCGAATGCAATCATCGTCCCCATGCTATGACCGTATATGGCATAAGGATCACCGGGAGCTATCTCTTGCCCGATCTTATGCAGTAGATCATCGCTCATCTCCTCGATACTATCCTTTAGCGGTTCTCCGGAACGAATCCCTCTGCCCGCCAGTTCCAGTGGAACAAGCTTAATCTGTGGAAGCAACAGCTTTTTCCATTTAAAGCTGATGGACGCCGATCCACCTGCATATGGAATGAAAAACAATGTAATAGGTGCCATTTTGCAACCTCCCGCCTTGCTGAATCCTAACTTTTTCATTTTAGCATAAAAAGGGATATTTACCCATTTCAAATATTTTGCAAGTTAAAGAAAAATGGTCAGGGAAATCAAGTACCTTCTGTTTTAGGAAGGAAATGTCTTTCTCAGGGAAGAACAGCTTTATGTTTGAATATAATCAAGTGTTAGGTCTTATTTTTCAATTCGAGAGGAGTTCTGCGCCATGAAGTACGGTTTCTTTGATGATTCCAATCAGGAATATGTCATCCACACCCCTCAAACCCCCTATCCCTGGATTAATTATTTAGGCAATGAACGATTTTTTGGACTGATCTCCAATACCGGCGGCGGCTATGTATTTTATCGGGATGCTCGCTTGCGTCGCTTGACAAGGTATCGGTACAATAATATCCCTGTCGATAACGGCGGGCGCTATTTTTATATTTATGATGACGGAGATTATTGGACTCCGGGATGGATGCCGGTCAAACGAAAGCTGGATCAGTATGAATGTCGCCATGGACTTGGTTATACCTCCATTATGGGGGAACGAAACGGTGTTCGAGCTACCCAGCTGGCTTTTGTGCCGCTATCTTTTGATGGTGAAGTACATCAAGTCAAGCTTCGGAACACCTCACCACAGGCTAAAAGGATCAAGCTCTTCTCTTTTGTGGAATTTTGCCTGTGGAACGCCTATGACGATATGACCAACTTTCAGCGCAATTTAAGCACAGGCGAGGTCGAAGTACAAGACTCCGTCATTTATCATAAAACGGAATACCGTGAACGCCGCAATCACTATGCTTTTTTCTCTGCAAATTGTCCGCTGGCGGGCTTCGATACAGACCGTGAAGCTTTTCTGGGACTCTATAACGGTCTGGATCAGCCTCAGACGGTCATTGCAGGGCAGGCTTCCAACTCTATTGCCAGCGGCTGGTCTCCCATAGGATCGCACTGTATTGAGGTCATGCTGGAGCCGGGCGAGGAAACAAGCTGTAACTTCGTACTCGGTTATGTGGAAAATCCGGAGGATGAAAAATGGGAGTCCCCCGGCGTCATTAACAAAAAACAGGCTCATGCCATGATTGCACAATTTGCGAATGAATCCGATGTAGAACGAGCCTTGAGCGAGCTGCGAGCCTATTGGAATAACCTCCTGTCCAAGTACACTGTTCAAACTCACGATGATAAATTGAACCGAATGGTGAACATATGGAACCCGTATCAATGCATGGTCACGTTCAATATGTCACGCTCCGCTTCGTATTTCGAATCCGGTATCGGACGTGGCATGGGCTTCCGGGATTCGAATCAGGATTTGCTCGGCTTCGTTCACCAAATACCAGAGCGTGCACGAGAACGGATTATCGACATCGCCTCTACTCAATTTGAAAACGGCGGAGCTTATCACCAGTATCAGCCTCTAACCAAAAAAGGAAATCACGAGATTGGCGGTGGCTTTAACGACGATCCGCTATGGCTTATTGTCGGTACCGCAGCGTACATCAAAGAAACGGGAGACTTCGGCATACTGGACGAACATGTACCTTTTGATGGGGATTTAGACCACACGGCTACGCTGTTTGAGCATTTGAAGCGTTCATTTTACCATGTTGTAGAAAACCTCGGCCCGCATGGCCTTCCCCTGATTGGGCGGGCTGACTGGAACGATTGTCTGAATCTTAACTGTTTTTCAAATACGCCGGATGAACCCTATCAGACCACACAAAATTTGGAAGGCCGCGTAGCCGAGTCGGTGTTCATCGCCGGACTATTTGTATATACAGGACCGGATTTTGTTGAACTTTGCAAGCGCAGAGGATTGGATAACGAAGCAGCAGCAGTTCAAGCATATGTGGATCTCATGCGGGCATCCACTTTGGAGCATGGTTTTGACGGAGAATGGTTCTTACGTGCTTACGACCACTACGGAGAGAAAATAGGCAGCAAGGAATGTGAGGAAGGCCAAATTTTTATTGAACCTCAGGGCTTTTGTGTTATGGCAGGAATCGGCGTGGAGGAAGGTCTGGCTCAAAGGGCTCTTGATTCCACACGTGATCGGCTGGAAACTCCATATGGCATTGTACTGCAAAATCCGCCTTATTCCCGCTACTATATCAATCTGGGCGAAATCTCGTCTTACCCTCCAGGATACAAGGAAAATGCCGGAATTTTCTGTCACAACAATCCGTGGATTATGATGGCAGAGGCTGTAATCGGACGTGGGGATCGTGCTTTTGAGCTATACAGCAAAATTGCTCCATCCTATCTGGAGGACATCAGCGACATTCATCGTACGGAGCCATATGTATACGCACAAATGATTGCAGGCAAGGATGCCGTTCGTGAAGGCGAAGCCAAAAATTCCTGGTTGACGGGCACAGCTGCCTGGAACTTTATAGCCATTACCCAATCGATTCTCGGTATTCAGCCAGAATGGGATGGCCTGCGCATTGACCCGTGCATTCCTAAAGCCTGGGATGAATATACAGTCACCCGCATCTTCCGCGGCGATACCTATGTGATTCAGATCATGAATCCCCAGCATGTGTCCAAGGGTGTAGCTGCGGTTACCGTGGACAATACTGCCCTCACTGACAATCTTCTGCCTGTTGCAGGGGATGGTTCTATCCATCAAGTAAAAGTGTTACTGGGGCAGACAAGTACTTAACCCTTTAAAAAATTAGCTTCAACTTCATCACATAGTATCATATAATACGAGAATGGCTAAAGATACATTAAGTGTGGTGACATCATGAACAAGACAAAACGGGATACTCAAACAATGGATTATATTACAAAACAAGGCCGCTGGGGACGCAAAATGCTATTGCTTTACTGGGTGATCATAGCAGTACATTTTATCGTCCAGCTTGGAAGCTATCTATTTCTCGACTATCCTGCTACACCTTATGAATTTTACGTTGGAACCCTTATTGTTCCCACGCTAATCATGTGCGGTTCCAACTTACTTGCAGAGCTGGCTCATCATAAATGCAACAGGTTTTCTTTCGTAATCCAGTTTGTGGCGAGTACGGTTATATGCTGGATGATTATTCGTTTAAACTATGATATCCGGATTATTACGGCATTGTGCTTGCTGCCTATTTTCTCATCCGTCTTGTTTTTCAATCGCCGCCTAATATGGCTTTCCTTCATATTGCAAATAGTGGTATTTTTTCTATTGTTAGCTATCGATGGTTCTTTTCGTGCTTACTTATCGCCGTTTGACATCGTAGCCACTCCGACATTTTTGATGATGTCCACCTTTCTTGCTCTCATCATTCAGGACAGCGGTCGTGATCTGCTAGTGGATTTGTATAAAACACAGCACGCCCAGCAGGAGTTAATGATCAGCAACGCGATTATAAGCAAAATGTCAATGACCGATGGACTGACCAAGCTATACAATCATTTATCGTTTCAAACTTTTTATGAGAAAGCACTCGAATACGCCAAACAAGGTGCTATCATCCACTTAGCGGTAGTAGATATTGATAATTTCAAGAAAATTAATGACACTTACGGACACCAGTTTGGAGATAAAATTTTGGAGGGCATCTCGCAAATCATTACAGAACAGATTACAGCCAATGACATTCCAGCCCGATATGGCGGTGAGGAATTTGCTATTCTAATGTTCGAGCATACTTTTGAGGAAGCTTATCAGATTGTCGAGTGCATCCGGCGTGAAGTGGAGAAGATGACCTTTGGCGAGAAGATGCAAAGCGTTTCCGTGACTGTAAGCATTGGATTAAAAAGCTATTCGGAAGAAATGAACAAAGATACATTCTTCCAGGGAGCCGATGACTATCTGTATCAAGCCAAGCGTACTGGAAAAAATAAGATTGTTGCTGAGCTTAACCATATCGCTTGATGTAAAAAAACACTTCATTTGATGAGACTCCGGCATGAGCTTGCCGGAGTTTTTATGTAGAGTTTAAAAATTTAAGGAATTGACAATCTTATTAGTTGAAACTAAAATAGTTACGCATATATATATTGGTAATTTACTTACAAAAAATTAGTTTAAAGGAGATGTTTTTCATCATGTCAACACTCGTAATTGTTGTTCACCCTAATCTTGCGGAGTCTCGCATTAACAAAAGATGGGTACAAGAGCTCAAGCAGCAATCCGGCGTGACGATTCACAACTTGTATGAAGTATACCCGGATGAGCAAATTAACGTCGCTCAGGAGCAGGAACTGCTAGAGCAGCATGACCGTATCGTTCTGCAATTCCCTTTGTACTGGTACAGCACTCCTTCCCTGCTGAAAAAATGGCAGGATAAGGTTTTAACTTACGGTTGGGCTTTTGGAAGTGAAGGCGACAAGCTGCAGGGCAAAGAGCTGTTGATCGCCTTGTCTGCTGCCAGCGTTGAGGAAAATTATCAACATAACGGACGGAATAGATATACGATTGAAGAGTTGTTGAGACCTCTGGAAGCTACAGGCCATATGGTTGGCACCAAGCTGCTGCCTTATTTCGTACAATATGATGCCGCGGGACTGACTGATGAGCAGCTGGAGCAATCTGCACAAAAATACGCACAAACGGTTATTTCTTAATTTTTACGCTAAAATCCCCTTGGCAGGCAGCTGTCATATTCTGCTTCATAGCAGATGGCAGCTCCAGCCAAGGGGATTTACTAATCGCTTTACAATAATTCACAAAAATATTATAAAGTGACTAAGCTATTGGACACCTGAGCCATACTTTCTTTAATAATGTTGCAGCCTTTTCGCAAATTTTCCAAATTTATGGTTAACGCAGGCATAATCTTAATGACTGTATCGTTACGTCCAGCCCGTTCAATGATAAGGCCTTTTTCAAAGCAGAGAGCAGCTACCTCCTTGGCGAACGCTTCTCCCAGATGAGACGCATCAATTCCCCAGATCAGACCCAAACCGCGAATTGCAATGAGAGGGTCGATGGTTTGAATATGCTCACGCAAAAATTGCTGGACAAATGCCTCTTTTTCCTTCACCTCTGCTTCCAGCCCTACAGTATCCCTGAACTCCAGCGCTGCCTTGGCAGCGACAAAGGCGAGCTGATTTCCGCGGAAGGTTCCATTGTGCTCACCAGGACTCCATATATCCAATTCCGGCTTGAGCAGCAAAAGTGACATCGGCAGTCCGTATCCGCTGATCGATTTAGACAATATAACCATATCAGGAACGATCCCCGCCCGTTCAAACGAGAAAAACGAGCCAACTCGGCCGCAGCCGACCTGTATATCGTCAACAATCAGCAAAATATCATGGTCATCGCACAACTGCCGCAAATCACGCATCCATTCGATATCTGCGATGTTAATACCGCCCTCGGCCTGTACCGTTTCCAGAATGATGGCAGCTGGCTTTTCTACCCCAGAATGGGTATCCGTCAAAAGCTGCTCCATATATAAAATGGTATCCATTCCATTAAACGTACTGTTAAAAGGAATAAAGGTGACGTTATTCAGGGATATACCGGCGCTTTCTCGCATAGAGTTGTTGCTGGTAACAGACAGACTGCCTAACGACATGCCATGGAATGCGCCCATAAAAGCAAAAATTCCATTTCTTTTTTTGACCTTGCGTGCAAGCTTCAGTGCTGCCTCCACCGCATTGGTTCCCGTTGGTCCGCAAAATTGCAGCTTATAATTCAAGCCCTTAGGCTGGAGAATACGCTCGGAAAAGGACTCTATAAACTCTTGCTTGGCCGTCGTGTACATATCCAGACCGTGCATGATCCGATCGGAGGTTAAATAATCCAAAATCCGATTTTTCATAAAATCGTTGTTATGCCCGTAGTTCAAGGCCCCTGCCCCGGCAAAAAAGTCGATATATCCCTCTCCTGCCTCTGTGTACAGCACATCGTTTTTGGCTTTGTTGAAAACAACCGGAAAGCTTCTGCAATAGGATCTTACATTGGACTCCAGCGCTTCGAATGTGTTCATTGATTTCTCGTCCTCCCGCTGACCTGATTTGGAAAAATACAAGCATGGAAAGCAAAAAAATGTAAATATGTAATCTAAAATGAGGCGACAATCTGAATCACAATGGGGCTGCCACACCAAAGAATGCATGAGTACGATCGCGAAAATGAATAGAGTACGAAAAAAATGATATATAGATTAGCATGCCTGAAAGTAGTTTACATTCAGAAGATATGGGGTGGGGTTTTCTAAGGGGCCAATCAGTGGATGTCACTCCTATGTAATAAAATACCATGATTTTTTTTGAAGTCAATGCATGTTTTTGGTGTGATTTGTTATTTTTTTGTAATGGAATGACAAAGTCCTGCTGTTTATTGTTATAACAGTTCGAAAATTGTCGTATTATGGTTTTAAACCTCAAAAATAGTGCATTTCCATATCAAATAGATATAAATCCGGGTTTCTTGATCATAGATTTGCCGCAATCTACCTGATCTTTTGACAGACTGACCAAAGGAGTTTACTCTATCAGAAAGAACGTGCCAAATTTAAAAATAGATAAGGAAACATCAATATGTCTAATGTTTTAATTATTGAAGATGATAATATGCTTGGCGACACACTTTCCTTGTATTTGACAGGTGAGGGTTATAACGTGACCAGAGTGGCACAAGCGACTAAGGGGATTACCCAACTTGATATCGTTCAGCCTGATATTATCGTGCTGGATCTGTTGCTTCCAGACCTGGACGGCATAAATCCCTGCCCACTGATACGCAAGCATACGGATGTGCCAATCATCGTGATTTCTTCAGAAAACAACATCTCAGAGCGCATTCGTACACTTACGTTGGGAGCAGACGATTATATTTGCAAGCCTTTTAGTATGCAGGAGCTAAAGGCACGAATCGAGGCTCTTTTCCGACGTATTGAGATTACACGGTTACAGAGAAGAGGCTTTGCGCCTGAAGCCGAGTCTGAAACAGACATAGTTCTGGATCTGGCGCGAAGAATGATTACCGTTAATGGGCAGATTGTGGAGATGACATTTTCGGAATTTGAGCTTATGAAGCTTTTTTATTTGAACCGGGGAATTGTATTCAGCCGATATGCCTTGATTCAAGCCCTCCGTGGCACAGACTCCTTTATTAATGAGAGGGCTGTAGACGTACATATCAACCATTTGCGCAGAAAAATCGAAAAAGACCCTAAAAAGCCAAAATTGATCAGGACTATCTGGGGAATTGGTTATAAATTTATGCAGTAGCACGATCAGTTCCAGGGAACCGATGACTTGATTTCGTTAATCTCCTTCTGAACCAACCTCAATTGCTCTCGCCAGTCTGGATACAGCTCCCCCACTGAGGTTTCATGGCTACGCTTCAATCGCTTTTCCAGTTCGCTGGCCTTTGCCAGCAGCTCGGACGCGCACAGGTTCCCTGCTCCTCCCTTAAGCGAGTGGATTAACCGGATAGCGGCAGATAACTGCCCGTTGTCCATTTTCCTCATTATTCGTTTGTCGAAATGCTGATATTCCTGAATCCATTTGTAAAGAGCAAATTGAAAAATATATACCTTCCCATCCATACCAGCTATCGCCTGTTCCGCGTGAACCCCTTGTAATTCTTGCAGCCACGCTAAATGAATCCAGCTGTTTAACATTCTTACAGCATTCAGTTCATGGACAGGCTTGAGCAGCACAGCATTAATGCCTGAACGAAGGCAATCCTCCTGTTCATGCTGCCCGGCATCGGCTGTAAAGGCGATAATGGGCAGTCTGTTAAAAGCTTTCTTTCTGCGAATATGTCTGGCCGTCTCAAAGCCATCCATCTCCGGCATATGCAGATCAAGCATTACCATATCCCAAGGACGCAGCTCCAGTGAATCTAACAGCTCTCTTCCGTTTGCAACCATGGTTACTTCAAAGTCGCGCTCTGCCAGGAACTCGGTAATCACCACCTGATTAATCTCATTGTCCTCCGCTATGAGAATTTGATATTTCTGTGCTGTAGTCTCTCCTTCATAACGAGGACTCATCATCGTATGTGCAATAGCCTCCACTAGAGCGTTCCGAGCTACGGGCTTGGACAAAAAGACATCCACCCTGCTATCCTCGTCCCCAGTTTCTATCCCTTCCATCTCGAACACAGTTGTTAGTCCAATGACCCGAGTCATTTGTCTATCCAGCAATTGAAGCCATCTCCTTGCCTCCAGTTCTTTGAAACCATCCATATTCATGTCGATCATAACCCAATCAAATGGTTCACTCTTTTCAAAAGCCTCCACACATTCCTGAAAGGATGAGATGGTGCGCGTTTCTAGGCCTGTGCCTTGCAGTAATTCGTTCAGGCTATATCTCAACAGCTCGTGCTGCACAACAATCAAGGCTTTGCCGTTCATTTGGTTTTCTATCAGCGTGTCTTCCTGATGTAGTTCCCCGATATCCAGCTCGACATTAAAATAAAATCGACTATATTCTCCCAATCGGCTTTCCACCTCTATATTTCCACCCATCGCTTCAGCCAAATGCTTGCTAATGGCCAAACCCAGCCCCGATCCTCCATATCGGCGGGTGGTTGATGGTTTCGCTTGGATAAAAGGGATAAACAGCTTGTCCATATACTCCTCAGAAATACCTATACCTGTATCCTCCACCATAAAGGACAACGCTACCCGCCCGTTCTGCTGGCTTAGCATTTTTACCTGTAGCAATACATGCCCCTGATCCGTGAACTTGACGGCATTGGCCAGAAGGTTTAAAAGCACCTGCTCCATTCGGAATGGATCACCTTTAACCCTTTTGGGTAAATGGGGAGCCGTTATAAAAACAACCTCTATTTTTTTGTGCTCCAGCAAAGTGCCTACTGTATCTGCAAGGTGCCGAAGCATTGTTTCCGGCTCAAATTCAATCCTTTCCAATTCCAGACTGTCTGCTTCCATTTTGGAGAAGTCCAGTACGTTATTGAGCATGGACGAAAGGGTCCGCGATGAGGCGAGGAGTTTGTGAAGGTAGTCTTTTTGAACGGCCGTCAGCTCTGTCTTGTTCAACAGCTTCGACAAACCCATGATTCCACTCAGCGGTGTGCGAATTTCGTGGCTCAGGTGAGCCATAAAAACGCTTTTGGCATGGTTAGCCTCGTCCATCTTCTTTCTTTTCTGCTCAGAGGCTTTATACTCCGTAATATCCATTGCATGTCCGATGACATGCTTGGTGGTCCCGTTCTCCCTGACCGGATGTAATGTAATTAAAGCCGAGTATTCCCACAACTCCAGCTCAAATACCGTCCGCTCACCGAACCATGCCTGTCTGTAATATTCGCTAAGCTGATCCATCGTTTCAGAGGATAGCTTAAAAATGTTCCCGAGCCGCTCTACATGCTCCCTTCGATTGTAGCTGACTTGCAGATCCAGACCCATCCGCTTCAGCAAGCCTCCTTCGAGCAGCCTATAATAAAATTCGTCGCCGTTTTTCTCCAGCTTGAAGGTAAAGCCGGGTTGAATCCGAAGTAGACTTAGAAGATCTCGATTTTGATCCAGCAAACGTTGTATAATCGTTTGCCGGATAAGCTGAGAAATCAAAACAATTAATAATAGCATGATAGCATATAGCACCAAGTCGCGAACCAAGTGTTCTCCCTCCTGTAATCTCCCCTACTTTGCAAGCTATATTGAACATATAAAAAACTCAGGACAGATTCCTTATGCCATAAGGCTTAAAGAACTGTCCCGAGCATTCATTGTACTATAGATTCCATACGGTTCAAGTCCGTTTTAATATTTGAAACGACTGATCATCGACTTCAACTCAGTAGCCATTGTGGACAGCATCTGAGCAGAAGCCGATATTTCCTCCATGGAAGCCAGCTGCTCCTGCGAGGATGCGGCGACTTCCTCTGATGTAGCAGCATTACCGGTTGCAATCGTCGCCAGTTCGTTGGCTGTCGCTGCAATCTCCTGCACACTGGCTGATATCTGTTGTGCAATCCCAGCGACTTCCTCCACCTGAGGTGTTGTCTCTCGAATGCCCTCCATCGCGTGTCCCAGCTTGACAATCGTCTCCTTGGAAATCTGCAGCCCATCCTGTACCTCAGTCGTAACCTGGTTCATCGTCTGCACCGTCGCTTCCGTTTCACGCTGAATTTCGGTAATCAATGTGGCAATCTGTGTAGCAGATGCCTGCGATTGCTCTGCCAGCTTGCGCACCTCATCAGCAACGATCGCAAAGCCCTTGCCATGATCACCTGCTCTGGCCGCCTCAATGGCTGCATTCAGGGCCAGCAGATTCGTCTGATTGGATATATCACCGATAACCTTCGTAATTTCGCCGATTTCCTGAGAACGGGCCTGCAAGGTTTGAATCATCCGGTTAGATCGCTCTACCGACTGGTGAATGGAATCCATCTGTTCTCCCGTCTGCTCAACGGACTTTCGTCCTTCCTCTGCTTGCAATGAGGATCGTCTGGCCAAATCCGCTACCGAAACTGAGCGTTCCGCGATTTGCGTAACCCCTTGCGCAATTTCATCCAGCGACACCGAATTATTTTCCAGGCCTGTAGTCTGCTTTTCCGCTCCGCTGGCAATTTCCTGGACAGCCTGAGACACCTGCTCACTTGCAGCACTGGTTTGTTCTGCGCTTACCGTTAGCTCGTTCGAGGATCTGGCGACATGATCTGCACTATCCCCTACGTTCTGAATGACAGATCGCAAGTTATCCTGCATATTTCTGAAAGCCAGTCCCAATTGTCCGATCTCATCCTCACTCTTCACTTGAATGTCCTGCGTCAGGTCACCCGCGCTCACATTCATCGCTTGTTCCTTCAATTTTATAATAGGCTTGATAATCGAACGAATCAGGAAATAGACAATGATTATGCCTACCACAAGACACCCGACAATCGTAAGCAAAGTACTGATCAAAATCGGCTGTGCTGCTTCATCCACTTCAGATAAATACAGCGTGCCGCCTATCTTCCAGCCTGTCAGCTTGTTAGTCGCAAAATTCATATATTTGGGCTGACCTTCATACTGATACTCGTATTCACCCGCGTCGCTCTCATACATGCGTGCTTCAGCATCTGCAATTTTGGCGCCTGTTGCCTTCGTCGGATGAACAATGTAAGTACGATTGCTGTCCAGCAATATGGCATAACCCTCATGGCCTACTTTAATATCGTTCAAAGTCTCTTTAATTCCGCTAATCTTCAGATCAATGCCAATAACACCCAAACCATCTGGCGTGGCCTTGGACACCGTGACTGTCATTTGCTTGGAGGATGCAGAGAGATAGGGCGAGCTGATCACTGTTTTGGCTTGTTCCTTCATGGCTTCCTCATACCAAGGTCTAACTCGAGGATCATAGTTATCGGGTAATTCCTTCTGCGGATAGGTAGTAAATTTACCTTCTTTTGAGCCATAATAAATGGATTCTGTTTCAGGATGGAGTGTAATATATTGCTTGAGAAATTCCTCCAGCTCTGCTGCCTTTTCCTCCGTCTCTACTCGATTGCCTTTTAGCCTCTCAGCAAAATATTCTGCGTCGTATACCTTAGGTGAAACAGCACTGTCAATAACATAATTAGTGCGGATAATAGCCTGCTTGGCGCTATATTCAATCTGCTTTCGAATCTGCTGGCTGGCGCTCATAAACGACAACCCCCCAATAATCAAGGACGGTATGATCAAAAAAGCGATAAAAGCTGCCATCAGCTTCATTTTAAAGTTATTGCTGAGCTTCCCTCCCATGAGCCATTTTCTAGAAAACTTCTTCATCATCAACATCTCCATTTCATTATTAAGAATGCTTGTTTATGGTGAACCACTTCGTGTTACCAGTGATGTTCACTCGACAAATCCATTTTTCGTTCTTTATCAACTCCCCCTAAAATGCTTGTACACAAAAAGTTATAAACATAGTAGCGAGTAGGTCTTTGTGCTTAATTTCGAATGCAGCAAGGCTCGTTGGAACCGTTTCCTTAATGTAATATACCTAAAAAATATTAAAAAAAATACGCTATAGATGTTAAGAAAATGTTAGTTTCAACTCACTATGCCTACCTCTTAACATGAAATAATCCCCTTGAAGGTGGCATACATAAGGTCATTTTTCATAAAATGCCATATGCTTGCTACCCCAAAGGGGATCAGGTTTGCTTTTATTTCATTCTATTCAATCCAGCAAAGCTTTAAGATCGTCAAGAGTCATTACAGGTGCCTGGCAGGCAAAATGCTCACACACATACACAGCCGGTTTACCGTCGACGAGCGTATAGTCACGGATATAAGGGACTATGTCTGCGATTGCAGACTGTCCTTCATCCTTCAAAATAGCAACTGTATTCGGCCTGAATCCAGCTTGAATCGCCCGAATGAATTGAAGCATCTGTGGGTCATCACGCTGTCCTACAATCACAATTTCCTTCGTCGTCCCAGTCGCGTACAACAACGAGCTTAGCAAGGCCGAATATCCTGGCGGATCATAAGAAACCATACCCCCAAAAGCCTTGAACTGCTTTGCTGCATAGTCCTCCAATCGGGCTTCACCCGTCAACCGTGCCAGCCGCACCAAATTATGGGCCGCGATGCTGTTGCCGGACGGGATCGCACCGTCGTAGATTTCCTTAGGCTTGGCAATGAGCTGCTCACTATCCTTCCCATAAAAGAACAAACCATGATGCTCCTCATCCCAAAACAGGTCAATCATATTCTGATTGAGCGTCAGCGCCCGTTGCAGATATTGTACATCAAAGGTCGCCTGATACAACTCAATCAAGCCCCACACATAAAAAGCATAATCATCCAGATATCCGGGATAAGCCGCATCGCCATCCCGATAACGCGCCAGCAGTCGCCCGTCCGCTCGTCTCAGGTGGCTCCAGAGGAACGACTCTGCCTTCTGTGCCCGTTCCGCATAGGTGACGTCCCCAAAAGCCTGTCCTGCCTTGGCCAATGCAGCGATCATCAACCCGTTCCACGAGGTCAAGATCTTGTCATCCTTGTGAGGATGAACCCGCTTTTCCCTGGCCGCAAACAGCTTGTCTCGCAGCTCACGTACCCGATCTTCCAACTCTTGTTTAGTGAGGTCATGCTTCAGCCCGTAGGCTTCCAGATTGATATCAATCAGATTTGGAATGTTGTGGCCTTCAAAATTACCATAAGGCGTAATCCCATACAAGTCGTTGAAAAAGGAAGCATCCTCATCCCCCAGTACTGCCCTTACCTCAGAGTCGTCCCAGACGTAAAATCTCCCCTCTTCTCCTTCGGAATCCGCATCCTCTGCCGAATAGAAGGCCCCTCCTGCATCCGTCATCTCCCTTGCAATATATGTAAAAATTTGTTCTGTAATCTGCCGATACAGCTCCTTGCCCGTCACTTGCCAAGCCTCCGTATAAGCAATGGCGAGCAGAGCATTGTCATACAGCATTTTTTCAAAATGCGGCACCAGCCACTTCTCATCCACTGAATACCGCGAAAACCCCATGCCCACATGGTCGTAAATTCCACCCCGATACATCGCATCCAGCGTTTTCTCTGCCATTTCCAGTGCCTGCTGATTTCCAGTGTGCTGTGCATATCGCAGCAAAAAGGACAAGATATGCGGAGAAGGAAATTTAGGTGCTTCTCCAAAGCCACCATATTCCTTGTCAAAGGTGTGGCTGTATTGGTGGAAGGCTTTATTCAAGCTCTGTTCATCCAGTTCACCGCGATACCCTGCAAGCATGTCCTGCCGCTCATGCTCTGTCAGCACTTGCTCACTTAATTCCATCAGCTCTTCAGGCTGTTCTTTCCAACGGGTTTCCACCTTGTCCAACAACTCCAACAGACCGACACGGCCAAACTTTTGCTCCTTGGGCAAATACGTACCCGCAAAAAAAGGCTTCTGATCCGGCGTCATCAGAATCGTCAGCGGCCAGCCTCCATGTCCGGTCATCGTCTGGCAGATGGACATATAAATATGGTCCACATCCGGACGTTCTTCCCGATCCACCTTAATGGATACGAAGTCCCGGTTTAATATCTCCGCAACCTCTTCGTCCTCGAACGACTCTCTTTCCATTACATGACACCAATGACAAGTGGAATAGCCGATGGAGAGGAAAATGGGCTTATTTTCCCGCTTGGCGACTTCAAAAGCCTCATCTGACCAAGGAAACCAGTTCACTGGGTTATGAGCATGTTGGAGTAAATAAGGAGATTTCTCATGTACTAATCTATTGGATTTGCTATTCGTTGTCATGGGACATCACCTCTTTTCGGTTGGATTTTGGGTAAAGATAATATTAGTTTACCCAAATTGGTTGGAGAAGTCGCAGGGGATGGAAATAACTTCACAAGAAAAAAATAAAGTCATAATAACATCCGCAACCCTCCTGACGGATGTTGCGGATGCATTCTTTCCTGTTCTCTTATTACTGCAAGTGTAAATAATCAAAATCAACAAAACCACCAGTGGATTTAGTAGCATAATTGAACAAAGCAAAACGATATCCCATAAAGTGCGGTATGGTATATGACATCTGAAGCGTATTGCCTATAGTCGTCCAATTGGTACCGTCAAGACTGTAGTAGAAATATGCTTTATCTGTTTGATTTGTAAAATCACAGAGAACCTTAAAATATACTCTGTTCTGGGAAAACGGGACACTTGCCACTTCAGTCATGGCTCCCGAACCGGCATTCACCATAACAATCGATTTGGAAGTCCCGGACATCTTTACGCCTACGAACCCATATTTAGCTTGAAATGCTGCAAGACCGGAATAATCCCCGTCCTTCATACCGCTTGTTTCCATTGCAATGATTCCTGTACTTTTCGGTCCAAATGTCCTTTGCGTAAGCGTATTTCTGGCGTCTAGAATACTTGTGCTCACTTTTCCAGTAGTCATTCTCATAAATCCAGGACGCTGTGTAAGGGACCAGTTCGTATTGTCAGGGTTATGGTTCCACTGCCACACCTTTGCAAGAGTCGCACTAGATGAAAACTCATCGGATGCATAGACTTTCTTAACCGGATAACCTCCAACAGGGACATTCATTGTAAGGGGAGCCTTGCCGTTAACGCCAAATACCGGCCAATTATTTGACCATGTAACCGGAACAAGATACGGCATACGTCCAATTGCTCCGCTGTCTTTGAACAGCATGGCATACCAGGAGCCAGAGGCAGTATCAACAATTCCTCCTTGTGCAATGCCTGAATCGCTCAATGCAACCCGACCTGTGTAGGGTCCGATCAAGCTGCTTGCACGGTAGGTTAGTTGGGTGCGGCTGCTTCCCGATGGCCAGCATATGAGGAATACATAGTACATTCCGTTGATCTTTTGGATGTGAGCTCCTTCGGCCTTGACGATGAAGCTGGAACCGGCAATATTACTTGCATTGGGAATAATCACCTGATTAAGTCCCCCTGATTTGATTGCTTTTGCATCTGCAGTGAGCTCGATCATGCTGATATTATCACTGCCATAGACCAAGAATACACGTCCATTATCAAACAGCAACGAGGCGTCATGATAATAGCTGTTAAGCACAGATGATGTCCATGGTCCGGTTTCTATATTACTGGTTTGATAAATATATGTTTTGCCGGTAGAATTGGAGCCAAAAGACACATAATAGATACCGTTATAATATCTAAGACTGCTTGCCCACGAGCCCTTTCCATATTCGTTTTTCCCGTTGTTAAGATTTTGTGCATCATCGTTGGCATACGTATCGTAAACATAATTTACGATTTCCCAATTTACGAGATCATAAGATTTCATGATCGGAACTCCGGGGTTCATGTGCATAGTCGTACTAGTCATATAAAATGCATTACCCACCCTGATCACATCGTTGTCTGGAGTATCAGCATATATAAACGGATTGTTAAAAGTAGTAGCCGCAAATACAGAAGTGCTCGACATCATACTCATGAACAGTAGTAAAATCACCAAAAATATGCCTATTCTCTTATACAAGTGAACGCCTCCCAATCTTTCATAGGTTCTTCTTCATAAACCGTTAATTAATTTCTAAATAATCCACGTATGCATCCCAAGTCCCGTTATCAGTAGTTACGATCAGTTTAACTTCTTGATTTCCGGTTGGATGGTTGATATTGGACAAGGTTTGGACCGTCGGCGTAGTTCCGGTAAAATAAAAGGAACCGACTGTGGTTCCTCCTATTTGCAAGTCAACTCTGGCGGTACCGGAGTTATTCGAAGCCCCCCGGACCGAAATACTATGGGTGGAGTTGGCAAAATACTGAGTGTACGCAGAGTAATCATTATTAGCATATAAAGCGACCCCGTTGAAAGGAGAACTGATCTTTCCAGCGTAAGTACCGCCAAGGGTCATATTCTCGGCTTCAACCCTGGTTGCTCCAGCAGTATTGGGTGTAAACTGCCAGTAATCAATATTAAATAAGTTTTTAGTCCCTGTTCCGGTAAACACTAAGAAAACCTTGTGAACACCGGTAGCATTGCTAACTGTGGTTTCTACTTCCTTCCAGGTTTGTGTTCCTCCAGTAGAACTGACATCAAGAGTTCCAACAAGAGCACCCGTTGCACTATCAAGACGTATTTCTATTTTGCCGCCTACATTTGATGCTACATTTGCTTTAAACGTCTTCGCTCCGCCAGAGCCAAAGTCAGCGTTTCCTACAGCAATCCAGTCTCCATTGTGTATATTGGTCACATCAAGATTATTTGTTGGACCGCCAGTTGCTTGACTTACCTCCGTTGTAATACCTGCATTCCATCCGATCGTTTCAGCCTCAGTCCTATTGTATGGATTAAGGTTGGCTAACTGAGATATGCCTGCCATATTTCCCTGAACCTCTTGTATTGTGCCGTCAGCATTATGCACAAGCTTATTGATATGCGGGGAACGATATCCTTTTCCAGCCCCCAATACAGCTTTGCTGACCGTTTGGGCATGGTACACGACATACCATTGGTTGTTAAAGTTAAACACAGCATGATGGTTATTTCCGCCAACTCCAAAAAAAGTAGATGGATTTTTCAGGAAATGCCCTTTATAAGTAAAGGGCCCCATTGGACTGTTGCTCACCATGTAGCCGATTTCACCTGCCGGATAACTTGACGGGTGCGTTCCGGAAAAATTGATACAATAAGAATAATAATATTTGCCGTTATACTTATGAATTCCGGAGTCTTCAAACATGTAAGGAGCATCAATGGTTACTGCACTTCCAACAATGCTAGTCATATCAGTGCCCAATTTTAGAACTCTGGCTGTTTTAGGATTTGCAATTGACGCTGGATCCGAGGTATTGGGTATACCTCCACCAACATACAGATATCCTGTTCCATCATCATCCACCAATGCTGCCGGGTCAAAAAGCCATGTAACTCCGGACATTCCAGCTGTACTTTGTGTAACAAGAGCTTTTCCGAGTGGGTCTTTCCACGGTCCTATCGGAGTGTCTGCAGTTAGCACACCAATACCTGAGGCACCATTTGCGAAATAAAGGAAGAATTTATCCTTACCGTTTATATTTTTATGTGCAACCGACGGAGCCCATGAGAGTGATGCCCATTTTGCAATGCCAGTTCCATTATTTGCATTATTGTATCCTGCGACCGGAATTGCACCGTGGTCTGTCCAGTTCACCATATCAGCAGAAGATATGACGTTTATTTTATTAAGTGCACTAAAATCATTATCTTTAACCGTTCCGTCACTATTATAGACATACGCATCGCTTGACATATAGATATAAACCCTTCCATTGTAGACTAGCGCATAGGGATCGGCCCCCAATTTATGGTCTATCAGAGGATTTGAATTCCCTGGAAGTTTTGCAATTGCATTGTTAGCAGCATGAACAGACATCATTGGTAAACAGCTCAGCAATAATGTAACAGCTAATATAAACACCGAAAGCTTTTTAATCATAAACGTATTACCTCCATTTTTTATTTATCAGTCTATTTAAAGCTACATTTTCAGAAGACGCTATAGTCCACTGGAAAGCGAAAACGCTTTCAATATTTCGAAAATCCTTTGCATACCCATAGCATAAAAGAATGATTCTGAGTCAACAAGAAGAAAAAAGCTTTTTTTGAGTTCATTTTGTGGTTTCCAGGATATCTTTAATACTATCAAGTCGGGGAATAATCAGAGGAACAATTCTTTGTATAATTTTTTTCCTTCACCCTCTTCCTGCGTCATCTGCACAATTTTGTTGAGCTTTTCCCTGCCCGCTAGCTCCATTTAATCCAGTGGTACTTCCATGTGCTGCTAAAGCTAGCGCCTCAATTAAATGTGTTGTTTATATTTTTTTGCTTGATCTAAAACCTATTTAAAGCGACTATGCAAAAATCCACTCCTTTTAAGGTAAGGAATGGGCCTGTAAAATATTGATCTATCTGAAACTCTATTTCCCCCAACTAGTACCTCAATGCTTTTCAAAACCAAAAAAAGCGGCCCTACATGGGCCACTTCTATAGTCCACTTGAAATATATAAAAGATTCTTTATATCTATAGTCAATCTGAAATAAATATGGCTCACAGAACCAATTTTATTTCTTTAGCAAGTTCAGACAGCTTTTGGTTTCTAAGATGCTCATCCATTTTGCTCTCCGCTGAAACCATTACTTTTTGAATCAAGCATTCTGCTTCATGGTTCATAGAACAATCGAACAAAGAAGTTGTGCCTTCAATCGCATGAATGACATCTAGAAACGAAATATCCTCCCAGTTCCGCTTCAATCTATAACCTCCATTGGCACCTGAAGTGGATTCAATCATTCCCGCCTTGACCAGCTTGGTCAGTATTTTAGACAAGTAAGTAGGTGAAACCCCTTGCCGATCCGCTAACTGTTGTACACCAACAGGCTTATTATTAGGAGTTAATACTACTAAAAAGAGCATGGTGTGAAGGGCATAGTTCGTCGCTTTAGAATACTTCATGTTCGGTGGTTCACCTCAATTCAGGATTTAATCTATATATAATATCTTTTATAATGCAGTATCGTCAACTTTCGAATGCTCCGACAGACACAAGGAAAAGACAAAGTCAATCCCTGAAATAAGCAAGGCACCTCCTATTGAACTGCTTAACATGTGTAGGGTAATTGTCATAGGCGAAGCATGCCATATGTTGAATTTTAGCAAGGGTTCGGACAGCTTTAATTGGCGCTTGATAAATAAAAATACAATACATATTCATATAAGTCCCAAAACCATAGTTGAGAATTTTGGGCTCACCAAAAAACAATATGGGCATATGCTAGTGTATTCTTACTAGAAAAAAAGGAGGAAAAATAATTGGCATATAGTTATTATCCGCAATCGACTCATATGTGTAGCCATTATCCGAAATCGTCTGATATGCACAATTTAAAACATGAAACATTAGCAGTAGTGGAGCCTTGGGTAAAAAATGGTTTGTGGGAAGCACAGACCATTTCTACGGAGCATGCTTTAAGAGAGGCGGCAGCAGTTTCCTACCTCATAGGAAGAGGATATCAACCGCAACATGCTCATCAAATTGTGGAATCGTGGTGGCATCATTAATAAAATAGGAATGTACAAATGGATCACCTATGCGGTCCATTTTAACTTTAAAATAAAAGCGATCATGCATACTAAGCATGGTCGCTTTGTTTTTTTCGACAATCGCTTTTTCGACAATCGCTAAAAGATGTCCGTGTTTACTATGAATTTCTCCTTTCCAACTCTACACTTACTTAAAGAAAGAATTGCAAGCAATCAAAATAATGATAACTCCGCTTAAGACCGTGCTGAACTGACCTAATGTGAAGGAACCGATGCGAATCGCCGACATTTTTTGTCCCAGGATCATACCTAGCCAGACCGTGATATAACTGCCGATTGCCGCAGTCAGAGAGATCGCAAGTGGTGACATTCCCATCAGGCCTGCACCGATCCCATTCGTAACGGCATTAGCGGCAAGTGCAACCCCCAGCACCACTGCCTCAAGGTAACCTATAGAGCCTGATTTGTCTTTATCCACGGTTTCGGGGTTTTGCAGAATTCCTTCGAGTGATCCGCCCGACGCAGCCTCCTCTTCACCGTCCTGGCTGGATTCCTGCTTCTTACGCGGTACTGCCAGCAGAATGATGCGGGCACCGACAATGAACAGCAATAACGCTCCAATCAGGACGGGTAATACGCCCGGAAGAATCTTCGCCAGCCACTGACCGGATATGATCCCTATCATGCTAAGAATAAAACAGATAACCGCAATGATTAAATTTGATAAATAGTTAATACGAATACCCCGAATCCCATAAGATATTCCAACACCCAAATTATCCAGACTGGATGATATGGCAAAGCCAAAAATTACAAGCCAAGCAGCCATGGGGTTCTCACTCCTTGTTGTCAGTTTACAGTCATACTATTGAGCATATTGCAAAAAGGTGCTCATCATTTCTAAAAATGTTGAGATTCCCTCAACATTTGATTCAACACCAACACAAGGTGAGGTGAACTGCAAATGTCTGATGAGAAGAGAAACGCCATACTGGGCGAAACACTGCTCTCCTTGCTGAAAGAACGTTCTTTGTCTATGCGAAAGCTAAGCGCCGCTACCGGCATTGATACGGCCACGATATCGCGGATCGTTAACGGGAAGCAAAGAGCCAAGCCTGAACATCTGGAAGCTTTTGCCCTTCATCTTGATGTTCCTTCCGCTCCACTCTTCCAAGCTGCTGGTTATGGTGCTCCCGCTTCCTCTATTCACCAGAACCAGCCAAATGATATCTACTCCTCCATCAACAGCATTAAAGAAATTCTTCAAGCCTCCAACCTCATGGACCACCAGTTTACTGCCGAGCTGGTTCAGAAAGAACTGAGCAAATACGAGCCCTATGTCCTAACCGAAGAAGGAGCGCGGATTATCCACAATGATTTTCACGGTAAAGTAAAAAGCGTCAACGGGGCGGGACCGTTCATTGAGGAGCTCAAGAGAATGTATCAGCTCTACAGTAGCGAAAACATCACCCCGGAGGAGCGCTCGATCCTCGGCAGCGGCTTGTTGTACTTCGTCTCCGCCACAGATATCATCCCCGATTATGTATTTCCATTAGGTTATCTGGATGATGCGATTGCCGTGCAAATCGTACTGGATCGCCTCGAAGATACGAGGAACAACAAGCCCCAACCGTGACCAATGATTGTTGTAGTATGATTGACAGTGCAAGAACTTATGCATGGGTCGGCAAAAAGAGGCTGTCTCCCTTTGCAGAGTTTTTTCTGCAAAGGGAGACAGCTTCTACTTCTTTCTGTTCCTTTTTGTTCCACATAGGATTGAGAAAAATTATCTATACAGTCACTCAATGGAGAAGTCCATAATATTGTTTATATCTTTTGATCCAATCTTCTTTTGATGGACAATAAATATATACGTAGAAAAGGAGGGGTATCAATCCTCCACTTCTATGTAACCTCCTGTCATCATCATAAATCAACGCTTAATAGTCCTGCTGCCTTCGGTACTTAGCAATATACTACTCGATCAAGTCCTTTATTTTTTGGCATACTTCCTCGGCATCGCTTTTATTTTTAGAATTAAGCAGAAGACGATCCGAAAAATCTCCTATAAATTTTTTTACGATAGAATTAAACTCGTCAATAGGAATATATTCAGTTCCTGTCGGATTTATAAAAGTGACACCCTCCGATGAATATGTCGATTCATTATTCCATGCAATCTCTATGTCATCCTTAACCCTCCTGAAAAACACGTCCGGCAAGAATGATCCTGCCCTATTTGAGAACCATGAGTGTTTAAATTCCCATTCTTGCTTCGTATCGAACCATGCATCAAATTCATCGTCATCGTCTGACTCAAACAGTAAACAATGATCCATAAGCTCAAGAGAGTTTTGCCCTGCAACAGGGAGAGGAAATGCTTCATCGGTTAAAATATGCTTAAGATTTTCACTTAACCATTCAACAATATATATTAGATTCCATTGAAAGGTTGTTACGCTGTTTTCTCTCTTATACTGACAAACATCTATTCCATGAACAAACAATTGAAATTTTCCCCATGTTTCACCAATTAAACTACTTTCATTAAAAGGATTATTAACAAACTCATAATGGATAGCAAATATGTTTTGATCTCCAAATGTTCTCAAAGTAAAGCACCTCACTTGTTCTTTAATAGCTTATTGTATTCTACTCTCGTAATCTTACCGTCTTTAAGCAACTGTCTCAATACATCCGCAGGAACCTCCTTAGCAGGATTCGTAACTTCATAAGGATGCCAGCCTGTTTCACCATCTGGCTGAAACTTAACAAGTTTACCTTCATAGATATTGTATAATTGTTTATTTTTTGATGATGAATAAGCCGTATCTAACAAATTTTGTCCTGTTTTAGCATCTGGAATTGGGTTTGGACTCCCCCACCCACTTTGCGGGTCATGTTTAGGGCTAGGTTCATATGTTCTGGTTGTAGCTTCAGCTCCTTCAATATTCGTTGTGTTTTCTGTTTTCACATCTGAGGGTTTGGAAGGTTCAAGGGCTTTGCTATCTTTATCCTTCATCATCTGGTACATATCTTTCGTCTGCTCGAAGCCTCCGCTGATACCCTTAAAGGCCAGACTGCTTCCCGCCGCCATCATGCCTGCCGAGACTACACCTGCGGGTACGCCGACGATCGCGCCAATTCCAGTAAAGTCCAAAGCGAATGAACCTACTTCTCCTGCCCCGCCTACTACTGTCCCTAGAACACCTAGAACGGAAGAAAGGGTGTGTCCTGCGAGCCCCCCTAACACATTCGCAAACGGATGATTGGAGTCGTAATCCTTGTGAAGGATGCCAAGCGATAAATCCTCTGTAAAAGCTGCGGATGAACCCAACACAAACTCCTTTCCCACATCTACCGCATATTCAATTTCATTGCCTACTTTATGTGCCACGTCCACTGCACCATCTGTAACATCATCCACCAGTTCATTGAACTGATCTCCAACTTTTTTCCACCACTGTTCTCCGTTAGATTCCGTTTGGGCAGGTAAGCCGCTTCCTGGTATATCTAGTAC
This sequence comes from Paenibacillus kribbensis, assembly GCF_002240415.1. NCBI lineage: Bacteria > Bacillati > Bacillota > Bacilli > Caryophanales > Paenibacillaceae > Paenibacillus > Paenibacillus kribbensis. The sequence goes on from NZ_CP020028.1 coordinate 2,980,507, forward strand.
CACCTGCTCCCCATCAACTTGAGCGAAGCTTTTTGAAATAAATATCAATTGCTGTGATACATTGTATAATCCTGCTAATGTCACACTCATAGATTGTTGCGCTATCTGAAAATCATGGAAGAATTTCTCCTTGGTAGCGCCAGACCAGCCATCTTGGACAAATGTAATCTGCTTATTCAAAGAATTAAGCATACGCTCCATCTCGTGCTTCCCTTGCAAAAAACGATCAGCTACTTCTATAAGCTTTTCAGGTGGGACCATGATTCTGCCCATTTTATCCACGCTCACTTTAAATAAGATGGAAATAATATTATCAGAAGGGGATATTTAGGGATATCCATCTATTATCCTAATATTTCCTTTTAAAATATATGACATATGAACTGTTATAAATCGAAGATCACTATATCTAAAGTAACTTATATTTTTTAGAATCATGTTGATCATTCAACACTCCGTTGGAACTAATTCCGTCAATATATCAATCACACTCTAGTTGCAATAATCCTTTTTACCCATAGCGAAATTATCGCTAAAAATGAATAACGATAATTTCACTCGGCTATTCTTGGCATAGAGGTGAGTAGGATGTATAGACGTATTCGAGATTTACGGGAAGATAAAGATTTGACCCAAACACAAATGGCTGAATATCTGAATTGCAGCCAGCGTATTTACAGCAACTATGAACGTGGAGATGTAGACATTCCAACGAAAATTTTAATCAAACTAGCTGATTTTCATCACACAAGTACAGACTATTTATTAAATAGAACTAATGAAAAAAAGGCGTACCCGGTAGAACAGAATAACTCAAGTTTATGATTTTGCCTCCCTGTGCTCAATAAAAACAAAAAAGGTAACTCCGTATGACCAGAGCTACCTTTCAAGGGCTTTAATTAATATTGTATTCCTTAATTGTGAATCGTCTTTTCTGCAGAACGCCCTCCTTCTTTCCCGTCAAATACTTCAACCATCATTAATGCCCCCAACTTGTATCCGTCTATATAAGCCGAAGCGGATAATATGGAGATCAAATTATCATGTAAATCGGATAATTCTTCAATTAGTTTGTACTCGTGTTCTGGCATTTTTATTTTCAGGCTTTCCATAGTTTTGGATATTTTCTGCGATACCAGTTCCAATTCGGGATCTTTCGGTTTTACTCGTTCACTTGGGTTACAGTTTCCATAATATAAATCCTCCAAGATACTCACCTTCTTCCCCCTCTTCATATGTATTACATTTCTAAATAATTTTAGCGAAATATTCGCTAAATATCAATAGCGAATATTTCGCTAGGGTATTCTTGTTTTGAGGTGAGCAAGATGTACCCACGAATTCGAAATTTACGCGAAGATAAGGATTTGACCCAAACTCATATGGCAGATTTTCTGAATTGTAGCCAGCGGATATATAGCAATTATGAACGTGGAGATGTAGATATTCCAACGACGATTTTAATTAAATTGGCCGACTTCCATCATACGAGCACAGACTATTTACTAAATAGAACAAACCAAAAAAAGCCCTACCCCTCAGGATAGAGTTCTAAAATCATTATGACATCTCACATATGAGCATTTTCCGCTACAAAATGATCTGATCCTATTGTTCGGTCGGCATCTTCCGTTCAAGCAACAATTTCATCCTGATATCCAATGGGTAAGGGAACCTCCATAAATGAGGCTCCCTTTTTTTAATGAAATAACATCAGATATTTAAAACATCTCACTTATTAAGCAATTTTTTTGTTATCCAATTGATAGCTGCATTATTGACATCTTCACCCTGGCCTCCGTGTGGAGCTTTAGAGTTAGACATAAAAATATTTTCGACTCCAGCATGGTTAAGAGTATCTCTAAGTCTCCAACTTTGTTGAATAGATACTAAACTGTCACGTCCTCCATGTGCAATAAACATGGGTGGATCATCTGAAGATACATAATTTATAGGACTTGCCAATTCTGCCAACTTTACTTTTTCCCAATAAGGAGAATTGGTTTGTTGTTTATCCCGAATATCTCTCAGGACTGCCACACCTTGTCCTTCTTTATCAAATCCAAGAAGTTGGGCTTCAGCTGCTCGTGGAGAGTCATGTGTTTCGGCTGCCTCCTCAGGAGATTGCAGGGTTGGGTCCATCTCAGGTCCCATGGTAAACATATCTGTTGGACCGTAAAAATCAACTGCAGCCATTACTTTGCTTGAATACTCAAGATTGCCCCCAACATCACCTTCAAGCTCTTTTATATCACCAGTAACAGCGAGTTCGGTAGCCAGATGTCCACCTGCAGAATTTCCTGCTACTGCAATTTTTTCTGGATCAATACCGTATTCCTTGGCATGTGCACGCAGATATCTGATACTGCCCTTAACATCATATATTGGAGCCGGGAAAATAGCTTCGCCACTTAGCCGATAATCTATAGAAACGAAAGTAATTTTATCCTCTAATACTTTTTTGAAAACCTGGTATGCTGAATCTGTAGCCACTTGATCTGTGGCTCTACCTGTCATTTGTGCTGATCGATTTGGTGGTGCGGCTGTTTCCTTTTTTGCATCTTTAGGAGCATCATCGCCCTGATAGTCCCCTATAACCCATCCTCCTCCATGAACATACACCAAGACAGGAGTTGCTTCGGTTACACCCTCCGGCTTGAAGATGTTCATTTTTAGCTCTTTTTTCTTTCCATCGTCATTAGTTACGGTTGCATACACCACATCTTTATAGGTAGGAGCCATACGAATAACATCTGTAGGAGGACTTTCAGCTGCTGCGAAACTTTCCTTTTGTGTGGCAAAAGCCAATGTTGCTAAAAGTGCGAAGGATACCATTCTTAGTTTTTTATTCATATTCTCTCTCCTTGATTCTCACTTTTTTTCATTCTCGCATTCTATCAGGTTATCTAAAGTTCTTATTAAGAAACTTTGATACAATGCTATTTCATCCTCGCTAAATCCCTTGTAAAAAATCTCTCCGACTTCATCAATAATCTTCTTGTTCAATTTCACTAGATTTTCATTTCTATTCACTACTTTAACTATTGTTTTCCGTTTGTCTGTTTGACAAGGCATAAAACTGATATGTCCTGCTTTTTCCAACTTACTTAATATACTCGTTAAAGTTGACTTTTGAAGATTGGTAATCCTTGAGATTTCATGGATAGGTATTTCGTCTTTTGCCCAAAGATAAAACAAAATCCTTGCTTGTGTTGCTGTTAAAGTATCAACCTCAGATTCCCTGTGTTTTCTTGAAACTATTCTAGCCAGCAATGCATCTACGGATGCTGATAAAAAAACAGATCTTCCTTTTATAATTCTCATTTGCACCTCCATTTTTTCAAAAAAAGTACCATATCGTACTAAAATTATAGTTCGATATGGTACTATTTTCAACATGTTTTTTTGAATGCTTGCATTCATTATCTCTTGCGACCTGTAGATCACCCCAATTAATAGTAGTGTTTTCTAATCTACATCTTTAAAATTTGAACAGAGATCTTAATTAAATACTCTTCATAACCTCTAACTGAAAGATCATCTAACAAGACATCCTCATAAAAAAATCCCTGTAGTTCTATGCTCTTATCATTAGCATAATTTATTATTCGATCATAAGTGTCACATACACTCGAGTATCCCTCTGTATGGTACGCGATTAAATATGTTCCTTTTTTTCGCTTGAAATTCGAATAATTTGATTTTTTACAAACTCTAGTAAAAAGATAATCATAATTGAATGCTTCATTTGCTAAAACTCTTTTTGTATCTCTCATCCAACCTACTGTGTGAGAGGCATCAATACTATAAATGTTCAAGTACTTTTCGTGTTTTATCATAGAATCGTAAATACTTTTATCATTTGTATAAGGATCAGCCTCTGTTATTACCAAAAACTCATCGTTATTTTCCTCAATAATAATATCAGTTGAAATAATCTCAGTTGCTGCTTGGGTAATTCGTTTCTTCTCTGATATTATACTTTTCATTTTTTGCAGTTGTTTAATTTTTGAATTCAGCATTGCCTCTTCATTTTCAAGTAGGACAATGAGCTCATGAGGTGACCTTTTATTTAAATATTCTTTTATCTCTTTTAATGGCATTTCTAATTCTTTAAGTATTGAAATCACTTTAAAAACATCAATTTGATTAATTGAATAATATTTATACCCATTTTCAGCTTTAAATTCAGGAGAAAGAATTCCAAGTCGATCATAGTGAAATAAAGTATCCTTGCTAATACCCATCACTTTTGCAAATTGTCCTGAAGTTAAATGAGTTTGAACATTATTCTCCATGAAATCCCTCCTTGACTATGGTGTTACACCACACTTTATTATAACCAAGTAACCTTCAAATAGCAGTGGATATTACGAAGAAGGCTACTTGGCAATTTAGTAATGCCTAAATCATTAATCTCGGGAGGATATAAGGAATGAAAGTTCTAGTTACAGGAGCAACAGGAAGTGTAGGAAGTTATATTGTTGAACAACTCCTTGCAAAAGATATAGAAGTAAAGGCATTGTCAAGGAAGGAAGGCAACTTGCCTAAAGGGGCACAAGTAGTTCTAGGTGATCTTGATATTCCCGAAACTATAAAAGCACATCTCCATACTATAGATAGCTTGTTTCTGATCACTCAGAGTGAACAATCGGACGAAAAATTTATAAAAAACAAAAGAATTATTCAGATGGCAAAAGAAGCTAATGTTGCAAGAATTGTAGCTCTGATAGATTTTGAAGGGAACCCAATTGAGGACGTTATTAAAAATAGCGGGATGGAATGGACTTTATTAAAGCCAGTGGAATTTATGAAAAATGCACTTTACAGTGGTTGGGCAGAATCAATCCAAAAAGAAGGAATTATTCGTACAGCTTTCCCCGATAGTTTAAGCGCTAGAATTCATGAAGCTGATATCGCTGATGTCGCAGTAAGGGCACTGACAGAAGAAGGGCATGATAAACGAACATATGATTTGACAGGATCAGAAGCATTGTCTCCAAGAAGTATGGTTAAACAAATTTCTGCAGTTACAGATAAATACATTGATCTTGTTGAAATTACAGAAGAACAAGTAAAACAAGATTGGAAAAGCAAAGGCTATGACAATGAATTTATTGAATACTTTATTATAGGGATTGGGAAAAACCCTCCTAAAGGAGCCTATACAGTTCTACCGACAGTAGAACAAGTTACAGGCAAGCCAGCCAGAACATTTACTCAATGGGTTAATGAAAACAAGCATTATTTTGTATAATGTTAAAGAGTAAAACGATACTACATTAGACTGACTCTAGTAATAGAAACAGCGGCAGCCATGGATGGGAAATTAAAGTACTACCGCTGTTTTATTCAGCTAATGTACACATTAACTGAACTCTTTCCAAATCTTCTTTTGCCAATTTAAAAATTTTATTTTCATCAAAAAGATGCTTTGAACCTACTAGAATTCTTGATCTACCCATCACAAATTCGACTACCGATTGTTCGTTCGTCCAATCTATTGCTCCCATATTCGAGAAATTATCCATAATCCTTCCTCCATCGGTGGAAGATCGGGAGCAAAATTGGACGTTGATAAGAGGGTGATAGTTAAAACTCTCTCTGGATGCCGCAGAGCTATCATTTGAGTCAGCATATTTCTATGTCAACACTTGGAAATTATCCTCAAGTTTATTGCTTAATTTATTTTCGATCTATTTAATACTAATCTGCCCGTAAGTTGGGTTCAATTTAATAGTTCGAAATTTCGATCAGGTTACCATCAGGATCTCTAATATACACGGATGTTATAGGAGCCAATGCTCCAGTTCTTTGTACTGGTCCTTCTTCAATAGGTATTCCGCAGCTATCCAAATGGGAAATCACATCCGAAAGCTCAACATCCGTTATAAAACATAGATCAGCACTACCGGACATGGGCATTTTTGCTTTGGGTTCAAACTCTTTACCCACTTCATGCAGGTTTATTTTTTGTTGTCCAAAGTGAAGTGCCTTTCTTCCCTCCCCAAAAGTGATAACTTCCATCCCTAATACTTGGCTATAAAAATCACAGGTTGTATTCACATTTCTAACCGTCAAAACTAAATGATCCAATCGAGAAATATGGATAACGTTCATCTCCCTTTTTTCGGTTATGCTACCAGTACATTATACGATAATGAAACCGTGAGAGTTGGAATGAGTCTCTGAATCTGACCGGGAATGCACTTTTGTTGTATCCATCATTTCAATTTAGAAAGAAGAACTTCCAGTTCCCCCCTGTCCAAATGTCTCCATTGTCCCCGTTCCAGATGATCCAAGGTAATATTCATAATTCGGACACGCTCCAGCTTTAGCACTCTGTATCCCAGAGCCTTGCACATTCTGCGAATTTGCAGATTCAACCCCTGCGTCAAAATAATTCGGAACTCGAACTCGCTTGTACGATCAACCTTGCACGGTTTGGTAATGACGTTCAATATTTCAACGCCGCGAGACATGGCCTGCGTAAATTCATCTGTAACAGGCTTATCTACAGTCACCACATATTCCTTCTCATGACCATGCTCGGAACGCATCATTTGATTGACAATGCTTCCATCGTTCGTTAATAAAATGAGCCCCTCTGACGCTTTATCCAGCCTGCCAATGGCGAAAATGCGTGAAGGATAATTGACATAACTAATAATATTGCCAGCCACCTCCTCCGCTGCCGTACATACAATGCCGACAGGCTTATTTAGCGCCAAGTATACGGGTTCACTACGGTTAATCGGAATAGCTTTCCCATCGATCAGCACGATATCCTGTGGCTCTACATGAGCCCCTGCTTCACAAACTGTGCCGTTAATCGTAATTCTCCCCGCAGCAATCAATCTGTTCGTTTCCCGACGGGAGCAGAATCCCGTTTCGCTTATGAACTTGTTAATTCGCATGATTCACCTAATTTACGTCGTAATATGAGATATATGGATAAATAAGAAAGTACATTCTACACTGGTTTATTTAAAAAAACATCTGATTACGTATGCATAATCAGATGTTCGCCTTGAAGACAATCCTATACTTGCTCGGCTCACTTACTTCTGCCGCGGCTCTTGTTCCCACTTGATTTGGCGTCAACGCCACCTTTTGCAGCTCCTGCTGCCGTGCTTCCCGGTGCGCTTGTAGAAGCGCTTTTTCTTTTGACAGGCTTCGCTGTTTTATTCCAGCGTGTCCAGCCCTTACTGCCTGTACCTCTGCCGGTTCCGCCGCCCTTGCTTTTTCCACCCATATGATCACTCCAATAGTCGTCGTTCAGATGTAACTACGCTATCATACCATTACTTTAGGCATAATGCCTGTTTGTTTTGAAAATAGAAGCAATGAAACAAAAATCTTCTCACAAAATCGATTTAAATGTCCATACACACATGGTATTTTTGCTTGTGCACAGGTTAATAATGAGAGGTGAGAATTTATCTGTTAAGAAATCAGCCAAAAAGGAGTGAACCAGATGTCTGTTGATGTTTATCTTAACTTTAATGGAAACTGCCGTGAAGCAGCAGAGTTTTACGCAGAGGTTTTTGGGACTGAGAAGCCACAGATCATGACGTTTGGTGAAGCACCGCCCAACCCCGATTATCCTCTACCGGAAGAAGCGAAAAATTTGGTCATGCATACACGGCTCAACATTGATGGAAGTAATGTGATGTTTTCTGATGTTTTTCCCGGTATGTCTTTTGTTGCCGGAAATAACATCAGCCTCGCCTTCGTCAATAAGGATGAGGAGAAAATCAGATCGGTCTTTCATAAGTTAAAAGAAGGCGGGACCGTAAAAATGGAGCTTCAAGAAACATTTTGGAGCAAATGCTACGGTAGCCTTAAGGATCAATTCGGAATCGAATGGCAATTAAGTTATGATAACGGAATAACCGACAGTTAGTCTTTTATATGGTTATACGACGAATAAGCCCTCGCAAGCTATTCTGATTGAATGCTTTGTGAGGGCTTATTCTCAATCGTTTCCTATATTGATATCCAAAATAGAATTAAATACTTCCTGCGGCAGTTGGATGTTCATATGTTCCATATTTCGTTTATTTATATTTTGTCTGTGCAGCAGTGCCTGCTTTTTTGAAATGCTTTTTTTATCGCCACTGACTGCCGCATTTTTACGCAATGGAGGAACATCTTCTCTGGCAATCACGATGCCTTCCACTACCACCTGCACAGGCATAGGATAGAGTTTTCTTGGAATCGTATGCTTTAATTTCATTACCAGATCTGCAGCAACACGATAAGCATCTTCCCGGTGTAATATAAACGCCAAGGCGTCTATCTTAACATAATTCACGAGGATATCCATTTTAACCAGATCAGCTTCACGATAGTCCATAAATTGTACATCCATCGTGGCATAACCGTGCGATAGGGATTTTAATTGATTAAAAAAATGATACGCAATTTCTGAAGTTGGTATCTCATAGTGCAAGATGGTTTGGTTCACCTGATAATTCAAATCAATAAAAATCCCTTTTCGACTTGTAGCCAGCTTCATGATATCGCCTACATGCTCTTCTGGCAAAGTGATCGTCACAACCCCATAAGGTTCCTTCACTGTTTTTATCTTATCAAAGGTCGGATAATAGACCGGGTTATTTATCCGTAGCTCCTGACCGTCTTTGGTTAAAACTTGATAGGTGACATTGGGGGCAGTTATGAGTACAGTCAAACCATATTCTTTTTCCAAACGTTCTCGAATGATTTGTAAATGCAGCATTCCTAAAAAGCCACACCGAAAGCCCTTCCCTAACACCTCAGAGCGTTCTTCCTCATAGCAGAAGGATGAATCATTTAAAGCAAGTCTATGAATCGCATTTTGAAAGTCTTTATCATTGTCATCACTTGGAAACAAGCCTGCATATACCATTGATTTGGATTCCTTGTAGCCGGGTAACGGCTGTTGGCTTGGATCAGTTGTGGTTGTTAAGGTATCTCCAATCTTTACTTTTTGCACTTCCTTCAGTCCGGTAACTACATAACCAACTTCACCTGCCCGGAGAACATCAGTTGGCTGCATGTGGGGTAAAAACACCCCCAGTTCCGTTGCATTGAATTCTGCTTGCGTCACCATAAAACGAAGGGTCTTATCCTTGCTTAGTGTTCCTTCGAACAAACGAAGATAAGCGATGACTCCTCTGAACGGATCATACTGCAAGTCGAAAACCAATGCTTTTAAAGGACTGTCTGCTGTACCTGTAGGTGCCGGGATAACCGAGTGAATACGCTCCAGCACTTTATCAACGCCCTGACCGGTCTTTGCAGATATATATAGAATGTCTTCTTCATTAAACTGCATCACGTCGATCAACTGCTGGCAAGTTTGCTCTATATTAGCATTAAAGCTGTCGATTTTATTAACCACAGGTATAATGACCAGTTCGTTTTCCATCGCTATGTTGTAATTGGCAATGGTTTGAGCCTGAACACCTTGCGTGGCATCTACTATCAATAGGACGCCTTCACATGCAGCCAAGCTTTTCGAAACTTCATACGAAAAATCAACATGTCCCGGCGTATCAATCAAATTATACTGATATTTATGTCCATTCTTTGCTTCATAAAAGGTACGCACTGTACGCGATTTCACTGTAATTCCATGCTCTCGCTCAACATCCATGGAATCCAGCAGCTGTTCCTTCATATCTCTCTTCGAAACAGTTAGAGTCTTCTCTATAATCCGGTCCGCCAATGTCGATTTCCCATGATCAATATGCGCGATGATCGAAAAATTTCGTATATTTTTGGATTGAATTTTCATTTTTATAAAACTCCTCTAATTTGTATTATTCAAATAATTAGAGGATTGTTGCAATCCTCTAATAGGATGCAACACCAATGGTTAATACGATTAAAGTAGGAAAATACATTTGTTTCACTCCCTTATTTTCTGTAAAACAATATATTTATTTTATTTCACATTTTAGTATAGTCATAAATCTTTGTCTATTAGCATGAATTCGAAGCGCAGTTATAAGCGATAATGCGCTTCGCAACCCCCGTTAAAATCAAGCCCGTTGGCGAAATATCTATCCCTCGTCTATACGCGAACAAAAAAATCAAAAATGCTGCGGTAAGACCACTTGCAAAAGCCAAATCCGGAAGAATAATAGGTGTTGCAATAAGAAGTGAAATTCTTTTTTTACCAACCATTAACAATTATTTATCTAGCCAACGATAATAGGATTAGAGGGGATTCTCCCTTCGATATCTCAAACTGGAGGAGATAAATAAATGTATAGAGTATGGACGAAAGCATCGGCTATTCTATTATTAGTGGCATCCCTGTTATTCAACGGAACGTATGCGCTCGCCGCTTCGGCAGCATCAACGTATGTCGTTACGTTTCAGCAGGCAACCTTGGTATCCAATGATCATGTAGGCAACGATTGGGCCATTGCTGCTCAGGTGGATGGCAAGTCCATTAGTGAAGGTAACAGCGTAAAGGTGAAGGTCAAGTCGGGTGGCAGCATAAAGCTGTATGCGTATGCTGAGGAACAGGACAAGATCCCAGACGAAGGCGAAGCCAGCAAGAATGTAAAGGTCTCCACGATTTCCGCCAAAGGTTCTACCGTTAAGTTAAGAGTCACGGTTACTGAAAACCGTGGACGTTATTCAGGTAATCAAGCTGTGTGGGAGTTTACGTACAAAATTAAGAAACAATAATAGAGCATGTAAGAATAGACCGTCACTCTGAGAGGAGCGTCGGTCTTCATTTTTTAATGGAACTTTTGCTTAAGCGCGGTAACTCGGTAAATACCATTTGGGTATATAGGTTTGAAAGTAATCATACACCTCCAAAACCTGCTCAGCTTGCTGAACCATATCGTCCACTTCTTTTTTCCCAAACGGAATCGCCCAATGGATGGATGACAGTTGGTTGCTTGTAATATACAAAGCCATAAATTTAAAAAATAAATCAGGTACGTCGTTGTTAAAGTACGCCCAGTAAAAAAGGTTGAAAAGACAAGGCTGTCTCCTCAACCCTGTTAGCAAGTGAGCTGCCATAATCATACTAAATACTTTATACCGTCAATTAATAAGAAAACGAGAACTCATTTTTGAATGCGTCTACCCGTTGAATGGTTTTCAGAATATTGCGTCCTTCGCGGGTGCCGTCAATAATACGACGAGCTTGTTTGCTATCCCCGATGTTAACAACTTCCACTTGATGTTCTTTACCATATTCGAGCAAGCTGTCCATCAGCGGACTATGCGGACGCATGCCCAAGCATACGAACCCAAGGTCAAATGGAATCTCAAACTCCTGTTCTCCATGCTTTACTTTAAAGCGGTCGCTGCACACTTCTGTCAAAGCCGTTTCTGTATGGACGTTCACTTTCCGCTCCTCTACCATTTTCATCATGGAAATCCGCGTAATCATATCCAGGTCCTTGCCCAGTAATGGCATCATCTCAATGATCGAAACTTCTTCTGCTCCACGTTCTGCATAATATTCGACGACATCCAACCCTACGGCTCCGCCACCGACTACAGCAATACGTTTACCTTCAAACTCCCGGAACTTCTCTAGATTGTGCAAAAGATCAAAGATGGAGAACACTTTGGTACCTGGCTTGCCCAGTTGCTCATGCAGACCTGCAATGGGTGGAAGCAGCGGTGTGGCCCCCGTAGCATTGACAATAATATCAGGATTCAAAGCAGTAATCATCGCCAGATCAGCCCGGGTCCCAGTGACGATGTTCAGATTAGTTAACTGCTTGGTGCGCTGGATCAAATAATCAGGGAAGTCATTGATACGTGTTTTGTCCGGCAGACGGGCAATATCACGAGCCAGACCACCCAGCTCCGCTTTTTCTTCAAAAAGGGTTACTTTGCAGCCCACTTCGGCCGCCGTACATGCCGCTTCCATCCCCGCGGTACCCCCACCAATAACAACAACATTGATACCGTTCTTAACTCGTTGTTTGCGGTATTCAGCTTCTTTGAACAGATCAGGATTTACTGTACAGCAAATCGGTTTACTTTTGGAAATACGGTGGTCGGCACAACCGATGTTACAGGAAATACATTTTCTAAGCAAATGCTCGTAGCCGTTCTGTACTTTAACCACCCAGTTGGGCTCTGCGATCAGTCCTCTACCCATCGCCAGAAGATCAGCGTCGCCTCTTTCCAAAATTTCCTGGGCAGCCTGCGGGCTCCGAATATTACCTGAGGTCATCGTGACCTTTCCGAACTTTTCTTTCACTGCTTTGGCCATATAAGAGCGCCAGCCATCCGGCAAATTCATTCCGTCAATCTGGAACTGGATGGAATCATTCAGAGCGGCAGACACGTTCAAAATATCTACCTCATCATTCAGATACTCCAACAACTCCAGTGTGTCTTCCAATGTGTTGCCGCCTTCTGTAAACTCCTCCGCACTAAAGCGCAAGCATATAGGGAAAAATGGGCCAACCACCGAACGAATTTCATCAATGACTAATCTGGCAAAACGTGCCCGGTTTTCTGGACTGCCGCCAAATTCATCCGTACGCTTGTTATACATCGGGGACAGGAACTGGCTTAGCAGATAGGAATGTCCCGCATGAATTTCAACACAGTCAAACCCGGCTCGTTGCGCTCTTCCTGCTGCCTCACCGTATTTGCGTACAATGGCGTAAATTTCTTCTTTTTGCAAAGGTCTAGGAATCGCTCCTCCCTTTTTCGATGGGATATTAGAGGAGGATACAGGCTGAGCTCCGTTCAACCGTCCTGCATAAGCGGAAGCACCTGCATGGTTAATTTGTACGGAAACACAAGCTCCATAAGAGTGTAATGCTTCAGTTAATCTAAACAGCCCGGGAATAAACTGATCATTATCCATACGCAGCTGAGTTGTTCCGTTCGTGCCCATTGGGAAATCCAGACAAACATTTTCTACTGTGATCAGGCCGGTCCCCCCTTTGGCCCGTTGCACGTAATAATCAATATGATCCTGAACAAAGCTTCCATCCATGGCAGCAAAGTTCGTTCCCATGGGGGGCATTACAATCCGGTTTTTCAACGTCATACGCCGTATGGTCAGAGGTTCAAAGATAGCAGGATAGTGGTTCATTGTTCTTCCTCCTTGCAAGTTTGCAAATTTCATTTTCAGGGTTTCATTAAAGGATTCTTATATGTGATTTTTTTCACTTTAAAGAATATCGAGCTTTTGTTGAATACGATCCTTCCTTATGACTTGATTTTATATCATGCGATCCATAAATTCTAATGCTATTTTATGTACAAAACTATAGTTTTTATCTATAGATAATTGGAGCTAGACACAAAAAAGGAACAAACCGATGAGGAATGTTCCTTTTGTGCAGACAAAGATTATACTTCTATTCAATTTCTGTTCTATTTCTATTCCACTACAATTTCAATTCACCATCATAGGTAGCAATCATCTTGTACAGCTCTGGACGACGGTCGCGGAAAATCCCCCATTCAATCCGTCCTACTTCCAGCTCATCCAAATCAAATTCGGCAGTAAGCACTTCCTCATCAGTACGGCCAGCTTCTGCTATCTTGTTGCCTTGAGGCCCGGCAATAAAAGAGGAGCCGTAGAAGTTGATACTGGAATCCTCATCTGTTTCAGTTCCAATACGATTGGAGGCAATGACGGGAATCAAATTGGAAGCAGCATGACCCAGCATGCAAGTCTGCCAGTGATCCTTGGAGTCAATGGAAGAATCCTGCGGTTCTGAACCAATAGCTGTCGGATAGAACAAAATTTCTGCGCCCATCAGCGCCATACAACGGGCCGCCTCAGGATACCATTGATCCCAGCACACACCGACTCCAATTTTGGCATAACGTGTATTCCAAACTTTAAAACCGGTATCGCCCGGATTAAAATAAAATTTTTCCTCATACCCTGGACCGTCCGGGATATGGCTTTTGCGGTATTTACCCAACACCTCACCATCAGCATCAATTACAGCCAGGCTGTTGTAGCGCGCGTAGTTTTTCTTCTCATAAAAACTGATGGGCAGCACCACCTGTAATTCCTTGGCGATCTTTTTGAAATGGTTAATCGCCTTGTTGTGCTCCAGTTCGGTTGCATATACATAATAATCAGACTTTTCCTTCTGGCAGAAGTACGGAGTCTCGAACAATTCCTGCAGCAAAATAATTTGCGCGCCTTGCGCCGCCGCTTCACGTACAAGCTTCTCTGCTCTGCTTATATTTTCTTCGATATTAGTAGAGCAGCTCATTTGCGTTGCCGCCACTTTTACTTTTCTCACTGTAGTCCTCCTCTTTGATGTTGTATCGTTAGCGCTTTACAGCAGGCATCTGCTGAGTCGTGCAATGCACGTTGCCGCCTTCACGGATCACCGCCATACCATCTACAGTACGGATCGTACGATCTGGGAATACTTTGGTCAGCACCTGCTGGGCTGCAAGATCGCTCTCCGCGGCAGTGCCGCCAAACACCGGCAAAATAATACCGCCATTCACAAAGTAGAAGTTAATATAGCTCAGTGTCAATCGGCTGTCTTCATAATCCACACGCGGCGGCTGACCGATCCGAATCACTTCCAGCTTGCGACCTTTGGCATCCGTTGCTTGCTCCAGAATGCGCAGATTTTCCTGTGTAATTTCGTAATTTTCATCCTCAGGATCATCGCATACTTGCATAATAACCTTGCCGGGAGCAGCGAAGCAAGCAATATTGTCCACATGGCCGTCCGTTTCGTCACCACTCAGTCCACGCTTTAGCCAGATGATTTTCTCGGCACCTGTGTACTCGCGCACGTACCGTTCAATATCTTCTCTGCTTAGCTCCGGATTGCGGTTCGGATTTAACAGACATTCTTCCGTTGTTATCAGTGTGCCCTCGCCATCTACGTGCAATGAGCCGCCTTCCATCACAAGCGGTGCATCAAAGCGCGGAACTCCAAGCTTGTCCAAAATTTGTGGCGCAACCTGATCATCCAGGTCCCAGGGAGCGTATTTGCCGCCCCAGGCGTTGAACTTCCAGTTCACACCAGCCAGCTGGCCATGCTCGTTCGTGAGAAAGGTGGGACCGTTATCACGCAGCCACGCATCGCTATGCTCAATTGGCAGCAGCTCCACCCTTTCCCCGAGTTCAAGCGCCCGAACGCTCTCCAGATCAGCCGGATTTACGACCACGGTAACCGGTTCAAACTCTGCCATAGCGCGTACAATTCCAGCGTAGCCCTTGCATACATCGGCATGCATATCCGGGTAAACCATGGAAGACTGTACCGGCCAGGAAATATACGTGCGTTCATGCGGCGCCCATTCAGGCGGCATCTTATAATGTGAATCCTTAATTTGCATGGATTGAAGCTCTCTTTCTTTTTCATAATATGGAGCCTGAAGACTCCGCTCCTATCATACAATAATATGATCTTTGTCTCAATCAGAGCCTGAAAGTTTTGAATGTTTTACATCCATATGGAGTAGTTACTTCGAAAATGTGATGGCTTTTATCGTATTGCCATCAAAATCCTTGACTGTAAATTGTGTTCCCTCCAATAAAGCGTAAGATGGCGGATAATTTTCCTTCGGCAACGAGATGGAGCCCGGATTTAGTACAAATACCCCATTTTCCACGTCTGCCACCGGAATATGGGTATGCCCCTGAATGAATACATCCCCCGCTTCCAGTGGAGGTAAATTCCCGATACTGTAGCCATGTCCGTGGGTGACATAAATACGCCGCCCTTCATCGTATAACAGAGCATAATCGCCCATCATGGGAAATTCAAGCAGCATTTGGTCCACTTCTGCATCGCAATTCCCGCGGACAGATACCGCAATATGCGGCTTGTACTGATTCAGCAAAGCAGCTACTTCTGCTGGATTATATCCCTCCGGCAGCTGATTGCGCGGTCCATGGTACATATAATCTCCGAGCAGGACTAGACGGTCGGCTTTCTCCTCCCTGAACTTTTCCAGCGCCAATTGCAACCAGTGCAGCGAGCCGTGAATATCTGATATACACATCAATTTCATGATTATTCTTTCCTTTCTGAATAGGCCATTGTTATTTAGAAGATATTCCTCTTACGTCCATTATTACATGATTCCCTGAACAAATCTGTGCAAAAATGCTAATACCTAAAAAATAAGCGACCGCTTCCCCGTAAAAGAGCAGAAGCGGTCGCTACGTAAAATCTTCATTGTTATTTAAAACAAAATCACTGGTTTATTTATAAATTAACGTTTAAGGCTTTGACCGTTTGTGGCAATAACCTCTTTGTACCAATTGAATGATTTTTTCCGGTATCTTTCAAGTGTACCGCTGCCATCATCATGACGGTCTACATAAATATAGCCGTAACGCTTTTTAAGCTGAGCGGTTGAAGCACTGACAAGGTCGATACAGCCCCAAGACGTATAGCCCATAACCTCTACTCCATCCTCAATTGCTTCCCCAACTTGAACCAAATGATCATTCAGGTAGTTGATCCGGTAGTCATCTTCTACTGTTTTTTCACCTTTTTCATTGGTGATCAGTTCGTCAACGGCGCCCAAGCCATTTTCAACGATGAAAAGTGGTTTTTGGAAGCGATCATAGAACGTATTCAGCACATAACGCAGACCTTGCGGGTCAATTTGCCAGCCCCACTCACTAGCCTCAAGATGCGGATTGTTGACACCACCGAGGATGTTCCCTTCACCTTTGACTTTTTTAGCTTCGTCAGCCGTCTCACAAGTACTCATGTAATAGCTGAACGAGATAAAATCAACGGTATGCTGCAAATCTTCGGCATCGCCCGGTTCAAAATGAATCGTGATTCCTTCTTCTTTAAAGAAACGTTTCATGTAGCCTGGGTATTGACCTCTTGCATGAATGTCCGCAAAAGCCATGTTTCTGTGATCAAACTCCATTGCAGCAATCACATCGTCTGGATTAGGTGTCAGCGGATAAGTAGGCATGCTCAGCACCATACAACCGATTTTGAAATCAGGATTGATTTGATGACCGATTTTTACCGCTCTTGCACTCGCTACAAGCTCATGGTGAATGGCTTGATACAGATCTTGCTCACTAAGCTGGTCTTTAGGTGTGCTGATCCCGCCACTCATGAATGGAGCTTCAAGAATGGAGTTGATTTCATTGAAAGTCAACCAGTATTTTACTTTATTTTTGTAGCGCTTAAATACAGTCGTAGCATAGCGCTCATAAAAATCAACCAGCTTGCGGTTTACCCAGCCATCGTATTCTCTGGATAGATGTAAAGGTGTTTCATAGTGAGACAATGTAACGAGAGGTTCAATACCGTATTTATGAAGCTCGTCAAACAAATCATCATAAAATTGCAGGCCTTTTTCGTTAGGCTCCAGTTCGTCACCTTTAGGAAAAATACGCGACCAAGCAATGGAAGTACGGAACACTTTAAAGCCCATTTCGGCAAAAAGCTTGATATCTTCCTTATAATGGTGATAAAAATCAATACCAATTAACTTCATATTATCTTCTGTTGGCACATCCGTAACCGGCCCCCAGCCACCACGAGGGGTTACATCCTGAATGGACCAGCCTTTTCCATCTTCTTGATAAGCGCCTTCGAGCTGATTCGCAGCAACTGCTCCGCCCCACAGGAAATCTTTTGGAAACTGTGTACTCATGTTCTCTCCGCCTTTGCTGATATTTTTTCATTAACAAGGATAGGAATTTATCTCCTCTATGCTAATGTGTTCTAAATTACTTCTAATTGAATCTTAAGTATTGTAACGCGTTTCATGTCAAGTATTTTTTCAACTCCAGCGGTCAGTGATTATCGCGACACACATCCTGAGCTTATCATGCTATGATCTCCAAATAGCTATTCTTCAATTGGCGGAAAAAGCATTGTGCTATACTATTCGTATCGAGCTAATTTTTCAGTGTGTCATTTCTGGAGTACGCTTAAGCTGATTAGGGGAGGAAGAAGTAAGATGAGTATCAGTAAAACAAACGCTATGCGCATATTGGACGGTCAGCACATAAACTACAATATTTTGAGTTATGATCATCAGGATGGAAAAATAGACGGTATGAACGTAGCTGAAAAGATCGATAGAGCACCGGAAACGGTTTTTAAAACTTTGGTTGCACACAGCAAACAAAGTTTGTTTGTTTTTGTGATTCCTGTACATAAAGAGCTTGATCTTAAACAGGCTGCCAAATCCGCGGGAGAGAAAAAAATAGAAATGCTTCCAGTCAAAGATCTGCAAAAGCATACAGGATATATTCGCGGCGGCTGCTCGCCGATTGGAATGAAAAAGCTCTACCCCACTTTTATCGACCAGCCTGCATTGGAGCTGGAAACCATCGTTGTAAGCGCTGGAAAAATTGGAACCCAACTGGAGTTGAATCCACAGGATTTGGCTCAAATTATTCAGGCACAGTTTGCAGATTTGACCCATACAGCATAAAACTCTCCACATGCTCATAAAATCTTTATGCGTATTTTTCTTATCCTTAGCTTCAACCTGGAGAGGAAGATCAAATCATGCATAAAGACTGCTCGAAAAATGGTGGAGTTCCACAGCCCATTCGAAGTGATGGCACTGGGGGCATGGACAAGGGTCCTCGTGATGTGATGAGGGATTTGCAAAATCCCGATATGCTAGTCCCGCCTGTAACGGATAATGGACTCATTCCAAACATGAGATTCTCTTTTTCAGACACCCATATGCAGCTTAATCATGGCGGGTGGTCAAGAGAAATAACGGTAAGGGAATTGCCCATCGCCAAGACCCTTGCCGGTGTAAATATGAGCTTGACGCCTGGTGGCGTACGTGAGCTTCACTGGCATCAGCAAGCGGAATGGTCCTATATGCTGCTGGGAAGTGCACGCATTACGGCTGTCGACCAGAATGGACGTAATTTTATTGCTGATGTCGGCCCAGGCGATCTCTGGTACTTTCCCCCCGGCATTCCGCACTCTATACAAGGTCTTGAGCATGGGTGCGAATTTTTGCTGGTCTTTGACGATGGCAGCTTCTCGGATTTAAACACTTTATCCATTTCTGATTGGTTCGCACATACCCCTAAAGATGTACTTTCTGCCAATTTTGGTGTTCCAGAAGCTGATTTTGCGTCGATTCCTCAAGACCAAGTATACATCTATCAAGATTGCGTTCCCGGTCCTCTTCAAAGTCAGGCGGTTCCCTCTCCATATGGTACGGTGCCTCAGTCCTTCAAGCATCAATTACTGGCTCAGCCTCCGATTAAAACGCCGGGTGGCAGCGTACGAATCGTCGACTCCTCCAATTTTCCGATATCCAAAACCATCGCCGCTGCTTTAGTTGAAATTGAACCCGGAGCCATGCGGGAAATGCACTGGCATCCCAATAATGACGAATGGCAATATTACCTTGCCGGGCAAGGACGGATGACTGTCTTCGGCGGTAATGGTGCAGCCCGTACGTTTGATTTCAGAGCCGGGGATGTTGGATATGTGCCTTTTGCTTACGGTCATTACATTCAAAATACAGGCTCCAGCACACTTTGGTTTCTAGAAATGTTTAAAAGTGACCGTTTTGCAGATGTTTCGTTGAATCAATGGATGGCTCTCACCCCAACAGAACTAATTCAGAGCAATTTACATGTTGGCACCGATGTGACCTCCAAATTGCGAAAAGAAAAATGGCCTGTCGTCAAATATCCAGGGTATTCTTTTTACCCGAAAGAGTAAGCTCTGAATATCCTCACTCATTTCTCACGGCTTTCTAATGTGAATTTAATGATCTCCGGATATAGTTACGCAAATGGCATTTTATAAAAACAAAATGCTGTAAAAATTCGGGGAGTGAGAAATGAAAGATGCAAAAAATCGCACAAGTTACGGCCATTTTTTGGATTATGAAGATTTGCGCTACGACGCTGGGTGAAACCGCAGGTGACTTATTATCACAAACCCTTAATGTAGGCTATGCCATTAGTTCCATGATTCTGTTTAGTATATTTTTAGTTAGTCTTATTTTTCAACTTTTTTCCAATAAGTACCACCCATCTCTTTATTGGACTGTAATTCTTACAACGAGCACTGCTGGCACAACCATGTCGGACTACATGGATCGTAGCCTAGGATTGGGTTATGCAACGGGATCATTCATTTTAGTATGTATCTTGTTAGCCATTTTTTCATTTTGGTATTTTAGTGAGCGATCATTGAACGTTAATAATATTACTACACGGAAAGTTGAAGTAATTTATTGGATTGCTATCTTGTTCTCAAATACTTTGGGTACTGCTTTAGGTGATTTTTTGGCGGATAGTTCCGGCCTTGGATTTGTAGGAGGAGCGGTTTTAATAGGGAGCTTGCTCGGTATTATTCTACTATTAACTTATTTTACAAATGTCTCACGAGTATTTCTCTTCTGGCTAGCATTTGTATTAACACGTCCTTTTGGAGCGACATTTGGAGACCTTCTTACCAAATCACACGCAAAGGGAGGTTTGGATTTAGGTACGATGGGATCTTCGCTGGTACTGGTTACAATTCTTATAGCTTTAATGATCTACACTACTCTAAATGCTTCTAAAATGAAACAATCACCGGAGTTAAACGCAAGTTAATCATTAAGATATAGGTCCTCGACTTTAGCCGAGCCTATATCTTTTTTAGTATTACTACAATATTTTCACAATATTTATAGTAAATTATTGAAATTAATAAACAAAGGCCTTATAATTACAAAAAACAACCTCTTTTAACAATTATAATCAGCTTGTCCAGCCAAATTTGTATTTAGGTTTCCCTTTCTCTCACATTCTTAAATCCATACTATGCTCGCGTTATTATTCTATTATTAGGGAGTGGCTGTAATTATGTTTAAAAATGAGATTTTGACAAGCTCACTACAGGAGCGCAAACAGATCGTAATCGATGATGTAGCAGCATTGGGCTATCCTTACAATGAGTACGATCAGGGGCGAAAGGTCGGTGGTTATGCGGCTATGGCACAATTTTCCAAAGGAAATATCAGCACTGGACTTGCCTACGTCAACATTCATTTGGATCGGAACAAAGACATGTTCTGGGGAATTAACGTAATGGAAGCTTATATGAAGTTTAAAAAGTATTACACACCTGAATTAAAGGATAAAGTAAAAGCAAAAATGCTCAGTTTTAACATTTTGAATGCCGATGGAACGGCTCTGTCGGGAAATACAGAAAATCAACGGCTCATGTACGCAGCAGTCGGGGTCGTCGGAGCGGAAGAATGGCCAGATTATCCGGTGAATTATGCTACCATCGCCAGAAACTATCTGCTGTCCGAACTTCCCACAATTACAAAACAAGGATACTTTGAATACGACTCTCCAACATATTTTATCCATCATGTAGGACCGCTATTGTTCATTACCGAACACTTGAAAGATGCGACATTGCGGAATATGGCCAAACTGACGTTGGAGTGGTATTTTGCCAGTATCGTAGGAGAGTGGCTGCATGGGTACTGGGTGACCAGTCAGGCCAGAACATATAATGCGCAGCAAGAGCCGGGATTTACACTTGATGAAAGTGCAGTACTGCTGTGGATGTTGTTTGGTGACAGTCGTAAGCCGATATATCTCGGCAATGAAACCAATCTGAAATTTACCACGATCCCATTTGCGCTTGCGGGCTACGAGTTGCCAGACATTTTCAAGCGTATAGCAACAGCCCGTTCTACAACTTACACGCATAAGGAACGAATGTCCAGAAACAGTAACAGACCGTGTAAGACAAGCTACATCACCCCGGATTATGCCGTATTCAGTCAAAAGGATAATCGCCTTGCACAAAACCAGCTTCATCGTTGGGGCATCAAATGGGTGGGAGATACATACAATGACGAACCAAATACGTTCTTCATGAAGCAACACTACAGTGAGCCGATAAACTTGAATCCGTCCAACTCGGAATATTGGATGGGCGGAACGAATATGGAGGAAGTGCTTCAGGACGGCGGTGCACTCATTGCAGTATACAATATCACAAATTCAAATACATGGATCGACGGCCCTGTTTCATATAACGGAATTAAAGCAACGATCGAACAGGACCCCTTCAACAGGAACGGCTGGATATTCTTTCACACAGGTAAAATGCTGATGGCTGTCAGGACGGCACAACCTTACGATTGGCCTTATGGCACGGAATCGTGGAAATATGGAGGTTATCAGAGAGCGTTACGGAGTGACGGGGCAAAAAATGCAGTCATCGTTGAAACAGCACCTCTTAAGGACTATGCAGGAGGTACTTGCATTAGGGAGCTCGACTGCTTTGCTGAAGCTGTACTGACGAAAACCGTAGTGGATTTCAGCGGTGTTAACACTACCAATCCCCGGGTCTATTACAAAGGATTAACAGGTAAAGAGATGGAAATCGTATATGCCACCTCACGTAAAATTCAGGGTGTAGAAGTGAATTATGCGAATTGGCCTCTGCTGGATGATCCATGGATGCATCAGAATTATAATGGAGATAAACTCGATTTGGTTCATGATAGAGAGAGACGGACCTATGATTTCAATAACTGGAAGGTAACATCAAGCATTATGTAAGTGTCTGTCTCCAACTGACAAGGGCGTCGCAACCAGGCTATCAGGATCGGTTTGTGACGCCCTACAATTTTAGTTGCAATAACAAAAAAACACCGTATCGAAATACGATGTTTTTATGATCTGTCCAACAAAAACTATTCCTCAGAATCTACGTTGTGGTAAACCTGTTGAACATCCTCCAGATCTTCTAATGCATCAATCAATTTATCAAATTGCACCTGTGCATCCTCTGGAAGTGAGATGTCATTTTGGGCAAGCATGGTGAGCTCGGCCACAGTAAACTCAGTCACTCCTGCCTGCTTGAAAGCTTCCTGTACAGCATGGAATTGGTCAGGCTCTGCATATACGATAATGGCTTCATCTTCTTCGATGATGTCACGTACCTCTACATCTGCCTCCATCAGCAGCTCCAGCACTTCATCAGCAGTTTTGCCTACCAAACCAATAACTGCTGTTGAATCAAACATGTAAGCTACTGATCCGCTTACCCCCAGGCTGCCGCCATTTTTGGTAAAAGCAGAACGCACATCCGATGCTGTGCGATTTACGTTATTCGTCAGTGCATCTACAATAACCATGGAACCGTTGGGTCCGAAGCCTTCATAACGAAGCTCTACGTAGTTTTCATCGCCGGCCCCTTTTGCTTTTTCAATAGCGCGGTCAATGATCGCTTTCGGTACATTGTACGTTTTTGCACGTTCCAGTACGACTTTCAGCTGCCGATTGGATTCTGGATCAGGCTCGCCCTGCTTGGCTGCTACATAGATTTCTACGCCGAATTTAGCATATATGCGACTCGTATTAGCATCCTTCGATGCCTTCTTTTCTTTAATGTTATTCCACTTACGTCCCATAATATCCCGCTCTCTTCCTATATAAATATACACAACGAACTTTATGATATCCTTATACATTATATCTTTTAAAGGACATATGGACAAGTTCAAACCATTTCACCACATATGAAAACGTTTTCTCATGAAATTCTAATTTTCATCTAAAGATGCTCCCATGTTAAAGAGTTAAGATCATACTACTTTCGAATCACATTAGAAAAGGAGTATCCCTGTATGTTATCCAACCTGGACTATCAGATTTTTCATCTCATCAATGAACAAGCGAACAGCTTTTCTGCTTTGAATGGACTGATGCGTTTTTTCGCTGAAGATGCCCAATATGTGTTCGCCCTTGCCTTGTTGCTATACTGGTTTTCAAGAAATAAACTCAACCGGAAAATGGTCTTGTCTGCTGCAGTATCTGCAAGCTTGGGCATGGGGATCAGCTTTATCATCGGACATCTCATGTACCGGGATCGTCCATTCGTCACACACACCGTTATTCAGCTCATTAAGCACCCGGCCAATGCCTCCTTTCCGAGCGACCACGCCATTGGAGCTTTTGCACTGGCAGTCACGTTTTGGCTGTACGGTAAGAGGTTTAAAATGTTCTGGCTGGCCGCTGCTCTGCTTATCGGTTTTTCCCGTATCTGGGCAGGCGTCCATTATCCGTCGGATGTTGCGGCTGGTGCGCTGGTCGGTGCCTTATGCGCAGTTAGTACCCGGTTTATGCTTCTGCGTTTCAAGCGTCCTCAGCAATTGGCAGATTCGTGCCTAGAGCTGTACGAAAAAGCAGAACATAAAATTTGGAACAAATCAACAAAGCCTCAATCTGAGGATGCTTGAGCGTGATGAGGCCCCATAAGCCATAGTTATGGTTTATGGGGCTCCTTTGATTTATCCAATATGTTCAGACCCTGTACGCCGGAAAACAAAGCGTTACGGTTGTCCCTATATGTTCATTACTGCTCACTCTGATATTACCGTTATATCGCTTGACCAGTTGCTTGGCTATAGCAAGGCCCAGGCCTGTCCCCCCCTGCTCACGACTTCTGGCCTTATCCACCCGATAAAATCGGTCGAATAAATAAGGCAAGTCCTCTGCAGGAATCCCGATTCCGTAATCCGTAATATGAATAAAAACCTCGTTTTGTTCCAGCGTTCCGGTTACAAGGATTTCTTTTGAAGAGCCAGAATATTTAACGGCGTTATCCAGCACGATCAGCAATAACTGTTCCAGATGCTGCGGTGTGATATGGACCTGTACCTGTTCGAGGAGAGTTAGTTCACTCCGGAATACCATATCAGGATGCAGCATATTAAAATTGGTGAGCGTATATTGAATGGTATGACTGATATCTATCGCAGGCACATCCTGTTCCAAATTCTTGGATTCAGCTCGCGTCAACTCCAGAAGATCGTTTACAATACCCTTCAATCGCTCAAGCTCCTGAACAGAAACACGAAGCGACTCGTCCAATATGGCCGGATCGTGCTTGCCCCAACGGTTCAATAAGGAGATATGACCTTCAATAATCGAAATTGGGGTGCGCAATTCATGGGAGGCATCCTCAACAAACTGTTTTTGTTGAAGGAAAGAACGCTCCAACTGATCAATCAACTCATTAAATACTTTCCCGAGATTCGACAGCTCGTCATTATTATCCGATACTTGCACACGTTCCTCATGCAACCCTTTTTTGCGAATTCTGATCATCGTATCCGTCATGGACTGAATGGGTCGCATCAATTGGCGTGAAAGAAAAATCCCTCCCAAGGCGCTTAATATAATCGCTCCTATACCGCCTGCAATCACGACACCTTTTATTTTGTCACTAATCTTTTCTATATTTTCCATGTTGTTTATAATTTCGATGGTTCCGGTAAAGTGATCTGAAGTCAACGGACTTCGCATAATCAAGACCTGATCCTCCAGATGCCAGGCAGTCATAATCTGGGTGCTATGTGCTGCTTGCGGAAGGAACCAATCCTCAGGCAGCTCGTTGCTGACGCTGAGCAGTGGAACTCCCTGCTGATTCAAAATGCGGATCATTTGATGCCGATCATTCAAATTCTCAACAAAACGTCGACTGTTCACGATTTCCTGAGCAGACAAGTGTTTTTCCTGCAAAAGGGTTTGGAGTTCGTTCATGCTTTTGCGGATACTCACTTTTCCCTCACTGACCATCCACTGGTTAATCGTAAAATATTGGACACCATTGTACAAAACAAACAAAATACATAACAGCAACGAAGACCACACCGCCAATTTCCAACGAATGGGTAGCCGAGAAAATAGGGATTTTAGCGTTGCCATTATCGAATCACATACCCTAATCCGCGTAATGTCTGTATAAAGCTTGGTTCTCCGGGCTCGTCGATTTTGCTGCGCAAGTAACGAATATACACGTCCACGACATTCGTTTCGACCTCCGAATCATAGCCCCATATAAGCTCCAGCAGTCTCTCACGAGTCATGACGCGTCCGATGTTATGCATCAATATGGACAGCAGATCAAATTCACGCTTCGTCAATTCAATAATCTGTTGGTCTTTTGTCAAAATACGCGCCTCGCTATCCAGCATCAGCCCGTTGTAAGCAATTTGTTTGGAATCTTCAACAAATCCACTGCGCCGGAGCAAAGATCGCATCCGGGCCAGGAGTTCCTCAATGGCAAAAGGCTTTGGGATATAATCATCCGCTCCACTGTCCAGTCCCATCACTTTATCCATCACACCGTCCCTTGCAGTTAGCATAATGATCGGGGTTTGCTTTGTTTTGCGAATCCGTCGGCACACTTCAATGCCATTGATGCCTGGTAGCATCAAATCCAGCAGAATGATGTCCCATTCCTCGCTTAACGCAGACTCCAGCCCTTTCCGCCCCTCATACTCGACAGTCACCTCGTAAGATTCATGCTTTAGTTCAAGCTCAATGAAACGGGCCAAATTTTTCTCATCCTCAATCAGGAGTATCTTTTTCATAGCTTTCCTTTCCAGGCGCAAGAGCGTCTTTTTCCAAACGCTTGATATAGAAATCAGTTTACTCTATGTACATTAAAAAATAATGATCTTTTCAATTTATTTTTCTCATGATATTTTAATGTGTCCTGTGTAAGCTGGATCATGACTCTATGAACCTGCCCCTGTTAGCCATTCATCATGAAAGAAGGTCGTATTCTTGAAAATGAAAACACTGATAACCGCCATCACTCTATCGGCAGCTTTCTGTATGTTGTCTCACGTCGGCTGGTTTACTGTCCGCTCTGATGCTAAGGCCGTTCAATCTACAGCCTGGGCTGACTCCTCTGTAAAGGTTAAAGCATCTCAGGCCAGTGCTGTCAAATCCCCGCAACGTATTGACCATATCGTCATTGTGGTAGAAGAAAATCATTCGTCGAAAAAAATCTCGGGCAATCCCTTCGCCCCATTTATGAACGACTTGATGAAAAAAGGTGTCAATCTGATGAATCATTATGCGATTGAACATCCAAGTCAACCAAACTACCTGGATCTATTTTCCGGTTCTAATCAGGGCGTCCACAATGATTTGACTCCAAAGAAAATGAACACCAGCAATCTGGCTTCGGAGCTTATACAACATGGATATACATTTGGGGGTTACTCGGAGGGGCTGCCTCGAACCGGATTTACCGGTCCATATGATCTGAAAACCCTGTATGCGCGTAAACATAACCCGTGGGTGAATTTTACGAATCTGCCGGCTTCAATCAATATGCCTTTGACCAGCTTTCCACAAAACTTTAATCAGCTGCCGACGGTTTCTTTTGTCATTCCCAATCTAAACCACGATATGCACGACGGCACGATCCGGGAAGCAGATCAATGGCTACAGACCCACCTATCCTCTTATGCCCGTTGGGCACCGCAGCATAACAGCCTTTTGGTTTTAACATGGGATGAAGATGATATGAGCAGCAAAAACAAAATTCCGACTGTAATCATAGGCGCTCATTTAAAAAATGGCCCCTATAATGAAAAAAGCAATCATTTTTCTATGCTGCGCATGATTGAACAATTATACGGCTTGGATTTGCTCGGCAAGAGTAGAACGGCCCCGCCGCTTAATATATGGACATCAGGCTCATAAATGTCTAATATGAGGGTGAAGTATGACTTGAGGGAGATTAATCACTTGGATGTATTGTATAGCAAACGCAGTAATAACTATGAAATCACGGTGTACGACACCTCGGAACTATACGGTGAAAAGGGTTCATTCCGTGTCATGCAATTTTCAAATGCAGCGATTCAAGGTGCGTTAGATTTGAATGACCCGCAGCGTATTCTGTTCGAATACCCCAAAGCGATCATCCACCTGATGGAGCTGAACGATCCTTCGTTCGAGGACGTATTTGTGATCGGGCATGGAATTGGAACGATTGTTCGCCATTTTACAGAAAAAAACTTTAGAATTGCAGAGCTGGACGCCCTGGTCGTGAAGTTAAGCCAGCTCTTCTTTGGATACGATAAAGACAATGTGACGATTGGGGATGGACGGCGCATTTTGGAGCAGGAGGCATCGGACGCTTATGACTATATTATTTTGGATGCCTTCACGGAGCAGGGAACGCCACTGCATTTGGTATCCAGAGAATTTTTTAAGCTGGTCAAAGCAAAGCTGGATACCGAGGGCTCTATCATCATGAACTTAATGGGCAAAAGTGAACACGATCACATGATAAATGCCATTCATACGACATTGCGTGAAGAGTTCGCTTATGTTGCTGCTTTTTCATTACCCTCGGAAGGTGCTGCTGATATTCAAAATATCATCATCATCGGCCGGCACAAACCGATCCGATTTCAGACACGTCAAATGGCTGGCTTCTACGAGATTACACTTGGTGAAGGTCATATTTTACGAGACACTGATGCTTGAATAGCCTAAATCCGTCTGCTTGCTTCTCTAATGTGAAGCGTCTCCCTGTTGCACCCAGAGAGATGAACGATATTTGGATTTCAAAATAATCAAACTGCGTTGGCTGCCATATTGCATAATGGACGGCCAAATTTTAGGTCGTACACGTCTGCGAAACCCCAAAACAAAGCGGACAAACCGAGGCGAAATGTCCCATATACGGACCGCCTCCTGTTCTATTTCTTCGGGCAGCTCCTTAGAGAACAGAAAACGATTAAGCGAGCGTGTAATTACTCCTGTTATCGCCTCAATCGTACTAACATCCATTACAATGATCGTGTCAGAGCGCTGAAGCCGCTCGGTAAAATAATAATCATGATAATTCCCTTCAATGATCCATTCTTCCTTTTCGACCACTTCTTCCAGCTGTTTGAGAAATTGTTTGTCCGTGCTCCGCTGCCACTCTGGTCCCCAATACAAATCATCCAGAGAGATGTACGGCAAATGAGTCCGTTTGGAAAGACGTTTGGCCAAAAAGGTTTTGCCGCTCCCTGGCGAACCGATCACGATAATACGTTTGGCGTGCCGTACAGCAAGAATTTCGTCATCCAGCCTCCGATGCGGGCGCAGCATTGGGTACATCATTCGATAAAACAAACCTGCCACGAACGAACCTCCCTTTAAAAACAAATACAGGAGGAACAGCGGCAAAAAAACGATGGCATATTTCATATTATTCATCAAGCGACCTGCTCCTTTTACAGTTTCAGCACCAAAAGTAGGTTCGATTCTCTTTTATTTATGTATCTTTCTCCTTAAAATACACACATTTAAAAAACATAAACTTTTGCGAATGTATGCCGTACAACTGTTTAAACATGGAATGCAGCTTATTCAGAGATAGAGTCTCTGAAACCGTCCGATCCGTTTGAATAGTTAAGGCGGCACAACTGATTCCGAATTGGCACACCTGCTCCATAGGGTATCCTTGGATAATTCCATATATCATGCCGGCAATAAAGGCATCTTCTCCACCCGTTACATCAATAACTTCCGAAATGTATTGTATGGAAATTTGTGCATGAGTTCCATCCTGAGAGGCAAATAAAACACTGTCCACTCCATGGAAAATAATTACATTTTGAACTCCAAGTTGATGAAAAATTCGGGCTGCGTCCATTAGTTGCTGATCATCCGTAAATTGCATCCCCAAATAGGCTTCAGCTTCCATATGATTGCATACCATCCAATCCACTCCGTGCAAATTTCGGGGAAGTCTGCTCATTTTGGAGGCTGATACCGAAGAAATGACAAGCGGGACTCGATGTTCATGGCATATTCGTATGGTGGAAGCAATTACACTCATAGGGAAATTAGTGTCCAAAAACACCAGTCGGGATGCGGTGATTAAGGGGATATTCCCAAGGATGGCTGAAGGACGAATCTGATCATAAATCTCCATCTCTGCTGTCGCTACAACCAGCTCACCATGCTCGTCCAGCACAGCAGTGTAAACCCCGGTTGACGGTTCTCCCTTGACCTGCAAAGGAATCACATTCATGTAAAGTCTGGATTGCTCAACTATAAATTCACCTTCCGCATCATCGCCAACTGCGGTTAGCAGGCTGACCTGCTGGCTGAGCCTCCCCAAATTTTCGGCTACATTGCGAGCCACTCCACCACAGGATTGCCGCCTGGCATTGCTCGGATTGGAGGTGTGAAGCTGAAATGCACCTTTAACCTTAATTTTGCGGTCTAAATTGGCTCCCCCGATGCATAGTATTTGTTGTTTAGTGGGCCAAGGCTCGTCCAGTTCATTTTTGCGGCTTAGTTTTAATTTCATCATTTGACCCCTTTCGCGAACTGCTCGCGCTGGTTGTTTTTAATTTGTAAAGCAATGAATTAGATTTTATAGAAAATAGGTACTTACTAAAATTAACACGTTCCAAATGTCGAATTCCCAAGAACTATGTCGAATACCTTAAAATATCCTGAAAATGCATCTACTCTCTACAACAAAACACCCTATCGTAAAAGTCATCCATTTACGATAGGGTGTTTTAATTAAAATACTGCTTATATCCTTCGTTACAGCATACCTATTTTAAAATAAACAGTGCGGCTCCATGAGGTGGTATATCTGCGGACAATTCTTGATCCAACGTGCCTAAATCCATATGATTCCATAAGTCTCTGGCACTTGCCTGCCCTTCAATACCAAGGTCTTTTAACGATACACGGACCTTCGAAACTTCATCTCCAGCATTAAACAAAGCAGCATATACATAACCTTCCTCGTTATGCGAAGTCCAAACGATATGATCATCTTTTCTATAAACCTGCCGCGCACCCACACCGTTGCGATGAGCATCCAGTACTTCTTCATTAGTCAGCAAAGAAAGTGTCCATGTATCATTGTCCCGCATTTCCCCCCCAAACATCAGCGGGGACCGGAAAATGCTCCACAAGGTCATCATAGTCAGCTGCTCATCTTTTGTAAATCGTGTCCAGCGATCATGACTGCCGGACGCTACCGAATCTACCGAACGAATACCCAGATGACCCAACGGCAACATGTCGCAATCCGGCCAGTGACCCGGACCCACATGTTCTGCCCATTTCTCACAGCGCTCAAACATACCATGCAATAAAGGCCACACATCCCAAAAATCGTCAGTCATGCGCCACATATTAGCATTTGCAATAAGCTCTGATGCATGCTCCAGCGGTGCAGGACCAGGAGACAGACTCAATACCATCGGACGTCCGCACTCAGCAATAGCCCGCCTGATCAATTCAATCTCTGCCAAATGAATACCGTAGAGACGGGACGCAGCAATGTCATCAACTTTGACAAAATCAACTCCCCATTCCGCATACAGGTCAAACAACGAGTTATAGTACTCCTGTGCACCCTCCTTGGATGCATCCACCCCATACATATCTGTATTCCAGGGACAAATAGAGTTGGGATGGGCAATCTGTCTGGCCGTTGCCGTAGTTCCCAGGATCGGTGTATCCTGATGCACCGCTTGTCGCGGTATCCCTCGCATGATATGTATGCCAAATTTCAAGCCGAGACTGTGTACATATTCCGCCAGGGCCTGAAAGCCACGTCCATCTGCTGCCGATGGAAAACGATTGACCGCAGGAATCAGACGTGAATATGAATCCATTTCCAACGGAACAAACGGGCGATACTGCGAAGATACAGCTCCCGGCTCATACCACTGAATATCCACCACGACATATTCCCAACCATATTTCTTCAGATGCTCCGCCATATATTGAGCGTTCCCACGTACTTCCTCTTCCCGTACCGCCGCACCATAGCAATCCCAGCTATTCCACCCCATAGGCGGTGTATGCGCTACCAAATGATGTTGCATCTCCCATTCATCCTTTCTTCTCATAGAATCTATCTCATAAAACTCTGTCTCATTGAACTCATGCAGCTACCAATATTCACCTATCACTATGACTCTATTATAATGTAACCCCTTACTTTTGTCGCTTGTCAGCTTTTACATTTCCACTTTTTAAACATTTGTGTTGACTAAGTTAAAGAATGTGGTACATTTAAAATTGGTTGTTAAAAAACTTTGACTTGAATCAGAGGGTGATTTTACATGTGTGAGCATGCTTATCGAATTTTGTTGTTTTACAAATATGTAAATATTGAAGATCCTGCTGCCTTTACGGCAGAGCATCTGGCTTACTGCAAGGAACTGGGCGTCAAGGGAAGAATCTTGATTGCCGGGGAAGGTATTAACGGAACATTGTCTGGCACGGTAGAGCAAACGGAGCAGTATATTCGTGATTTGCGCGCCAATCCGAAATTCCACGATATCGTTTTTAAAATAGATGAATCTAACGGTCATGCGTTCAAAAAAATATTTGTACGTCATCGTCAGGAGCTTGTTACGCTGCGCCATGAGGACGAGCTCGACCCTAATGAAATTAGCGGCAAGCGATTGTCACCAAAGGAGTTTTATGAGCAGCTTCAAGGTGAGGATGTAGTTGTATTGGACGGTCGTAACGACTATGAATATGACATCGGTCATTTCCGCGGAGCCATTCGCCCGGAAGTTGAGTCGTTCCGTGAATTCCCACAGTGGATTCGCGACAATATGAGTCAGTTTAAGGACAAGAAAATCCTGACGTATTGCACCGGAGGTATTCGTTGCGAAAAGCTGTCCGGTCTTCTGATCAAAGAAGGCTTTAACGATGTAGCCCAGCTGGATGGCGGCATTGTGACTTACAGCAAGGACCCGGAAGTACAAGGACGTTTGTTTGACGGCAAATGCTATGTATTTGACGAACGGATTTCGATTCCAATCAACCATACTGATGAAGACGTTGTTGTCGGCAAGTGCTTCCATTGCGAAACACCAAACGATCATTATATCAACTGCCCAGTGTGCAATCTCCAGCATATCGTATGCCCAGACTGCGAAGAGCAGCATCAGCACTATTGCTCTGACGAGTGCCGGACCATAGCCTCCTCGAAAAATAAAGTATTAGGTTCAACTGCCTGATATTCAGAGCTTTAAGGAAAAAATATCGTCAACCTTTGTAATTTAAGGATTAGACTGGCCCTAAAAATGAAGCAGCGGCGTACCAGGACTTGAAAAATAATGTCCTTGGTACGCCGCTATTTTACTATGCTATCGTGTCCTGTCAACTTAACAAAAGGTTGTACTGACTCATCTCTCTGTTAACTAGCCATTGTCAATTTGCTTAATAACCCTAGCAGGGTTACCACCTACAACCACATGATCAGGAACATCCTTGGTAACAACCGCTCCAGAAGCAACAACCACATTATTGCCTATTTTTACACCAGGGTTGATAACTGACCGCCCACCGATCCATACGTTATGACCGATCGTAACCGGCTTGCCAAATTCCGCTCCGGTATTTCTTTCCTGAGCCTCCAAGGGGTGAGCTGCGGTATAGATATGTACGCCCGGAGCCATAAAGCAATTGTCGCCTATACGGATTTCACACACGTCAAGAAACACGCAATCAAAATTCGCATAAAAGTTCTCGCCGACATGAATATTATAGCCATAATCACAGTGGAACGACGGCTCAACATAAAGATTCTTGCCCGTTGATCCGAACAGCTCCCTTAGAAGCTCTGTTCTTTTTTCATCATCTGTTTCAAGTGACTGATTGAACAACCGTGTCAACCTCCGGGCGTTCAAACGTTCGCTCATCAGCTCTGGGTCAGACCCATAATAAAGTTCACCGCTTAGCATCTTTTCTTTTTCGGTTTTTGTTTGCATATGAATGATTCCTCTCGTAAAAAAGTCTTGTCTAAATGATTTCTTTCCGCTTGGACAAATAAATATATAATATAAGACCGGTAACCGCGCACAGCGCCGCACATAAACCTATAACTCCGTATCCAGCCTGAAGCCCGCGAAGTAGTCCAATCTGTGAATCTTCGCCGAAATGCCTCTTAACGATCTCGATTACTCCCCCAATTAGATAATTACCGATAACGCTGCCTAATCCCATAAGTGTAACCGTAATTGTAATGGCTGCATCGCTTCCGTTCGGGTATCTTCTGGCTATAAAAGCCATCACTGTCGGATAGATCATTGCAATACCTACACCAGCGGCAGCAAATAGAAAGGCTAAGCGTTCTCCGCCCAAAATTGCGGCAAATGTGCATACGGCTGAAAATCCCGAAAATATAATCAGTGATAATGTAAACCCGATTTTATCGGTGAACGGGCCTAGCAAAAGCCGTGCAAGCGCAAAGCATAAGAAAAAGGCAGATAGTATCCCTGAAGCCGTAACCGTGTCCCATTTGTAAGCCTTTTCTAGAAAGTTAACAAGCCATCCACCAACCGCCAGTTCCGATACGACACCAAAAGAAAGAATGAGAACCATAAACCATAAAACAGGGTCCATCAGCAAAGCTTTTAAAGGAACACGTTCCTCATGCTGAATATCATCTCCCGGAAAAGTGCTGAACAACGCAAAAATAATCGGCAATATCGACAATAAAAGCATTACGAGATACATTCCGCGCCAGTCCAGCGTATAACCATTGACCGTAACTTCCATCAGACCTGTAGCGATGAGCGGAGCAACTGTCGAGCTAAGGCCGTAGAAACCATGGCTCAAATTCATCATCGTTCCCGTGTTTTTCACAAAGATGCGGGCACCAAGAATAGCTAATCCAATCTCCAGCATTCCATTTCCGATGTACATCAGGAAGTAAGAGGCTGAAAACATGAAATAGTGATGCGAGAAAAAAATGAGTATACCTGAGACAGCCATTGCCGCGAAAGCCGTGACCGTTACCACCTTAATTCCCCATACCCTGGTTAAATAAGCCGTAAAAGAGCAAGCAATCAAATAACCAAGGGCATTCAGGGACAATAAGGTGCCAAGCTGTGATTCATTCAGCATAAAATCAAATTGTATGCGCGGAATAGCTGGTCCTTTAATATTTTCCGAAAACCCGAAAATGACGAAGCCTAGAAATATTGTAGCAAGCTGCATAGCATAAATCTTGTTGAATTTGCCTGTACGCTCCTTCACTCTTTGCCTTCTCCTTATTCGTTATCTTCTTTCAATCACTTGCAGCCGATAGGTTAAGCTTTCCAAGGTCGCCGTCACCATGCCTTTCATGTATTCCCGGTACGTATCATTTTGAATGAAAAGCTGAGGCATATGCTCTTCCGGAATATCCTTTATACAGCCCCTATAAAGTTCGTCTAGCTGAGTCTCACGGGGAAGCTCACCTGTAATCGCAATAGTTACCGGGTTAATAATGGCAATGATCGAGGTTAGCGTATTTACAGCCAATCGTACAAAGCCTTCATTGGTATGCAGTTGCCGCAGTTGCTCCTCGCGTGTCATTCCAAAAGGTAAAAAAGAAACTTCGCCGCCGAATTTCGTGTTACCGGATAATATGTGCCCGTCAACGATAAAACCGGCACCGGGAAAATGGTTTTTGGGAAACGTAACGACGGCAAACGTCTTTTCTTCTTCGAAATTTTGTAAATGATAAAAACCATAAACCGTCATATTCATGTCGTTTTCAATGGTGACTGACACTTCATATTTTTCCTCAAAATAGGGTCCTACCGGTTTGCCTGCAAGGTCTGGAACATCGCAAACGCCGATTACTCCGCGATGGACGACACCAGGTATTCCAATGCCGATTGCCTGTACATTACCGTTTTCGCCTACAAGTTTTTCGATCAGCCCATCAATCACATCGACGTCGATATGTTGCAGTTCTATCGTTGTCTCTTTGACGGTTTCGCCGATCAGATTCACAATACTGTAACTGATGGAGTGAATGCCTCCTTCCGTCTTGACAAGCAAACAAACGACGCAGCCAAAGTCGGCGTTATACTTATACTGTTTGGCAGGTCTGCCGCCACTTGGTCCATCTGACTCCAGCTCAATAACCTCACCAACAGCGACAAGTTCGTTTAATATGGTACCGCATGTGGCTACGCTTAGCCTGGTCAGGTTTGCAATCGACGCTTTGGTTCCGATCCCCTGCGCTTTTAGCACATGTTTTACCAGTTCTACGTTCATTTTTTTGAGTTGAATCGTATTGTGTGTAACAGGCTGCATGTTTTCTCCCTTTAATTAATACTTTTTATAACTCATTTAATAAATGGAGTATAACGTTCCTTGATTGTGAAGTCAATATTTTACTCTGTGCATGCTTAGAATAACTGACGCAAGATTCATAGTATATACCTATAAGCTTGATCGAATTTACATCTTGGACGGGCTCGAAAGCTGCATCTTATAATGAAAATGTCATTACAGAAAAAGGATGGGTGGATTTCATGATTCAAATCGTACTTTCAACGCTATTATCCGTTATCGTTCCGCTGTCCATACCGGTGATTTCCGGGTTTTTGCTCGGCAAATTCATGAAGCTGGAAACCAAACCGCTGTCGACGTTATACTTATACTTTTTAAGTCCTGCGATGATTCTCGACACGCTGCTCAAGGCACAGCTTTCTCTGCATGATGTAGCGCAGACTGCTGCCTTTTCGATATTGAATCTGCTGCTGTTATGGGGAATTGCTCAATTGGCAGGGAAAATCTTCAAGTTAAGCGCCCCGGAAACGGCTGGACTTACCTTGATCTCCACGCTGACCAATAGTGCGAATTATGGGTTGCCGCTCATTTTGCTTGCCTTTGGGCAGCTTGGATTGGATAAAGCCTCTGTGTATGTGGTCATTCAGATAATTCTGGTCAATACCCTTGGAGTTTATTTTGCAGCCCGCTCTGAATTTTCCGTTCAAAGCGCAGTCAAGTCGGTATTCTCACTGCCTGCGATCTATGCAGCTATACTTGCCCTGGGGCTGCGTCTGCTGGATTGGCATTTGCCCTCCGGCGTTCAATCGGGCGTCTCAATGATTGCTGCGGCCTATTCTCCGGTCGTGCTGGCGATCCTTGGCACCCAGATGGCTTATGTGAAAATATTCAAGCTGGAGCCGTCTATTAAAAAAGCAAGCTACGCAGGACTCATCATCCGGCTTCTGCTCTCTCCGCTTACGGCCTATCTTGCCATGCTGATACTGGGGATATCAGACCTTCTGTTCTCCGTGCTCTTTATTCTGGCCTCCATGCCGGTTGCCGTGAATGCTGTCATATTAGCAGAAAAATTTAATGCATCGCCCAAACTGGTATCCACCTGCATCCTGTGGAGCACGATTGCCTCATTCCTGATTTTGCCTATTCTCATTATGATCGTAGCAGGATAGCTAGAAAAAAAGACTCTCTATCGTGTAGAGAATCCAGTATGCAGCCTGTTGTCGACTTCAGGCTGCATACAATCCATTATCGTATTCGTGGAAAACTGATCCAGCCCAGCAGATTTAATCTTGATTTTTTTCCCTTTTCCCGGATTTGTCCCATAAATTCCCCGAGAAATTGTTCCCACTTTAAACCTATTTCTTTTTTCGTGCTATCGTTTTCAAGCACGCATCTTACACTTTGGTTTAAGGCCGATTCCAGATGCGTTAAGGCTTCGCGTAAATGATTATCTATATTTTGTTCGTTCATCTATCCGTTCTCCTCACTTTTGGGTATCGTCAAGCAATGAGATTTCTTGGTCGAGCTGTTTTTTCATTCTTTCAAATTGGGCTTCGGCAATGATATCTTCCACTTCTTGCCGCGCTAATTGAATGTAAGATTTGCCCCGATTGATCAAATTGGCTCCGCCTTGCATGCCAGCTTCGGCAAGAGGGCGGAAAGTAGTTTTAGCAATGGGAAGCAAAGCGGAAGCCGCAAAGGCGAGCGCAGTACCAATAACCATTCTTTCAAAGCTATTTTGCACCATCGTGATCCTCCTTGTAATTGAGGATTTTGCAAAAATCCAATAAGCGACTTCCAATCAACAATATATAGATCAAAATGGTCTAGTTTGTCTATATATTGCACTTTGGAGCGACTGGAATCGAATTTTGCAAAATCCTGAGTTAAGTATTACTGCGGCTGATTAAGCCGCAGCGTAGATGTGGTTTGCAGAGTCATCCTCACTTGTCTGATTTTTTGAAATCAAAGTCAAAATCGGTTTGGACAAAAGAGATACCGATCCGGCTACGCCAAGGATAGGAATCCAATATTTCAGCGGCAGACGGGCGGTGTGGAAAAACCCGGTCAATGGCGGGATATACAAGGCTCCTAGTAGAGCCAGCCAGGAAATGCAGAGAGCCCCGATCAGAAAGCGATCTTTTGTCCAATCGCGCACTGTTTCTTCAGAGCCTTCCTGTCGCCACGAAAAGGTTTGTATCAATTGCCCCGCGACCAATGTTGCAAAAGCAACGCTTTGAGCCACAGGCATCGGAGCACCAACTGCAAGGCTTGCGGCAAATAGGCCGAGCGATCCCAATCCCAGCAGAACCCCTCTTGTAATCACTTTCCGGTACAGGTCTTTATCGATGAAATCCGTTCGTTTCTGCTGCTTTGTTTTCTGACCTGGATTTACAGCAAGAACCATTGCCGGTAAAGCGTCGGTCAACAAATTCATCAGCAGAATTTGAATAGGAACCAAAGGAATCGGCAATCCGACCATCACGGCGACGCTGGTAACGATGATCTCGGCCAGATTTCCGGTTAATAAACAGCCGAGTGCCTTACGAATATTTCCAATAATTGTTCGGCCTTCTTTAACCCCCTCCAGAATGGTGCCGAAATGATCTTCCGTTAGCACCATATCCGCAGTTTCCTTCGTTACTTCCGTTCCTGTTCTTCCCATTGCGATACCAACGTTGGCTTGCTTGATAGCAGGCGTATCGTTGACGCCATCACCAGTCATGGCAACGATTTGCCCTCTTTTTTGCAGCGCTGTTACAATGCGAAGCTTGTGCTCAGGTGTGACCCGGGCAAAAATGGATACTTGCTCCACAATTTGGCTCAACTCTTCGTCTGATAAACGGTCAAGCTCATGTCCGGTTACAACACTTTGCGCATCACTGTTAATTCCGAGCTGCTTCGCGATGGCAATGGCAGTAATCGGGTGGTCGCCTGTGATCATCACAGGTTTTAGCCCGAGTGCAAATGCCTCCTGAATATTTTGTTCTACTTCAGGCTTGGGTGGGTCCATCATGCCAGCCAAACCGACATAAATTAAGTCATGTTCGTCATCAATGGACTCGTTGTCGGCGCTCTCATCGAGAGGTCGATACGCGAAAGCAAGCACACGAAGTGCTGCGGCTGAGAACTTTTCATTTTGCTGTGCAATGTGCTGCTTCTGTTCTTCGGATAGAGGCAATATCTCCCCGTTTTTTTGATATCGATTACAATGGCGGAGAATCGTCTCAACGGCTCCTTTGGAAAAGAGATAGCATTCCTGCTCCGCCTGAACATCCTTGCAAACCACGCTCATTTTCGCGGTTTTAGAGTCAAATGGAATTTCATGCCCACGATGCCAGTGGGTCATATCGTTAAGCCACAGTCCGTTTTTGGCTGCAAGCGTCAAAAGCGCGCCCTCAGTCGGGTCCCCTTTGGTCAGCCACTGTCCTTCCTGCTGCTCTAGCTTGCTGTTATTGCATAGCAAGCAGATTTGCAGCAAGCGAGTCAAATCAGGATGGGTTGAGGGGTCTTCACAACTTTCTACATTATTGAGCTCTGCAGTTGCAGCGGCAGCCTCGGAAGCAAGCTCCTCCAATGCTCCCGTCGGTTCGTAGCCATCGCCTGTTACAGTCCATGCACGATCCGCGGTAGAGAGCGCTTTTACCGTCATTTCATTTTTGGTTAATGTACCAGTCTTGTCTGTGCAAATAACCGTGGTCCTTCCTAGTGTTTCCAATGAGGAAAGCTTTCGGATCAGCGCGTTTTTCTTCGCCATACGGAATATGCCTGCGCTGAGAGCAATGGTGATGGTAACCGGAAGCCCTTCAGGGATGGCAGAAGCCGCCAGCGTGATCGAAGTCGAAATGATTTGTGGAAAAGGGATGCCACGGAGCATACCCATTGCAAATACGATTCCTCCCACGATGAGAGCGCCTTTCACAAATTTTTTGCTAATTGACGTTACTTTTTCCTGTAAAGGGGTTACTTCTTTTTCATCCTGCTTTAAAAGCGACATTAAATGCCCCATCTCAGTATTCATCCCGGTTTGGACAACAATACCAATTCCCTTGCCTCCGCACACGTCGGTTCCCATGAAGAGCATGTTGGTTCGCTCAGATAAAGCACAATCCTCTGAGAGAGAGGACTCATTCTTTTCGACGGGAAGAGATTCCCCAGTCAGAGCCGACTCGTTGACGCTCATGTTCCATGAGTTGATCAACCGAATATCGGCTGGAACGCGATCCCCTGCTTCCAGGGAAACGATATCTCCAGGCACCAATTCCACAGCGTTTAGCTCTACGTGCTGGCCTTGTCTGATGACTTTACATGCCGGGGGTTGAAATTGATTCAGCTTGTCCACAACTTTTTCCGCTTTGCGTTCCTGAATCGTACCAATTGCGGCATTCGCGAGCAGGATTGCCCCCATTGCAAGTCCATCAAATAATCCGCCCGTAAGAAAGGCGAGTGCACTTGTCCCAAGGAGGATCAGAGTTGTGAATTCCTTGAATTGGCCCAAATATGCAATGAGCCAAGGAGTAGGTTTTTTACTTTCAAGCTGATTTGAGCCATATTGGGTTCTCATAGAAAGAACCTGATCAGACGTCAACCCGTTTTGCAGGTTTGTTTGAAACTTCGTGAAAATCTGTTCGTTAGGCAGTTGATGCCAGGCAAAAGCTTCGGAAGCGACCGCAGCCTCGTTCTCATACGCCATTTCCGGTGGAGCTGGCAAGGCTTCGCTCCTGTTTTTCGTTCTGGACATAAACACAAGCGATAAAGCATCACTGATCAAATTGACCACTGGGGCACTGATCATGCCTAATGTAGCAAAAGCAGAGCCAAAAAGGTTCCATTTTTTAGCAATTAAAGCGTGCTCGTTTACGATCTGCTCTGTTTTCTCGGCGTACAAAGCGCTTTCCTGAATAGGCCGCAGCTCTTGAATGGAAATCGTCTGGATTCCGGCTTCTTTATAGAACTCATTGAGCGGATTTTGTTCCAGACCTGAGACAAATAAAACCTCTTCGCCATGCTGCTTCAGCACTGCGATCCGTTCAATCACTTCGCCTTGTTCAAAAGAGGACCAGCTTGTATCCATGCCGTATTGCGAAAGCTCGTCAGCACTGATATGCAGGCTGTTATGCAGCAGTCCAAGCCTCCAGCCTTTTTCGCTGAATGAAAAGGCGGCAGAGCCGTAGTCGTTGAACGTTGATTGCCGATGTCTGGCAATTAACCCAAGACATTCGCCTTTGCCATTCCCCTGGCTTCCAACCAAAAGGACATCGTATTCATTTCTTGCAAGCCTCTTTGATTTAAGCTCGAAGGCACTGCAATCAATACCGTGATCCTCCA
Source organism: Paenibacillus kribbensis (assembly GCF_002240415.1). NCBI lineage: Bacteria > Bacillati > Bacillota > Bacilli > Caryophanales > Paenibacillaceae > Paenibacillus > Paenibacillus kribbensis. The sequence goes on from NZ_CP020028.1 coordinate 3,021,668, forward strand.
TGTATTTGTAGCTGCCAATGATAATCTGTCTATCATTGACTTTTCCTTTTATCCCCTCCGCCTCTTCTTCCACATGAAAAGCAGTGCGGATCGTCCGGCAAGTTCGTTTCGCCTGGCTGAACACTTCTTCTTTCCATGGATGTTCTGTTTTCTCCATTAATGAAGCCGCCAAACATATCACTTTATCCGTATCTTGTTCCTTCTCCGCCATGCATTGAATTTCTTCAATCTCTGGACGATTAAACAGGAGTGACGAATCTTCGAATAAAATCGTTTTCGTTCGAGCGAGTTGAGATAATGAGCCTTTTTCCGGAACTACGTATTTTCTTTCTCCTGAAACGAGCTCGGCCTGTTTCCAGGCATACTGGGCAGGTACAGTTATTACCCGCGGATTTGCTGCCAGAAGTACGGCAATGGCACGAAACGGATTCCGGGTAACGGCCCAGGTCATTCCGGCTGCAATGAGACCTAATTTACCTGCTTTATCGCTATATGCTTGAATTTCCGGTGACAAGGAAGCCTCTTGCTGTTCATTTAATACAGAACGGCTTCGCTTCCAGTTCAAATATTGCAAAATGCTGAGTCCGGCAAGCACTACAAGATTTTCGCGCATAAGCGCAAGAGCGAGAGCGCTTGTACCTAAAATGAGATCCGAGTTTATTTTTCTCTTGTCCGAATAGGTCTGAATTCCTCGTTTGAGAAAAGGGTAGCCGGTTACAACAGATACGAGCGCCGATAAATAGAACGGCGCCGGACTTCTTGCCAGGGCTGAACGTCCGAAAAAGACCTGCTTGATTCCCAGCACGGCTAAACCGCCCATGGAAATAGCCAACGGAATCGGGACTTTTTCCCTTGGCTCGCCCGTATTGGTCTTAGGCGTCGTAGAGATAATCGACTGATCACAAGGAATATCCAATTCAGCCTGAGCAGCGGCAGCTTCTCGCTTCGCTTCTTTCACCCCGGTAACCTCGTTGTGGATATCCGGGCGGGCTGTTAGATTGGCCGAACAAATCCGATCTTCTGTTTCACGGAGTATATGGAAAATGTCCTGCTCAGACACAAGCTTTACATCGTAAAGGAGCAGCACTCTGCCCGTCACTGTACAGGGTTCCGCTCTGTAAATTCCACTACAAGCGGACAGGCTTTTGGCTAAAAGCTCTGCGGCAGCTTTGCTCCCTTTCAAGCCGTGAATTTCCATACGTATCCTTCCTGGTAAAACATGAAGGAACCTGTTTTTGTTTCGCAGCGATACCATATCTAACCTCCCTTTTCCATACTTAAAATTCAACTTTACTTATGATTAACAATAGTTAGCAAAATATGCATTTTGTTTTCTGTATGTAAACCAGTATAAAAATTTCATTTAATGGAATTATTTTATTAACAACTTTTTAAGGAGAGGGTATTGTGGTCAAATCACCGCTTGGTATTATTTTCACTGCTGCGGCCATAGCACTTGCTGTGTCCCCCGAAGCCCGAAAAGCCGCACGCAAACTTGCCGTTAAAGGAGCAGCAATGATGCTTGAGCTCGCGGATCAAGTCAAAGACAGCACTAAAGAGCTACGGTCCACAGAAGCAGTAAAAATTGAAGAAAAAAATACAGAAAAGGTTTTGCTTCCGTAACAATTGGCAAATGTAAAATCATTAAAAAAATGCATAATGGGGAACTACTATCGTGGAGTAAAAAAATCAAGCAAAGGAGAGATCAGAATGCTTCAAGGCGGTTCATTATGGGGAGGTCTTATCTCCGGAGGTTTAACCCAATTGCAGGATACCATTAGCTTGACAAAAGGACAAATGGATAACAAAGACTATATGGTTCATACTTCGGGGAATTTGACAGGAGCACTCGGTGTCATGGCCGGTATTGAGTATGGGGCTATCCTCGGAACCTCGTTGCTGCCAGGAGTAGGGACAGTCCTTGGGTCCGTTGTTGGTGGGTTGTTAGGGAACAGTGTGGGCCAAACAGTCGGAATGCAAGCAGGCAGTGTGCTTCTTAACAACCGTTTGCTCAGCAACATGACACAATCCGCATCGAAAGTAACCGAGTCAATAACGGGCCCGGTAGTGGATGCAATGAAGACGACAGCATCTCACGAATAAATAACAAAATATCCATATAACTCGCTAACTTCGTTTAGCGAGTTTTCCCTATTTTAATAACGAGAGGAACCTGACAACCATGACTAAAAACGATGAGAATATTCCCGATACGATCACGATTCGCCTCAGCGCCACATGGCAATTGTTCCAAAAAATACGGTATTTATTATTTAGAAAAAAAGAATAGGCAGATGGAGGTGTGCGCTGTGAACTATATTAATCGTGAAATAAGCTGGCTTCAATTTAACAGACGTGTTCTTGAGGAAGCGCAGGACGAAAGTACTCCTCTGTTGGAGCGAACAAAGTTCTTATCGATTGTTTCTACCAATCTGGATGAGTTTGTCAGCGTCAGAGTCGCAGGACTTATGGATAAAATTAGAACGGGCAATCAAGAGGTCGATTTTACGGGCTTTACTCCGCAACAGTTACAAGATAAAGTAATCGTCATGATTGAGCAATTAGTAGCAGAACAGTATGCAACCCACGCGCGGATTCTTCGGCTGTTAAAGGAAGAAGGCCTTGTTTTCACTGATTTTGGTAAGCTTAGTCCTGCGCAGAAGAAAGAAATGGAAACCTATTATCTTGAAAAGGTATTTCCCGTGCTAACTCCTCTAGCTATCGATAAAAGCCGCCCTTTTCCATTGATTCGTTCGAAAAGTGTATATTTGGCCGTCGGTTTAAAGCCGCCTTCCGATGAATCGGGCAAGGAGGTTTATATTGCCTTGGTTGAAATTCCGTCCAATCTGCCTCGCTATATTAAAGTTCCGTCTCTATCCGATCATGATCATTGGCAGTTTATTTTGCTCGAGGATTTGATTAAGCAGCATATACACACTTTGTTTACTACGTATACGCCTGTAACTTTCCATACATTCCGCTTAACTCGAAATGCAGACCTTGATTTAAATGAGGAGGAAGCCGAAGATATCCTTGATGAAGTGGAAAAAGTATTACGCGCAAGAAAATGGGGTACTCCGGTTCGTTTGGAAATAGAAAAGGGATTTGATCCATTTGCACTGGAATTGCTAGAAAAAGAACTGGAGATAGAAAGCCGGTTTTTAATTACGAATGATGGACCTATTGACTTGAGCTACTTCATGTCATTCGCCAATTCGGTCGAGGGTTATGAGCACCTCAAGCATTCGAGATTTGATCCTCTTTGTCCACGGGAATTTACGAAGACAGACGATTTTTTTTCAGTGCTGCGAAAAAGAGATGTTCTTTTATTTCATCCGTATGAATCGTTTGATGTTGTTAATGATTTTGTTGAACATGCTGCTGCTGATCCATCCGTTATGGCTATCAAAATGACCTTGTATCGCGTAAACGGCAATTCACGCATTATCCGATCTTTGAATCGAGCTGCCGAAGCAGGAAAGCAGGTCACTGTAGTCGTCGAATTGAAAGCACGGTTCGATGAAGCTCGAAATATCGAATGGGCAAAAGAATTGGAAAAAGCAGGATGCCATGTCGTCTATGGCCTGTCCGGGTTGAAAATTCATGCCAAAATGATTTTGGTTGTACGTAAAGAAGCGGATTCTCTTAGACGTTACATCCATGTCTCCACCGGAAATTACAATGAAGTGTCGGCGCAAATATTTACAGATATCGGGCTGTTCTCTTCCTATCCGGAGATCGGCGAAGATGTCTCCAATTTATTCAACAAAATTACCGGATTTTCCGCCCCGAGCCAGTGGCATTACCTCAGCGTAGCTCCGGCGCATTTGAAACAACGGTTGTTGGATTGCATTCAGCGAGAAGTGGAAAATGCCTTGATCGGTAAACCTGCAAGGATTATAGCCAAAATGAATTCGCTGTCGAATAAACAGTTGGTCGACGAACTATACGCTGCATCCCAGGCAGGCGTCCGAATTGATCTGATCGTTCGCGGCATCTGCTGTTTGCGTCCAGGAATTCCCGGACTGAGCGACAATATTACCGTTCGCAGCATTGTCGGCCGATTTTTGGAACATTCCCGAATTTTTTATTTTGAGAATGCCGGCACGCCCCAATTGTGGCTATCCAGTGCGGACTGGATGACCAGAAATATGGACAAGCGGATTGAATTGATGTGTCCGCTATTGAATGAAGAACATCAATCTGTTGTCATCCAATATTTATTGCTGCTGCTAAATGATAATATGAAAGCCCGACAGCTGCTTCCCGATGGACGATATGTCATAGCGCACAATGAACAGCCCCCCTGCTGTAGCCAGATAGAGGCCAAAAATCTAGTAGTAAAGAAAAACAATTCTTTGACTATTCAAGACGATTGCATAACCCCGTTAACAGCCTCTGCACACACAAACGGGTCAGACCTGATTCACTGACTGCTATCATCTCCTGTTTGGTATTGCTTCATAAGATTGTGCAATTTATCCAAAAGATGTGGCGCCATATCCAAAATCTTGTCGTAAACAGTAGGAGAGTTATCCAGGTAAATCGTTTGAACGCCCATTTTGCCGATAATTAAAATTGCGAGAGGTGTTACGGACACACCTCCGCCCATACCTCCGCCGAATGACGGCATCACCCATGCGGATTCCTGATTGTGCCTGTCCAAATCGCTTCCACCTGCCGCAAAGCCATAGCTCACTTTACAAACCGGTATGATCATGGTTCCGTCAGACAAGGCAACCGGTTCTCCAATGGCCGTATTGACGTTCACCATGTCCTTTAAATGATCTTTCGCCGTTTTTACAAAAGATTGTAATGGATGCTCTGACATTCCAATCACCTCTCCACAATGGTTCTATTATGCCATTGTAGTCAGGATTGGAAAAGAATAAACCGCATTGACTCTCTATACCATAGAGAGCCATGCACGTTCCTGCCTCCAATCTACTTGCACAGGTGTTTCAAAAAAAGCACTAAGCGTTTCACTGCTTAGAATATCTGTCGTTTTACCTTTGGCAAAAACAGTGCCCCGGCGGATCAAAATCGTATGCGTGTACATCGGTAAAATTTCCTCGATATGATGTGTAACATACAATAAATTCGGCGAACCTGGCGATTCGGACAGCTGATGAATGCTGGTTAGCAACGATTCCCGGGAAAAGAAATCCAGACCGTTGCACGCCTCGTCCAAAATCAGCAGCTTGGGCGAGGCCATTAGCGCGCGGGCAATAAGCACTTTTTGCTTTTCACCCTGTGAGCACCCTTGATACAAACGGTCCACGAGGTGAGCACAACCCAGTTGGGTCATGAGGTGTACAGCCTGCTCATCATCCGTAGCTGTTGTTTGGTCATACAGTCCAATAGAGGCAAATTTGCCGCTAATGACAACATCCTGAGTGCGCTGACTGCCATTAATTCTTTCCTGTAAAGAAGAGCTGACCCAGCCGATAGATTTGCGCAACTCCCTCAGATCCACGTCCCCGAACGTATGTCCCAGCACACTGACACTGCCTGTAGTTGGCCATATGTAACCATTGATCATATTCAGCATCGTTGTTTTACCCGACCCATTCAGTCCAAGTACAGCCCAGTGCTCCCCCTCGGCTACCTGCCAGTTGATCTGATCCAGTATGGTGCGATTGTCTCTTTTCCAGCTTACATTGTTAAGTTCAATGACTCGGTTCATAATTGTTCCCCCTTTTATTGATCATATCATCTGATGTTTATAAGTACAGTAAAACTATTATTTTTACTACGTTAATCTTCACTTTCGTATAAGAATAGCACAGGGTTGCAGGTTGTACAACAGAAACGGAATCATGACCAATAACCCGCTTCTGCTGTCCCATACATACGAGAGCAGAAAGCGGGCCTTTTAGCTGTTCTATGATTTAAGATTCTGGAGCAATGAAGACCGATTTATGAGGCAGTTTTTTCGCTATTTCTCGAGGAAGACTCAAATTCGTTGCCAATACATCAACAGGGTTTCCAGCTAGCCACTCACTCAGATCAATGGCTTCGTAATGACCACTGTTAAAACCAATCAAAATGCGGCATACCTCTGATCCGATATTTTTAATATAATGCCCGGCTCCCATGGGTACATACCCTACATCTCCGGCTTCAAACTGCTCTGTCACTGCATTCCCCTCAGCAAGAAATACAGTCATTTCTGCATTACCGTCCAAATAGTATTGCCATTCGTCCGCATTCGGATGCCAGTGCATTTCTCGTAATCCGCCCCGCTCCAGCTCAATCACAGATCCTGCCATCGTCGAAGAAATCGGAAAATCTTCTACGGTAACTGTCCGTTGTGTCCCTCCACCCGGTGCTAATCTTGGCTGTTTGGCCATTAAAGGATATCGATGTTTAGTGATCAGATCGGAAGAAATGCGGGGATATGCATCATGAGATCCGTTAGAAGGTACAAGTCCTTTTACAAAATAGGCTTCCTTATCTGGCAAAAGAGCCAGCTCGTCGGCTGCAAGCCCCAGGTTCTGCATGACAACCTCCGCAGGAGTCTGAGCCAGAAAATCCGTTATACTGAACGTGTGATCCTCCGAAAAATCTCCATTATCAAAAATCAGTATAAAATGACACTCTCCAGGACCCAGACCTTGAATGGAATGACCGTAGCCACGCGGGAAATACCACACATCACCAGGATTGAAAATATCGACATACGAAGAACCATCTGGATGGATAACTGTTGTCCGACAAGAGCCGCTAATCACATAGGCCCATTCAGCCGCATTAGCATGCCAGTGAAGCTCACGCATTCCACCCGGCTCCAGACGCATAGAAACCCCTGCTATTCCTTCTGATACAGGAAAATCATGCACCGAAGCCCCACGTGTGATACCTCCCGGTCCGGTTCTGGGCTCCTTTTTCTCCAACGCATACTTAAATGATTTCATAGCCGATTCCTCCTTAAAATCATTTCATATGTCTGTATTTACTTATTATGTACTTCTATTATACACCTTTAATGTAAATAAAATCAAATCAAATATGCTCATTCTTTATCAACCGGATGCTCAATTTGATCCTTATACTCATCAAAATATAGATTTCCATTAGAACTGATTACGGCATAATTGACATTTTCAATAGAGAGCCCCTTCTTTTTGATCTGTGAATGCAGCCACTCTCTCGTTATGTCATTTTGTTGTAAATTCGCATCAATGATGTCTCCGTCCATAATCAATTCTATGGGAAAAGCCGGCTCAGATTGATTTTTCAAATGTAAATCCTTTCTGGTTACAGGCTGACTCTCCGGCTTTGGCAATACGGAAATGCTTCCATTCAGCTCAAGTACGGCATACTGAACTTCTTGAATATTAAAAATATTCTTTCCTCTTAGCTCCTGATTCAGAGTATCCAGTGTAATCTTAAGTTTTCTCATATTGCTCTCCATAATTTTTCCTTCCTGAATTAACACGGTTGGTTTTCCCGAAAACCAGCTTCGCAGCTTCCGGTTCTTCATGGAAAAAAACATCAGCAAGTAAGCAATCCCAGTAAATGTAAGTAAGGATGTTAGTAAAATCCTTATACTTATGGTGTTATTAAAGGCAAGATTCGCAGTAATAGCCCCCAATGTAATGACAGCTACAAAATCATGGTAGGTCATTTGCGCAATAGTCGATTTGCCCAATATACGTGCTATAAGCATCATAAGGGTAAATGCAGATATTGACCTTAACATCGTTTCCAATAATTCCATATACCAAGACCTCAGTTCTGATTGTTTTCTTGTAGTTTTTCCAACTTCATTTTTTTCATTACATTCTTTGCAAAGAAGGCAATGTATGACTCAACAAGCATCAGGAAATAGGATAAATAAAAAGGATGAATCCATAGGGCATTCATCCTTTGATTTCTTTCGTTCAGAGCTTCCGTCACTACTGCAATTCCCGGCTCATGAACTTTTTGCTTTTTTGGAGACTTTAACTTTTTCTTTAACTTTATCCTTGTCTTTATCCTGAATTGTCTTTTTTCTTTTTTCATTGGCCAGTCGCCAATAGCTTAATACTTTGCGGTACATCGATTTATCTTTTAGCTGATTAAAGATAAAGGGATCGGGCCTCGTATTCACTTCGAGAACCCATGGGGTAAAGTTCCGGTCCAATCCAATATCCAATCCAATTTGCTGGAAATTCGGATATGTTTTTTGCAGTTGCGCAGCTATGGTAAGGCCCAGCGCATTCAGTTTCTTGATCAGTTCGGCCTGCTTGCCTGGGGATAAATGGGATTTTAGCAGCTCCTCCAATGCCATTGGCTTACCGCCACTATGATAATTGGTTACGATTTTACGAGGATGACCAAGTCGGCCAATAATTCCGGTAGTCTCCCATGTCCCTTTGGCATTGCGCTGCACCATGACCCGGATATCAAAATAACGCTTTTGGTGACGCAGCAAATGAACTCCCTTTTGAATGAGATAGCTTTGGTCCCCCACTCGCTTCGACATGCTCTTATACAGTGCCTCTACATTTTTGAACTCCCAGCGCTTTTCCCCGTGTTGATAGGCAAAAGGCTGACTTCCATCCTGCTCTACTTTCATTACGCCTTTACCGAATGTACCTCCATCGGGTTTTACATAGACCATCTTGTACTTCTCCAGCATGGACGTCAAACTGACTTTGTTATATTTTCGGGTCTCCGGTATTAAAGGTCTAATCCCCTGATGACGGAGCAGCAATTGGGTTTTACGCCACTTGCTGCGTATAGCCTGTGCTCGTGAAGTTTTCATTTCCCCTTCTCCTCTCTCTTTCAAGGTAGAACGCTCCTGTTATAAAGATCAATCCATCATATGCGCCAGTTCCCCGTCCGAAAGCTGCATTAGCCCGGCCTGCTTAGAAATATTCAACTGGCCTGCCCGGTCGAAATTGCCTGTCCAGGCATACGATAATGTAAGATACGGGCACGTACATTTCCATGTATAGGGAGTGAATAACTTTGTCAGCGCAACCGGATGGGTTACAGAAGGGTTCTATTACAATGGATGTTCTGATTCCTGCAATTGATAAAGATATGGGCACATTGCCGCTGGTGATTGACAGCCTGCGCCATTACGTGCAGCACCGAATTGGGACGATTTACATCGTTTCACCGAAAAGCGATCGCATTCGTCGACTATGTGCAAGCAAGAACTGTACATTTGTAGATGAAAAGACGGTGCTGCCTATCACTAAAAAACACATTCGTTACGGTACAGCACGCTGGGACCGCTCTGGCTGGCTGTATCAGCAATTGCTCAAAATGAACGGTGATAAAATTAGCAAAGCGCCTTTCTTTCTCGTCATTGATGCGGATACGATTTTGATTCGTCCTCATAAGTTTCGAAAGGATGGCAAAACGATATTTTATTATCGGAGCTGGAGCCAGCCCGAGTATTTCCGCACCTACCGCAAGCTGATGGGCGTGAAAGCTCCCTCACCCAAGTCCTTTGTTACTCACTATATGCTGTTTGAGAAAGCGCAGCTTACCCGGCTTAAGCAGGTCATAGAAACCCGTCATGGAAAATCCTGGTACAATGCGATTATCCAAAGCATAAACCGGAAAAAACAGTTCGGTTTCTCCGAATATGAAACATATGCCAACTATCTGTACAGTAAGCAGCCCGCTCGGATGATTTTACGCAAGTCCCTTAATAAAGCGCTTCATAGCCAGGCTTCATCCCTGTCGGAAAAACAATTGGATAGCTTGGCTAAAAACCATCGTTCTTTATCCTTCCATCAACGCAAGGTGTATCAGCGAGCTCCAATATCCAAGCTCAAATCATTGGTGAAATCGTTTAAAATCAAAAAAATTCCGTAAAATGATACGCTCCGACATGGAGCTGTATCGAAGGAGGAAGCGTCTGTGCAACTCGTATTGTTATGCGGTGGGGCTGGAAAAAGGCTGTGGCCATTGTCCAACGATATCCGCTCGAAGCTGTTTCTCCGACTGTTGCCTGCCCCTGACGGGCAAATGGAATCCATGCTCAGTCGGGTGTATCGACAACTTGCTGCAGCCGGGCTGGATTCCTCTGCCCTGCTGCTGGCTCATCGGAGTCAGGTGAATCTGGCCTTGCGACATACGGAAGGTCGTCTGCCCGTTCTCGGCGAGCCTGCCAAACGGGGAACCTTCACCGCTGCTGCGCTCGCTGCTGCTTATTTCCACACCAGAGGCGTGGGATTGGACGAAATTGTTTGTATCGCTCCTGCGGATATGTTTGCGGGCGAGGATTTTTTCCATAGTGTAGCGGCACTTTCCGATCTGTTGCTTGATAGTGGAGCCGATCTGGCCATGCTTGGGACAAGGCCTACACATCCCTCTGACCAATACGGCTATATCGTTCCAGGGCAGCAAACAGGAAGGAAAGGGAAAGCCTCCTATGCGTCGGTTGCCCGCTTCACAGAAAAGCCGGATCGCATAGGGGCGCAACAGCTTATAAGCCAAGGTGCACTCTGGAACTGTGGCATTTACGCCTCTAAGCTACGGTATATGCTGGCCTGCATGGAGCGTAGTGATTTGCCCCTGAACGACAAGGCATTATGCTCGATGTATGACAGACTCCCTGTTCGCAGCTTCGATGAGGAGATTGCGGAGCGTGCCGAACACGCCGTCGTCCTGCCCTACGAGGGTGAATGGCTCGACATCGGCAGCTGGCAGACATTAACGAACCAGCTCGCCAACCGAGTGATTGGGCGCGGACAGATCAGCGGTCCCGCTCATGACACGCATATTGTCAATGAGCTGCCCTTTCCACTCCATGTCATTGGCGTGGAGGGTATTATTGCTGCTGCCAGCCCCGATGGCATCCTCATTGCCGCCAAAAGTCATGCCCACGCGATCAAGGAGAAGCTGGGGACACTTCAGCTACATCCCATGCATGGGGAAACCTCCTGGGGCAGCTACCGGGTACTGGACGAATTTGATCATCGGAGTTTGAACGATATTCTTGCCATACGTTTGACCGTACTCCCGGATCATCGCTTAAACGGCCATTGTCATGGCAGTGGGCTGAAAGTGTGGACGATCGTTTCTGGTCGAGGAGAGGTCATGCTGAACGGAGAACGCTTTACGGCGGTTAGCGGTTCAGTCTTTCGTATTCTGGTCGATACCCATCACACGATCCGTGCCGATCAGGATAAGCCATTGGAGCTGATTGAGGTTCGCCTGGGAGAAAGCCTGGTAAGCTCTTTCTATAAACCCGAAGCCTGATGCAAAGAGATGTCACATAAGCCCCAAAAATCAATTTGAGGACGAGAATTGCAAATAAAAAATCGCTCTTGAGTATGGGAAAGGAAACTCCATAGCTCTAGAAGCGATTTTTATTTTGTATTGTTATATGGTCAACCCGGCTTCTCTCAAAAGATGCTGCACAATTTTCAGCTGATACCTTATACGTACCTGCTTGGGCAGACTCCAGCCTGTTTCCACGGTGACTGCGCGTGCGCCTAAAATGCGGGATGCCGCAGTGCGGGAGGAGCCTGGCAGCTCATGTAACCGAATGTTAAAATGCCGATCTTTGCTTTTGATGGAATGGTTCATTCGCTTTATAGTTCGCCGCACCGCAGGAACTACCGGATTCCCCTGATCGGAAATTAGCGTTTGACCAAGCACCTTGGCATCCTTTTGTGATAATCCGTTGGCTTCATGCAGATCGAGATACCACTCGGGTGTATGCTTTAGTATTAATTGGAATACCGCAGCGGAAAGTGGATTGGATGCCGCCTGCTTTTTTTTGCGTGGAAAGGTTCGATTGAGATCGGGTACGCCCCTGATTCGTTTGCGATAAGCAACTTGATTCACAATAGGCACAATAATAAGCTTGCCTTGGCTGATTTGCAGCTTCTGCTGATTTAACAGCTTTACCAGCTTTTCAGCCGCGCGAATGCTCGCGATTTCATTGCCGTGTATGCCCGCGACTACCATCACATGCGGACCTTCCTGCTCCCCCGTGGCTATATAATAAGGAGTGGCCCAGGAATTACCCTTTCCAAGCATAAGCTTTTTTACCTTCATTCCCTTCACCTCCGTTTAGGCTCAGGCTTTCGATGTCCTTTTCTTCTGTCCTTGCCGACGAATAATTTGACGGTAAAGTTTCAAATATTTATTGGTCATCTGTTTGTTAGTGAATCTTTGGGTGACATACTGGCGCAGCTGAGCGGGTGAGGGGTAATTTTTTTGCTGCACCTTTCGCTCCATTTGGCCAACTGATTTGCAAATCAGCTGTGGAAAGCCTGAAAGAACCTCGGCAACAGAGCCGTTTTTTAAAGCAAGTACGGGTGTTCCACAAGCCATCGCCTCTACCATCACAAGTCCAAAGGGCTCTTCCCACAGTGTCGGGAACAGCAGGCATTCGGCATGCTTCAGCAATTGCTGCTTTTGTTCCCCTCCGACCGCCCCTACATAGTGGATTTTGGGATTGTGCTGAATTCGCTTTTGAATCTCTTGGCGAAAATAGACAGGGGCTTTGATAGGACCGGCAATAAGCAGTCTTTTTCCTGTTCGTTCTGCAACTTGAATGGCTTGCAATACACCTTTATTTCGTATAATTCTACCCATGAACAGTAGATAGCCATGCTTCTCGCTGCTGAACTCGTATTCATGTGTGTTGATACCGTTATAGACATAGGATCCTTTCCCTCCGCCCATAAGCTGACGTGCCCGCTTACTGACAAACACCGGATTTTTACCGTGTTTCTTCACTGGAAGATGAACTGTGCATATCGACGGACAAGGCAGCTTTTTGCGCCCCAGAGCAGAGCGAAAGGTATGATCATGGATGATTTGTGTTCCGGGAGGCATGTGCTGAAGGACGTATTGGTAGATCTGATCGTGCTTCAATCCCTTGGGATAGGTAATCAGTCGCGCACTGCTCCTGCTCCCACGGGCAGCAAACAAAGTTACATGATGTCCTCGTCTTACCAGTTCCTCCGTCAATTCATATACGACCTTTTCCGTTCCACCCTTGATGGAGGGTACCGGCTGTGCATTGGGATAGTTGGAAATGACCTGAACTATGGTTAGATGTCGACCTTCGGGCTGTTTAATCTGCTTTGAAGCCATACGAATTCCCCTTCCTGACCGGAAAAGCGGTGTGGTCTTTTCGATATAAACGGGAATCCAGGCTTGTTCCCGTATAAGTTATTAACTCTAGTATATAGGTATGCATATTTTGCGTGATTGCTTGTGCATATCGTCTGCAAGTCGCTTTTTGTCATACGGACCCAGTGATAAGGGGGAAATGCACGTTCTGTCAATCAAAATATCAGGTGAAAATTCTCATCGTTTTCTAATAAATGAGGGAAAAGCGTTGGGGTAACAGGATTGTAACCTTAAGTGGTAAATTCCGGATATTTTATTTGTGTTATTGTCATATCAGGACATCACGACAAGATACAAAATACGAAATAACGGAGGTATCTTATATGAAACACACTTCAAAAAAATTATGGATGGGCATTTGCTTTACGATGACTTTGGCATTCGGCGCAGGAAGCTTTGTAGTTGGACCTGACACCACTCACGCCGCTTCGGTAGATACAGCTGATCAGATCATTTCTACAGGATCCCAATTTATGGGTGTACCCTATCAGTTTGGAGCACAGGCAGGCGACACTAGCTCTTTTGATTGCTCTTCATTTACTCAATATGTATTTGGACAAAATGGAATCAAGCTTCCGCGTTCGTCAAGACAGCAATCGACTGTCGGCACGTTTGTACCACGTAGTCAGCTGCAAAAAGGCGATCTGGTCTTCTTCTACTCTCCTATTCACCATGTAGCTATTTATATGGGGGATGGCAAGATTTTACACACATTCGGTAAAGGCGGCGTAACGATTACGAACCTTAATTCCGGATGGTGGAGTTCCCATTACACTACAGCACGTCGTGTCCTGTAGGACAGGCATAGATAAGATCCCATTCCTCTATGGCCACTTATAAGTATCAACGCAAAGGGCTGTTCCGCGAGTAGATACGTCTACCGTAGGGACAGCCCTTCCTGTTGTCTTCGAGGCAACGTGACGGTCACCTGTGTTCCTTTTCCTTCCACGCTTTCCATACGTATCGTCCCTTGATGGGCGTCTGTAATAGCCTTGGCAATGGGCAGCCCAAGCCCGGTTCCTCCAGTTTTACGATGTCTGGAGCTATCTACCCGATAAAATCGCTCAAAGACTCGCTTGACCTCGCCCGCTGGTATTCCGATTCCGTAGTCCTTGACCCGGATGTGCACATCCTTTTTATCTGTGGACAACAGAATCTCTATCGGATCTGAGCTGTACTTTAAAGCATTATCGAGCAAGATAAGCAGTAGCTGCTTGATTTTGGTAAGATTGGCATCAAGCCAGATTTCTTTTTCATCTGTAAGAATCGTCATTTGACGATCATGTACAAGCTTGAGATGTGCTACTACCTGTTGAGAGCAACCGATCAGTTCCATTCGCTCATACGGCTCCGGGTCTTCCTGCTGTGAGGAAGCCAAAGTCAGTAATTGCTGCGTCATCGTTCGCATCCGCTGCGTTTCTTCATAGATGGATTCAATGGATTCCTTATGGATTTCCTCGTCACGCGTGCCCCACCGTCGCAGCATGTTAGCATAGCCCTCAATGATCATTAATGTCGTATTCAGCTCATGCGAAGCATCGGAGACGAATTGTTGCTGGCTTTGAAAGCTCTCCTCCAATCTGTCCATCATTCGGTTAAAGGTTGCGGTCATTTGAGACAATTCATCTTGATTGTGAGTGCGAGCAGGGATTTTTTTGAATTTAAGGCTTCTTTCAATTTCCTGCATCGTCTGGATACTGCTCGAAATCGGTAGTAAGATGGCATTCGCTAAGATTGTGCTGCCTACCAGACTAAGCAACATAGCTCCTATAGTTTGGGTGACTAGAATCGTATCTAAAATATCGAGATTGTTTTGGAGCGCATCCCATTTTTCCACGATCTCCAGCGTTCCCTCCTGATTTCCCTCCGGAGAAAGCACTGGAAGATGAATGACCAGGATTTTATGGCCCTGTACATCTGTCAGCTGTGAACTTTGAGAAGGGTTAAAACGTATATCACCCAGCTTGAAGCGGGACTGACGACTTATTTCATATAGAAGGTGGGATTGCTGATCAAAAACCCTCAGGATCGTGTCTCCCGAAAGCTCATCTTTTAACTCGGGTCCCCAAGCATTTTTCAAAATCATCTTGGAACCGGTTTCAGAAATGATTTCAGTCCACTTATTTTGCAGCACTTCTCTTTCATTGCGAGTGGCGATTTTGACAAACAACAGATGCACGGTCACATCTACAAACAGGAGAATGGTCATCACTAGAATCGAGCTGAGCAGGGTAATTTTAGTCCGCAGCTTCAATGATCTTCCTCCCTGATGCAATATCCTACGCCACGCACGGTTTTAATCAGCTTTTTTTTGTAGCCATGATCCACTTTTTTACGAACATATCGGATATACACATCGACTACATTCGTATCCCCCACAAAATCAAACCCCCATACGTCCTGAATCAATTGATCCCGCTGTAATACTTGATTTTTGTGTTCCATGAGGTAATGAAGCAGATCAAATTCTTTGGGCGTCAGTTCGATTCGCTTCCCTTCCCGCATCACAGAACGTGTTTTGGGTTCCAGCATCAGGCTATCGACCTGAAGATACGGCGGATTGTCCTCTTCTTGTGCAGAGGTAGCTCTTGACTCCAATTGATGCCTCATACTGGCCCGCATGCGCGCTAATAGCTCCTCGATTTCAAAAGGCTTCGTAATGTAATCATTCGCACCTCCATCCAGACCGGAGACCTTATCAGTAGTTGTGTTACGTGCAGTGACCATAATTACAGGTGTATGATTGTCCACTTTTCGAATCTGCTTTAGCACCTCGACCCCGTTAAGCTCAGGCAGCATCACATCCAAAATGATGATATCCCATGTGTGTGCCAAAGCTTTTTCCAATCCTTCTTTGCCTGTCTGAGCGATTTCAACTGCATATCCTTCGTGGGATAATTCCAATTGGAGTAACCTGGATATCTTCTCTTCGTCATCAATGATCAGCACCGATTTTTTCACCACAAAACCACCTATTTTCTATAGAAAAACAAATGACTACTGGAAAATACATGCATTTTTATTTGATTTAGGCTTTAATTCGTTGGGAAGCTCTATAATGTAATTTTGTAATTCATTTTTTGATGTTAAGGAGTAATTTATTCATGCTAATTAATGTAGTATTACCACCTCACTTCCTCTGTCCAAATGAAAAGCAGACGCTAAACGCGTCTGCTTGCTTTTTATAATTCAATGCCCGCGTCACGAACTACACTGTCGATTTAAAGCGAAGTGACGGCCTGCGTTCTTCATATCGCTGATAAAACCAAATACAGGCCGCCATCCAGCAGCCACTCATAAAATAGCCGCCTAGAACATCGCTTGGATAATGCACGCCCAAATAAATCCGGCTTGTCCCGATCGCTATAATCAGCAGACTGCTGAGCACGAGCAGCAGGATACGGCCTAGCTTGAAAGGAACATGCTTCCACACTAAAAAGGTCAGCGCCGCATACATACTGAATGCAGTCATGGAATGTCCGCTTGGAAAGCTGTATCCATTCGCTTCAATAATACGGTTAATTTCGGGACGCGCACGGTGAAAGAGCAACTTTAATACCGTATTCAGCAACACCGAACCCAGCACAGCAATTGCTAAAAACAGCAGTTCTCTACGGTGGCCCAATACTCTGTTTAGCACCAGCATGGTGATTAAAATAAGGATCGCAACCGGAATCCCGCTGCCGATTAGGGTGAAAAATTTCATTATACGAGTCATTGCTGGTGACTCCAGCTGTTGAATATCCGTAATGATCTTGTAGTCAAAATGCCGTACCTGATGGTCGCTGACCCATAATGCGATTAAAGTAAAACCGAGCGCACATACTATACATGTGAGTAGGGCCAAGGAGATGGGCAGCTTGGTTGATGTTTGTTTCATATCTTGTTGGTCCTCCGTGATCTCCGTTTCTTATTTTTACTTTACAAACCTTTCTTACATAATTTCACCCAAAGAATCAACTTTTATCGTAAAGCATGCTCAACCTTTTTGCAAAAGAACGCGGAGTCAGTCTGTGATATGAAATCAATTCACCTTTATAGATCACATGGAATACACCATAAGGTGTCGGGGACAATTCCATCAGCTGTGAACGATCGTGTATATACATGATTTCTGGTTGTATGCCCACATTCTCTGCTGCTTCAATCACATTTTGCGTGGCAATCTCCAAATAGGGGCATTGATGAGTTCGCAAGATGGTTAAGCCTTCACTAAAGCGCTCTAGCCGCTGCGACCAATTATTTGGAAAATAAGGATCAATATGATTCCTATTAAGCTTATAAACATACAGCTGAAAAGAATAAGGTCCGTTCTCCACATGCTGAAACCCGTTCTTCAGAAAAATGTCGGGGCCAGGTGCCCACGATGTATCCGTGTTGGTGACCACAGCAACTCCCTTTTTACCCAATCTGACAGCGTCCTCGATGCAACGTTGAATAAGTTGAGAGCCTAGCCCCAATCCGGTTACCCCCATCCATAAACAATGAATCAGAAGATATCCGTCCGCATGAACGGCCCTCCATGCCTGTTCACCCAACGCATACTCCATAAATCCTGCAGGTTTATTGTCCTTTCTTATCTGTATGTAAGTCAAACCTTGGGAAAATTCGTTTTCTGTCCAATTCAGCTTGTGTACATAGCCCAGTGCCTTTTGCATACTTCTCATGCAATAGCAGCCGTCCTCCCTGATTTGATTTTTATACCATTCAATGGACGTGGCTGGATTTTTCATATCGCGCCTCCCAATTCTAAGAATAAACTTATTAAAATAGGATTTCATAATGACTGAAATAACGCAAGCGAATTGTACACAATCAGCACAAAAAAATGCCGTTCAAGCCTGATAATGGCTCGAACGGCATCCTGTTATTTCATATGTCATGCTGCAACACAATTCGATATTTAAACAAACATCTTCTTCTTTTAGGTTGGTGTGATTTCTCCAAGCTTGGCCTTACTCTCTGCTTCCTCGGTTGGATAACGTTTACAAAACCATAGCGACTGGAGCAGCAAAAAGGTGCCGCTTACTGTCCAGTATAACGGCATGGCTGCAGGGGCACTAAAGGAAAAGACCGCCATCATAATCGGTGAAAGATATCCCATAATGGCAAATTGCTTGCGCTGGTCAGCCGTCATTTGAGACTGAGAAAGCTTAGCCTGTGCCAAGTAAACGACTGCAACGATGATTGCCAAAATCCAGTCCGGCTGTCCGAGCCGAAACCACAGGAAGGAGTGAGAGGCCAGTTCCGGGGTTAACCGGATGGCAGTGTACATCCCACTCAATATCGGAAGCTGAATGAGAATAGGCAAACAGCCGATATTGAGCGGATTGAATTGATGCTCTTTGTAAAGCGACATCATTTCCTGCTGCATACTCTGCTGGCTGGCAGCATCCTTCTTATTTTCGTACTTCTTCTTAATTCGGTCCAGGTCGGGCTGCATGGCACTCATCTTGCGCTTCATCCCCTGCTGGGCACGTGTTTGACGCATCATTAGCGGCAGTAACGCCAGACGAACAACTAACGTCAGTGTCATGATGGCCAGTCCAAAGCTTCCACCAAACCATTCCGCTAATTGCTGGATGAGCCAAGAAAGTGGGAACACCACATAATGATTAAAAAAACCGGGTGTCTGTGAATTAATCTCTCCAGCAGTCGCACCGCAGCCAGATAGCAGCAAGACCACCGCCAATGCTGCCATCATTCCTAATATCCGTTCTTTTTTACCCCAAAAGGTGAATCCCTTGAAACGTTTCATATGTTCCTCCTCGTTGATTAGCTATACTATCGTTCAACGAGGGGAAACAATCTGACGTGTCTTCATCCGGCGCTTCCTTGCGCCGGATATGGCGTGCCAGTCGGACAGGCATGTCCTGTCCACGAGCAGATATCGGCATCAGCGAAGAAGCATGTGACCGCACAGCCCCGCCTTCTACCCAGCATTCGGGTACATTGCCGTGCAAATGAGTGAGATACGCATAGGTTACGGTACACAGCAAGCCAATTGTAAACAAATAAGGGAGCAGGTCCTGAAGCTCAAACAAGGGATTCAACCTCCTTCGGTTGGTTGCTACGATTATAGCACGAAACCGGGTTAACGACTAATCTTTAATTAGAGATACAGATAGGTTCACAAACACATGAAACTTTTGGCTTTATTTACAGTCTAATCAAAAGGGAATTTCATGTAAAACCTTACTCCCCATTAATTCGTAAAGGAGCAAACACGTATGAGAAAAACGATACATAGCTCATGGTTAACAGGATTGGCGGTAGCCAGTATTGGGCTGCCCCTGATCATTGGTGGATTCGCTGAAAAAGCAAGTGCAGAGCAATCTGCCGTCTCGATGAGCAGCGGAGCTTATAGCAGCTCAATCCAAGCACCTGTGATCAAGCCTTCCTGGTCTTTTCCTGTTATCCCAATCGATAGAAATCAATATTCAGAGCAGGCGGTTGCAGTAGCGGAAAACGGTAAGGTGTTCGCAATTGATGCTAACCACAGACTGGTTGCCCTAGAGGGCAGCTCGGGCCGGAAATTGTGGCAATATGGTGATCAGCTTGCCCCTGTTTTGATTCATAGCAATGGCACCATCTACGGAATGACACAGAACAGCTCCATCTATGCAGTTACAGAATCAGGCAAGAAAGCATGGACCACTTCTTTAGGATTTACGAAGGCGGATCATATTTATCGAATCGGCTCTACAGTATACATTACACAGTCGGAACAAACGGCTGCGGTCGATGCTGCCAGCGGCAAACTCAAATGGAAAATCAGTGAGGATAAGGACTCATACCATGGTCTGAACAACCTAATGGAGACCGATGGTGTCCTTATCCGCAATTATAACGTACAGGGCAGCCTGACTTTTGAACAGATCAATGCCTATGACGCTAAAACCGGCAAAAAGCTTTGGGAAAGCTTCAGAAATTCCTTTCCACTGGCCGTTAAAGACGGGGTGGTCTACTCTCTTGCCAATACGTTTATGATGGATGATGATCCGGTAAATCGAAAAGTTACGATATCACAGTTCGACCTCAAGACAGGTGAATCCAAAGGAGATCGTCAGTACCGATGGACCGAAGCTGAAAATAAAGATGGCACTTTCCAATCTGGAGGCATATATGGTTCTGCTTTATTGTACGGTAAAGACCTTTATGTCTTTCAAGGAAAGGCACTGGCTTCCTATGACTTCTGGAACTACAAAGCAGACAGCAAACCTGCTCGCAAGTGGTCGCAAGAAGGCTATGAACAACTTTTTCCTTTATCGTCCATTCATGAAGGCCGCATCTTCTACCAGGATTTTAGTAAAGGCGGACTGACTGCCATGAAGCTGGCCTCAGGTCAGTTCATTCATTTCGGCGGTGATAATCCGATCATTCAAGCTGACGTATTTGGCAAAGGGGTGTACGTCGGACAATCAGATGGCGTATTTCACGGCTATGACCTGATGGCCTTGAATCCCGTGTTTACTGTCAACACAGGCTCACGCTCCTTCGGTCCTACACTCAAATCCGGCGGGATGATATTTATTCAATCCGGCAACCGTCTGCTTGCCGTCAAGCTCCCTGCATCTCTAAAGTAAGTCCAAAGATTTCAAGAAGGAATCCGCTGGACACGGCACAAGTCTAACGGATTGCCAGCATGCGATTCAGCGCCAGTACAGCTTCCTGTCTGACCTGCTCACCCACACGAATCACACCCACAGGCTCTCCCTGATCAATTTGCTCCAATGCCCATAGCAGATGTGGAAGATCGATCCGATTCATGGTCAGGCAAGGGCACATATCGGGATTGAGCGATTCAATCTGCTGTTCAGGGTACTGCTGCTTGATTCGTTGCACGAGATTCATCTCTGTGCCGACGGCCCATCGGGTCCCCGGCTCTGCCGCACGGATGGTATCGATGATGAATTTGGTGGAGCCCGCGCAATCTGCGAACTGTACGACCTCATAAGAGCATTCGGGATGAACGATGACCCGGATATTCTTGTCACGCTCACGGATGCTGCGAACATGATCTACCGTAAATTTTTCATGAACAGAGCAATGCCCTTTCCATAAAATAATTTTCGCGGTTGCCGGGTCCCGTTCAGTCTCCAACTGATCGGTCATTGGATTCCACACGGCCATTTCATCCAGCGGAATTCCAAGATCGTAGGCTGTATTGCGACCCAAATGCTGATCCGGCAAAAACAAAATACGTTCCTTTTGCTTTAGCGCCCATTCCAGCACCTGCTTGGCATTCGAAGAGGTCACGGTAGCCCCGCCATGCCGTCCTACAAAGGCTTTGATCTCTGCTGTAGAATTCACATAGGTTAACGGAATAATCGTGTCTCCAACAAGCTCCTGCAAATGCTTCCAAGCCCGTTCGGTTTGCTCCATATTCGCCATATCTGCCATCGAACAGCCTGCGCGCATATCCGGCAGTACGACCGTTTGTCGGTCGGCAGTCAGCATATCCGCCGTTTCCGCCATAAAATGAACTCCGCAAAACACAATAAATTCCGCTTCCTGGTTTTGTGCCGCCATTTGGGCAAGCTGTAGAGAATCCCCTGTTATATCAGCAAACTGAATCACTTCATCCTTCTGATAGTGATGGCCCGGAATGAGCAGCTTTGGACCCCATTTTTGTTTCAGTTCGGCAACACGACGCTCCATATCTGCAACTGACAGTGTCTTATAGCTCTCCGGCATCAGCC
Source organism: Paenibacillus kribbensis (assembly GCF_002240415.1). Lineage (NCBI taxonomy): Bacteria > Bacillati > Bacillota > Bacilli > Caryophanales > Paenibacillaceae > Paenibacillus > Paenibacillus kribbensis. The sequence goes on from NZ_CP020028.1 coordinate 3,043,468, forward strand.
CTCGATTTCCTTGTAAAACATCAAGTATAGACATTCCAATCCCTCCATTATCTCTGCGGCGGTCTGTCTCTGCTTTTATGAACAGACAGCCGACGTGTTACATGCATATTTACAAGTGTCTTGACACTTATATTTACACATGCCTACAATAATCTCAAGGATTTTTGTGATGGAATTATTTTTAAACAGGGAGGATTGGCTGTGATTTATCTGGACTATGCCGCTTCCACACCAATGTGTGACGAAGCATTGAATATGTATAACGCATTAAATAAGGAAATGTTCGGAAATGCCAGCAGCCTTCATGACGCGGGCGGCCAGGCAGCTTATGCGCTGGATTACAGCAGACAACGGATAGCGAATATGATTGGCGGGCAAAAGGAAGGCGTTTATTTTACAACAGGAGGAACGGAATCCAATATGTTGCTTGTCCAGTCGATCCTGAACGGATTGCCGCAGCACAAAAAGCATTGGATTATGAGCGCACTGGAGCATCAGTCTATGTACAATCTTGCCACTTTGCTGGAGCGGCAGGGCTATGAGCTGACAATTGTACAACCGGACAAGGACGGACGAATAACCAGCGAAGCTCTCTTGCCTCATCTCAGAGAAAATACCGGACTCGTATCCATACAGCACGCCAATTCGGAAACTGGGCTGATTCAGGATCTTGCGGCCTTGTCTCCCCTGCTGCGAAATCGTGGTATTTTGCTACACAGTGATGCGGTACAGACTTTCGGGAACATACCCATTGATGTAGCAGCCATGGGAATAGATGCCCTCTCCGTTTCAAGCCATAAGGTGTATGGCCCCAAAGGTGTCGGTGCTGCATATCTCAAGCCGGGGACTCCGTGGCGTCCCGTGTACCCTGATACATTGCATGAAAACGGATTTCGTCCCGGAACAGTTAATGTTCCCGGTATTGCTGCATTTGTCGCAGCAGCAGAATTGATGACTGAACAAATGGAGCTGCATCAGCAGCGGTATGCTATGTTAAGGCAATATTTTATGACCCAAGTTCAAAATAAATCCATTCCGTTGCGTTGGGTCGTACAGGAAAGCGGCACAGAAGCAGTGCTCAGTCATATCGTGGGATGTTTTTTTCACGGTTACGAGGGACAATATGTTATGCTGGAATGTAACCGCAGTGGTGTGTGCATATCTACCGGCAGCGCATGTGCCGCCGGACACCACGAACCCTCACCTGCCTTACAAGCGCTCGGAGCGTCTGATCGTGAAGCTTTACAATTTATCCGTATTTCTTTCGGAAGGACAACTACAATCGAGGATCTGAATGTACTGGTAGGTATTTTGGCAGAATTGACGCATCGACAAGAAAGGAGCTTATCCCATTGACAGAATCTTCAAAATGGTCAGGAACGGATCGCCGCAAGCAGCTGCTGCTGTGGCTCAAAAATGAATCTCCGCTGACCGGGAACGAGCTGGCACGAAGAGCCTCCGTCTCCAGACAAGTAATTGTACAGGATATTTCCCTGTTAAAGGCAAGCCAAGAGCCTATCCTGGCTACGAGCCAAGGATACATTTATATGGAGCCTGCAGGGCAGGCTGCTCCCATAGCCTCACGTATTATCGTGTGCAATCACCGACCTGAACAGGCAGAAGAGGAATTAAAGCTAATTGTGGACTATGGTGTAAGTGTGCAGGATGTTATTGTGGAGCATCCGGTATATGGCGATCTGACTGCTCCGATACGGGTCGGAAATCGCAAGGAAGTGGAGGATTTTATTCGCAAAATCAACTCCACTCAAGCCACTTATTTGTCCCAGCTGACCGGAGGCATCCATCTTCATACCTTACAAGCCTCGGATGAAGCTAAAATTAATGATGCCTGTGCTGCATTGGAGCAAGCCGGCTTTTTGATGACGGACTAGCTTAAATCCTTTCATGGAAAAAGCCAGTCACAACACGAAAATAAAGTGTTGGACTGGCTTGGTTTATTAAAATATCGAACCCGGCAGGACGTTTTAGGTTTGCCGCGCTCTAACACGGCTTCGGCGATAACAAGATTCTTGTAACAGTCAAGTATAGTATTTAAAACACAGCTCACCCTACGGGGTGGGCTGTTTATTTTATATTGTTTCCCTACGGTTGATTGTTTCTCGAAAAGTAAACCAGGAGTCGCTTGGAAGTTTACTATATAAACCGTATAGTAATAAGCGGAGGTGACGTTGATGAAAGACATCAATCTGGCATCGGTCATTGTGGCCAAACGCAGGGGAAAAGGAATCACGCAGGATGAGCTTGCGGCATATATCGGCGTTTCCAAAGCGTCTGTTTCTAAGTGGGAAACGGGGCAAAGCTATCCCGACATCACATTTCTCCCACAGCTTGCCGCCTATTTTAACATCAGCATAGACGAACTGATGGGCTATTCCCCGCAAATGGAACGGACGGACATCACAAAAATATACACCAGGTTGGCCTCCGATTTCGCTACCCTGCCTTTTGAAGATGTAATCGCGGAGTGCGCTACCATCATTAAAAAATATTACGCCTGTTTTCCACTCCTTTTGCAAATAGTCAGACTGTACACCAATCACTTCATGCTGGCGGGAACGCAGGAACGAAAAGAGGCGCTCCTGAACGAAACCGTGACGCTATGTGAGCGGATTCAGGCAGAAAGCGACGATGTTCAACTTTCCAAAGAAGCGGTTTTATATCAGGCGATTTGCTGTCTGACGCTTAATAAACCACAGCGGGTTTTGGATTTACTTGGGGAAGGAATCCGACCTGTGATGCCGGAGGGTGTGTTAATTTCACAGGCTTATCAGGTTATGGGTAACTTTGGCAAAGCCAAAGAAACCTTGCAGATTGATCTGTATCAGTATACGATGGCGACTTTTCAAGGGCTGCTGAAAGTACTGCAAACGAATATGGACAACCTCGAAAAAGCGGAAGAAGCCTTTCTGAGGGCGACAGATATCGCACGAAATTTTAATATGAAGCGGCTAAACCCAAACAATGTCATCCTGCTTTATGCACAAGGTGCTCATATGTATTGCGCGAACAATTTCCCCGAAAAAGCAATTGAACTGCTTGGAAAATATGTGGATACCTGCGTGGAAGGATTTTTCCCCTTCGAGCTTCATGGAGATTCCTTCTTTGACCTGATTGAACCGTGGCTGAATGATTGCGTCGAAGTCGCGCCCCGCAGCGAGCAAATAATTAAGGAAAGCTTGATGCGGGATGGACTGATGAATCCAGCGTTCGATTCGTTGCGAGATGACCCTAGATATCAACGAGTCGTTCATAAAATGGAAAAATTTATAGAAGGAAATAGACATTGTGCATCCCGTTCTGGAAAATGTCCGTTGAATTGATGAAGGCAGCGCGTGTGGCTGGCCATAATTATAACAGGTGTGATTTTGGGCCTCGGCTATGATTGCCCACTTTTCTACCGACATTGTATTGCACTTACTCATTCCACATGTAATAGCGCCATCACTTATCTGGTCGGAGGTTATAGACATGAACGAAAAAATAATTATTGGCAGGGGAACGAAATACCCTTTGAATGGGATTTTGTCGTTGCCGGATCATTGTACTTCAATGGTTCCGGCTGTGGTACTGGTGCATGGCTCAGGCCCTGCGGATATGGATGAAAGTATCGGCGCTAATAAGCCGTTCCGCGATATTGCAGAAGCACTGTCTGCCAAAGGAATCGCTGTGCTTCGCTATGACAAGCGCACAAAGATTTACGGGAAGCAGATGCTGAAAGAAAGCCCCGGCGATGTTACTGTGGAAAGCGAAACAATAGAGGACGCCATCCTTGCCGCCAAACTGCTTAAAAATGACGGCAGAATTGACTCCGACAAGGTGTACATTTTAGGTCACAGCCTCGGTGGTATGCTCGCGCCGCGTATTGACGCGGAGGGCGGCGATTTCGCAGGTATAATCATATGTGCAGGCTCGCCGCGTATGTTGAGCGATATATTGATGAGCCAAAATGATGATGTGCTCAGTCAACTGCCTAAATTTCTACAAAAAATAGCGAATAGGCAAATCGTGGGTCTCAAAGCCAAATTCGACGCCATCTCCGGTATGAATGAGGAAAAAGCAAAACAGACAAAGATTTTTGGTAAAACCTACGCATGGTATTTCAAGGAAATGGCTGAACATCCCGTTGCCCATTATCTGAGCAGAACAGAAAAACCCCTGCTGATATTGCAGGGAGACAAGGATTTTCAGGTCTCCACGGAAAAGGATTTCGCACTCTATCAGCAAATCTGCATCGGTAAGCCCAATGTCCGTTTCAAGCTCTACCCCGGATTGAACCACCTGTTTATGAAGTCGGTTTATGACAGGGTCAAGGACTTCAAAAAAGAGTACAAAATCCCACAAAAGGTGTCTACTGAAGTTTTGGAGGATATTGCGGAGTGGATATTGGCCTAAAGCAACAAGAAAGTGGCCCTCCAGTAAATAAAAAATCCCGGCTCCCTTACCAAGGGAATCGGGAATGAACTATGTGAGCTTAATTTCGAGCAGCTCATATTTAATGACAGACATAGGTGCGTCTACATGAATGATACTGCCCACTTCTTTACCCAAAAGCGCCTTGCCTAAAGGACTCTCATAGGAAATTTTATTATCCAGAACGTCTGCCTCAGCAGGACTTACAATTTTGTACTCCATCTTCTCCGAAAATTCAATATCATTGAGAACGACAGTTGAGCCTACACTGACAGTTCGGAGGTCCAGGTTGCTTTCATCCACAATCCGAGCTTTGGTTAACATTTTTTCCAGTGTCAAAATACGAGTTTCCATAAACGCTTGATCATCCTTGGCTGAGTGATATTCACTATTTTCCTTCAAGTCTCCGTAGCTGATCGCCAGCTTGAGACGTTCAGCCAGCTCCTTGCGTTTTACAGTCTTCAGTTCCTTGAGTTCTTCCTCCAGCTTGGCTAATCCCTCTTTGGTTAACAATACTTCTTCATTTGACATACTTTATTCACAACTCCTATTTCGTTTGCTTTATTGTAGTTTACTCTATATTGAACCAACATGCGAAAATAATTTACATAATAAGAGGAGCCTGGGAACACTCAGTCAGGGTTATTCTTGCAGTAACCAATGCTTTTTTATCGCATACAATAAGATTATATCGCATTTGATGAGCACGTGCAGTGCCACTGTCCTTGTCCCAAACTTTTTTCATACCTGACAAGAACAGTTTATGGTGGGAGGAAGATTCAATGGCTTCCTTAGGAAAGAATGGAAATGGGAATCGCAGCTCCAAATCATCCCCTGGCTCCTCCAACGGACAAAAGAAAAGCAAACTAGACAGCAATGCGGCTATCTTCTCTGCTCTGCATGGAAAAAATGTAGAGGTCGTGGTAGCGGCCCTGTTGTTAACAGGCAAGCTGCGCGTCGATTCCGTTACTTTATACAGACAAGCAACTCTGCTTGTAGGATTAACGGGAAAATTCAAAACACTGGCATCGAACTCCACCAATGTCGACAACATGGTGAAATTTTTAAATGACAACGGAAATATGACGCTGGATCAAGTCATACAAGCCTTTCAAAAGAAAATGGATAAGTAATATACCGATGACGAAAGGGGTTATTTGCGGTGAGTGAGCTTACGGCAGGCGAGTTTGACGGGGAGCATTTTGCAGAGTTTATCATTCTCACCATTCTGATTGTTTTATTTTTCTTCGGCTCTGCCGATTTAGATACTCTCTCGACTACACCAACTACATCTTAATCCTAAATGGGCAGGTCCCCGTTCCAGCAGGGCTTTTTTTGATATTAAATAATGAAGAGCATCTATCAGGCTCCGCAAAGCCAATAGATGCTCTTGCTATTTATTAACGCTACTTCACTTTTACAGTAATCGTTTGGCTCGAAACTTTTCCTGCGTCATTGACCAGCTCGGCCCGATACTCATAGGTGCCCGGCTTTCGGCCTTGAATGTTTGTAGCTGCACTTTGAGCCTGGGGGGTTTTGCTCGCCAGCTCTTGCGTGTCGATCAGCTCACCATTTTCATATAAATTATATGTTGTTGCATTGGTACCCCACCACATATTCATGGAAACCGTGTAGTTGCCGTCACCGTCCCAATTGTCATGAGAGAGCACCGGAATGCCCGGTAAAGCATCGGTCACTTTGACGACTAACGGATCACTGGTCGTTTTACCGGAAGCATTGATCAGTTCGGCCGTGTATGTGTAGGTACCATTCGCTTTCCCCGTTACTGGAATGATGGCATGCTGTGCTCCGGGGGAAGCGGCTTGCAAAGACTGGGTCCCGATCAGCTCGCCGTTTTCATACAGCTTGAGTTCATCGCCGTTCGTACCCCACCACAGATTCATAGTGATATGATAATTACCATCCTTTAGGCCATTGTCCTGCCCGTTATCATTGGATAAAACAGGTTTGCCCGGGACATCACCAGCATTGGCTTTTCCGACGGTAATTGTTACAGGATTGGATACGACGGTTTTGCCTTGTAGAGTGACGCTGGCTGTAATCTCGGCGCTGCCCTCTTTTACCGCTTGGAGCTTGCCATACGTGTCCAGTGTAACGGACTCATGACTGCTGGTATACTGCACAGAAGCATTGCTTAAATCTGCTTCGCTGCCATCCGTTAGTGTACCGCTGAGGTGTGTAGATGCGGTATCCCCCACGATGAGGTTCTGGTGGTCCAGCGAAAGCTTTACTTCTTGCAGCTCTGCCCCTGCTTGAACTGAAAAATCATCCAGCCCGCGCGGCTTTAACTGGTAATTTCCTTTAAAAATCGCCGATATCCCTTTTACTTTTACTTGCTGCCCTGCCTGATAAGGAAAGGATGTCCGAGTGACGCCTGTACGTGCATCCACGCGAACATGGTGACTTGCCTCGCCAGCTACCGCATCAAATTCAAATGAACCAGCTGGAGTCGCGTCGATTATATTACGAATGGTGGCTGAGGGAAGCTCAACCAGCTGTCCTTGATTGGCATCGTTTAATTCCGTGATTGGCATGGCCGGTGGAAGCTGTCCTGCTCCCGTTTTTTCAATAGCCACCGGATCGGTCAGCTCCAGTTCACTGTTGTACAATGCAAGGCTGGCTGTAATTTTTACTTGATCGCCCTGCTGGAACCCGTTTTGGTTTTGATATACATAAATGCCTCCACTTTCGTCCTGCATATAAAAGGCTTGACCGCCAAAGGCGCCTGGCTGTGTCGTCACGACTCCCTCCACGGTCACAGCTTTGCCAGCCGGGAGGCTCCGTGCTTCGGCAATGCTAATACGTGACGGAATGGTATTTCCTTCCTCAGGCAGCGGCTCTGCCGGGACATCGGCCAGTACGACCGATTGGGTTAGCAGGTTGCTGCCATTTTGCCTCAATCGAAGATTGGCCGCACCGCTGGTTCCCGGCTTGATTCGTACGGTGAGTTCTTTGTAGGCATGCCCCTTGCTGTCGGACGCCAGACTAAATGCTCCGCTATAGCCATACGAGGTTGGCCAAGTGCCATCCGGGTTTTGAATCTGGGCTACCTGAGTGCCCCCTGCTACATAAATGCCTGTGCTGAATCCACTAACCGTGGTATTGGGAGCCAACTGGTCAGCAACAATTCGAATTTGAAAAGGCTGTGCATTCGGCAGCTGTTCCTGACGAACGATGCTGTACACAGGCTGTGCGCTGGCTGTGGGTCCTCCATAAGAGCCAGTCTTGAAGGTTTGCTGATCCCACCATTTGTAGCCTGCTGCGGGAGCAGACCAAGGCTCAGCTTGCGGCTCCGTCGAAGCCTGCGGCTCTTCAAAAGGCAGCAGCGCCGTCGGCTGGTCAAGCTGCAAGCTTTTCACATCCGTCAGGCTGGTGTAATCCTCCTTCTTGGACAACCAGTCGATCAGGTTAACCAGCAGTATAGCATCATCCTGCTCCTTAAAGCCGTCATATGTCGTCTTCTTGGTCCCTGTCTCTTCGCGCAAATATTTTGGCGTTGCATCTTCGACAGGAGATGAATCCCCGATGAAAGCTGCTTTGCCCAGTCCTACTTTTGATACGGCTGCATAGGGTCCTTCCGGTATACCGCCTCCGTTATAGACGCCCTGATCGACTGCATTGCCCCAGGCTTGATTCGTTTCGGGCAGGTATACGATGCCCTTGGCTTTGGTGGGGTCGATGATCGCCAGCGTGGACCCTGCATGCATCGCGACATTGCTCACCCCTGTTGTAATGCCGAACGCCTGCGCAGGCTCCACAATCTGATTGGCGGTAATATCGCCTAGTGCATTATAGCGGAAACGTACACCAAACTGGCTGCCCAGCCAGTCCGAGCTGACTACACCCTGCATCGCTGCCGAGCTTCTTTCCTCTGAACTCATCCCCTTGGCAGGGTCTTCCCATGCTCCACGGCGGTAGCCGTTTATACTTTCCGAGCCGTCCCACCGATTTTTGTTGCGGTCTGCATTATAGTGATCTCCAATGAAGAAAATACTGTTGCCTGCTTTGACATACTGCTCCATTGCAGCCTGTTCGCTTTGTTTAAAAGGAATATTCGGCTCTGCCGTCACAAATACATCATAATTTTTCAAATCATCGTAAGTAATCGGCGTAGATTTACGAAGCTCATGCACATCATAGCCACGGTTCGCAAGAGCCTGTCCGAAGTCGGAAAACCCTCCGTCAATGACCCAGTCTGCGGCACCGGACGTCTGTCCGTGTGTATTATCGAATAACACTTTTTTGCCAGCATTCTCATTCACCACCTTGGCAGCGATGAACGGAGCCGGATCGGCCGGGCCTTCTGCCGATGCCGGCTGTATGCCGCTCACAGCGCCCGCGTACAATGACAAAGTGAATACCATCGCAGTAGCGTATTTGATGCTGCGGGCTGCAAAAAGACGAATGATTCCCATTCTATTCCTCCTGTTGGTTAGTTTGTGGCTCCCTGGCTGAGGGGGGACCAAATACAAATTTTAGCATTCAATTATGTTCGGACATGCAATGTTTTGTAAACGTTCAGGAATAATGAATAGGGAGAAAACCCCAATGAAAAAGATATACCGTATGCAGCAATGTAAGTATGAAGTTGGATCATTGTGTTGACAGTGCGGTGATTGCATAGCGGAGCAGATATCTTCACCCCATATCGGAGCTATCTGCATGGCGCTATGTAATCATCGCATTTCCCATAGCGGGAATGCAGATGATAAAGCGAATCCTGATCGAATCGCGTAAGCAGAAGGCTTCTTATCTGTTCGATCAGGATTCTGTCAGATTATAAATTAACGAATGCCGGACATATCATCGACCATTGACTTTGAAGAGCCAAGAGCCATATTTTGCCCCGTGCTTCGGGCTATGCTTTGTATTGCGGCACGGATGCATTTTGCATTTTCCTCGACAAAACCGGGTTCCAGCAGTTCATAATGACTGCCGATCAAGCTATGCTCTTCATAGCTTCCTTGTGTAGCGTCTTTCCATAAGAGTCGATTGTCTCCCGTCCCCTTCACCATTTCCGATCCGACAGCAACAAAACCGTGAATATTGGCCTGAACGGTCTCTGTGTTCACAAGCTGGTTGCCATACACCGCGTAAGCGATCATTTTACGCTGGTACGTGTCATTCAACAGCTCACGGTAGGACTCGGGAACCTGTTCCAGCATGGCATGAATATCGTGCTCTGTTTCTTCGGCTGTGAAGGGCCGGGCTTCCGTCCTTTTGACTGAATCAAGCATAAAAATGTCGGATACAGCATGACCTTGACGCTCCAGCGTGTCGGCAACCTTATGCGCCAGATTACCGCCTATGGAATAGCCAAGCAGCACATACGGACCTTGTGCTTGCGTGCTGACGATCAAATCAACATACCGTGTCAACATTTCGTGCTCATCCGCAGCATCCTCTACGAATTCCAATCCATACACGACTGCATCCTGATCCAGTTGTTTTGCAAGCTCCGCGAACGACAGCCCATATCCAAGCATGGGCGGAAAGCAGAAGATGGAGACAGGACCGTGTTCATTCAACCGAATGATTGGACTATCCGCCTTGTATTCCAGATCGGATTTCAATAATGCGAGCGCCTGCTCTTCTATAGTCGGAAACTCCAGAACACTGCGAATTGGAAGCTCGATGTCTGTGGCAAGGTGAACTTTGCGTACAAGCTCCAGTACTTTCAAGGAATGTCCCCCCAACGTGAAAAAGTCATCGTGGATCCCCACTTGCGGGATTTCGAGCACTTCCTGCCAAATGGCTGCCAGCAACTGCTCCACATCGGTTCGCGGTGCGACATATTCTGTACCCGTGTGCAACGCTTTGTCCGGTACAGGTAACGCTTTGCGGTCGATTTTGCCGTTAGTCGTCAGCGGAATACGATCCAGCTGTACAAAGGCAGATGGAATCATATAGCCTGGCAGGGCAGCAAACAATGCACTTCGAATCTCACGGATGGTCAGCTGTTCATCGGCAGTGAAGTAAGCACATAATTGCTGCTGGCCTGCTCCATCCTGCAAAGCGATAACAACGCTATCCCGCACGGACGGTACACTTGCCAGCCGCGCCTCCACCTCGCCCAGCTCGATCCGGTAGCCCCGGATTTTCACCTGATGGTCGATCCGGCCCAAATATTCAATGTCCCCGTTCGGCATCCATCTCGCCAAATCGCCTGTCCGGTACATCCGCTCATAGCCGGCTTCGCCACCGGCAAACGGGTCAACAACGAATTTCTCCGCCGTTAATTCCGGACGGTTCAGATAGCCACGTGCTACCCCTACACCGCCGATACACAGTTCCCCTGCAACCCCGATCGGCTGCAATTGCTCCGTGCCTTCCTTCACGATGTATAGACGAATATTTTGAATCGGTTTCCCGATTGGAATGACTGTATATTCCTCCGTCGGCTCGCAATCGAAGTACGATACGTCTACGGTCGCTTCCGTTGGGCCATACAGGTTGATCAGCTTCGCTCCAGCCAGACTTGACACGAGCCGTTGGAAGCGCGCCACATATTGCAGCGGCAACGCTTCGCCGCTGGCAAATACATGCCGCAGCGTGCCTAGCTTCGCCTGTATTACTTCCCGTGGCTGCTGCTCCACGTACTCCAGGAATGCATGCAGCATCGCAGGCACGAAGTGCATCGTGGTGACTCCGTTGCGGGCAATCGCATCGACGATGTCCTCCGGATTCTTTTCCCCGCCAACGGGCAGCAAGCTTACCTTCGAGCCAACCATCGACCACCAGAACAGCTCCCACACCGACACGTCGAACGTGAAGGTGGTTTTCTGCAGGATCGTGTCCTCCGCGCCCAAGCCGTAACGGTCATGCATCCACAAAATCCGGTTAATAACGGAATGATGTTCAACCATCACGCCCTTCGGTTTTCCGGTCGAACCGGAAGTGTAGATGACGTACGCGACATGATGCGGCCCGGCCAGTGGCTCCAGATTCGAGCCGTCTTCGTGGTAGATGTCCTTTCCATCCTGCTCTGGACCATCCAGCACCAGTACCTGGCCGTCGAAGCTCAAGGATGCCTGTTCGGCTACCTGCGCTTGCGTCAGTACCAGCTTCGCTCCCGAGTCCTCCAGCATAAAGCGGATGCGGTCCACCGGGTATTCTGGATCAATCGGCACGTAGGCTCCGCCTGCTTTGAGGATCGCATAGATGCCTACGATCATTTCCAGCGAGCGCTGCACCAAAATGCCTACCGGCTGATCCGGCTGAACTCCTTCTGCACGCAGCGTCCGTGCGAGACGGTTGGCTCTCTCGTTCAGTTCACGGTAGGTTAGAGATTGATGACCCAAAACGACGGCAACATGATCCGGCGTGCGCTCAGCCTGCTCCTCAAACAGTTTATGGATCGTCTGATTACGTGGATATGCAGAGGCAGTATCATTAAACTCTCCTGTAATCTGTTGTTTTTCCGCCGCTGTAACCAGTTCCAGCTCTTCTACGCAAACATTCGGGTTAAGCAAAATTTGCTCCAGCAAACGTACAAAATGTCCATACAGACGCTCAATGCCTGCTTGATCATAGCTTAACGCGTTATACATAAAACGAATCTTGATGCCTTCTCCCGGCATAACGACGACGCTCAGATCGTAGTTGGTCTGCTCTGTAGCCACCACGTTGGAAATCGTAAATGTACTCTGTCCGTCATTTCCCAGCTCCTCGACCTGCTCATCCACCGGATAATTTTCAAACACCATAATATGGTTAATTAAATCCTGTTTCTGGTCGGTCAATGCCTGAATTTCAAACAGCGGATACGTATCATACGTATGAGAAGCCAACGCCTGCTCCTGCATGTTCTTCATGACTTCTGCAAATGTTTCCCCTGGCTCGGTACGTACGCGAACGGGAATCGTATTAATGAACAAGCCGATGATGTCCTCGACCCCGATAATGTCCGATGGACGGCCTGAGACGACACTGCCAAATACGACATCATTGTGGTTGTTATATTTTTGCAGCACAATCCCCCATGCGGTTTGTAATAACGTATTCATGGTCACCTGATATCGCTTGGCCGTCTCCTCCACCCGGAGGGTCAACTCATGCTCCAAATCCGTCACCCAGTCGCTGGCTGTGTAGCCTTCATTCTTACGACCGGTTTTTACAGCAGGCAGCGCTGTTTGCTGCTCATACCCGGATAAATAGCTTCTCCAGTAGTCGGCTGACGCCTCGCGATCCTGTGCTTCCAGCCATTCAATAAAGCTGCTGTACGGCACTGCCGGTGCCAACTCTGGCACTCTGCCCTCCTGAAGTGCTGCATAGCTCTCAAACACTTCTTTATTCACAAGGGACAGACACCAGCCATCCATCACGATATGATGAAAACTCCACACAAAATGGTAGCTGTCTTCCCCGGTGCGCAAAACCGCTACACGCAGCAGGACATCCCGACGCAGATCAAAGCCCCGTGCTTTATCTTCCAACTTGAAGCTCTTCAGCCAGGTATCCCTTGTTTCCACATCCAGCTCGCGTAAATCTTCGTAATAAAAGCCGCAGTCCCGGCTTCGATACACCACCTGCAACGGCTCCGTATCCCTGCCAAAATAAAAATGTGTACGCAGCGCCTCATGTCGCCGAACCAGAATATTCAGGCTGTCTGCAAAAGCCCGAATATCCAACTGATCTCGCATATCATAAGAAACCTGCTCAAAATACGCGTCATTCATGGCTGCTTGACTATCGAGCTGGCTGTGAAACAGCATCCCTTTTTGCATCGGGGTCAGTGTATATATATTGTCGACCTCACCCGCAGTACCCATTTCAGATAACAGGCTGTCCAAGCCCTCTATACTCATTCCTTTATAGGAAATATCACTTGGGGTCAGCTCCGGATGTTCTTTATGGATGCAATGCGCCAAAATTTCACGCAGACTCGATTCCAGTAATCTCGCCAAGCGCTCTATCGTCTCCGCTCGATAGCTGGTACGGCTATAGCTAATCGTCAGACCCAACTGACCTCCCGAAATGATGCCGCCAAAATCCAACGTATACGTCCGGGCCATGGTCGGGCTAAGTGGCATTCCTCCACTGTAAGGGGATGACTGCAGGTCATTTCCCTTCATATCCTGATCGAATTGTCCCAAATAGTTAAAGCTGATTTCAGGATCTGCTTCAAACAGGGCTATAGATGCCGCTTGTCCCTGGCGATCAGCTAAGTATTTCAACACGCCGTATCCGATCCCTTTTTGCGGGATGCCGCGCAGTCCTTCCTTCACATGCTTAATTCGCTGCGAAAGAGACTGCTCTTCTGCCATATCAAGCAAAACGGGATATTGGCTTGTAAACCATCCTACCGTTCGAGTAATGTCCGCCTCTGGAAAAATAGCTTCCCGTCCATGCCCCTCCAGATGAATCAGGAAACGCTCATTACCGCACCACGCTTGCAATGCCATCCCTACCGCTGTCAACAGCAGGTCGTTAACCTCTGTTCGGTAGGCACGATTTGCCTGCTTAAGCAGCTGCTCTGTCTCCTCACTTGTCCAAACAGCGGTAACCGACTCACTGTCACCCATTAACGGCTTTTCGTGCTCGTTATGCCCATAATCCTGCGGCAAAGAAACCAGTTCCGCTTGCGCAAGCTCCTTCCAATACGCGCGCTCACGTTCAATGGCTGGACTGTTGGCATAAGCGTGCAACTGCTCGGCCCACGTTTGGAATGAATCCGTTTTATGAGGCAACTGAATTACCCGTTCACCCTTGGAGGCCTGCTCATAAGCAGTCGCTAAATCCTCGAATAAAATGCGCCAGGATACCCCATCCACCACCAAATGGTGAATCACGATCAGCAAATGATCTCCATCCGGGCAACGGAACAGCCCCAGCCTCATGAGCGGGCCTTCACTTAAAGAAATACCGGATTGGATTTCATTACATTTCGTTTCAATAATCTTCGCCAAATCCTTCTCGCTTGTAGCAAAGTCCCTATAATCAAAACTCTCCAGATCGTATGGTTCGCCTTCCCCTACACCGCGATTCCATGCGATATACCTGTTCTCCGATGAACGAAAAACCATACGCAATGCATCATGATGAGCGGTAATTTGGTCAAGTGCTTGACGGAGTGCCTGTTCATCATAGCCTTCCTGGCGATAGAGCATGACAGATTGGTTAAAATAGTGCGGCTCTGCCGCCTGCTGTTCAAAAAACCAGCGCTGAACCGGTGTAAGCACAACATTTCCTGTAACCTCGCCCTGCTTCGCCAGTCGGTTCACAGGCTGAATATATGGGCTCAGTCCCGCAATTGTCGGGTACTTGAATAAGTCCTTCATGTCCAGCTTGTATCCCGCCTGAAACAAGCGCGACGATACTTGGATAGCCTTGATGGAGTCACCACCCAAATGGAAAAAGTTATCCTGTATGCCCACTTGCCGAATACCCAGAATGGCCCCCCAAGCCGCAGCCAGCGCCTGCTGAATTGCCGTCTCGGGTGCCACATAATTCACGCCTGTGTCGACATTATGCTCAGGTGCAGGCAGTGCCTTGCGGTCTACTTTACCATTGGGCGTCAAGGGCAGTCTGGAAAGCTGCACAAAGTAGGAAGGCACCATATAGCCAGGCAGATCCTGCGACAAAACGTTACGTATGTCGCTCGCACTCAATTCGCTGTCTGTTACGAAATATGCGCATAGCTGTTTTTGCCCGTTATCATCTTGCTGCACGGTAACAACCGATTCCTTCACACCTGCAATCGTGGACAATCGGGTTTCAATTTCACCCAGCTCAATGCGGTAGCCGCGAATTTTGACCTGCTCATCCATTCTTCCCTTGTACTCCAACACGCCATCTGCACGCCAGCGCACCAAATCTCCTGTACGATAGCAGTATTCTCCGGGCCGGAATGGACTTTCAATAAACTTTTCCGCCGTGAGCTCGGACCGATTCAGATACCCGAGCGCCACGCCGTCGCCACCGACGATCAGTTCTCCCCATGCCCCGACAGGCTGCAGCTTTAACGAACGATTGACCACATAAGCGGTCGAATGATGAATCGGACGTCCAATGGGAACAGACTGGGCTTGCGCTTCTGTAATGTCATAGGTGGTGGAAAAGGTGGTGTTCTCCGTCGGCCCGTAAGCATTGATCAATCGAAGGTGCGGGTACTCCTTCAGCACGCGATTGACGTGTGGTACGGATAATACATCGCCACCCACGAGCAATTCCTTCAAGGAAGCAAACACTCCAATGTCTTGCTGTGAATGCTGATTGAATAAAGCTGCGGTCATGAACATGGTGTTAATACGATACTTGTCAATGGTTTGTTTGAGCTTGGCGGCGTCCAAAATCGTGTCATGACTTACCACATACAGTTGGCCACCGTTCAGCAGCGTTCCCCAGATTTCAAACGTGGAAGCATCGAACACAACTGCTCCTATTTGCAGCATACGCGTATTTTCATCAAATGTGGCATAGCTTTGGTTTTTCACCAAACGCACGACATTGCGGTGCCCGATCATAACCCCCTTCGGCTTGCCTGTTGTACCAGAGGTATAGATGACATGCGCAAGATCTGAGGAAGATCCGTCCGTTGAGATCGCAGCAGATTCATCCGCATGAGTATTAAGTTCAGGTTCGCTGCTCCATTCTGGATCATCACTCAAAGCGATAACCGGAATACCCGGTTCAAAAAGAACCTGCTCGCGTCGCTGTACCAGTAACAGCTGAGCGCCGGAATCCTCCAGTAAATAACGGATACGCTCCTCAGGATAATCGGCATCAATGGGAACATAGGCCCCTCCAGCCTTCAAAATCGCCAGCATACCGACGATCAGTTCAATAGAGCGCTCAGCCATAATCCCTACCCGCTGTATTTCCGGCTCCAAGCCGCGCCGTATCCCATGGGAAGCGAGTATGCGTGCCAGACGGTTGGAACGTTCATTCAGCTCGCGGTAGGTAAGCTGTGTGCTCGCAAAGGTGATTGCCACCCGATCCGGCGATAGTGCTGCTTGCTCCTCGAACAGCACATGCACAGCTTGATCACACGGATACGGATAGTCTGCTGCTGTATCGTTAAATTGCTGCACAATCTGCTCTTTTTCTTGGGACGAAACGATTTCAATAGCCGAAAGAACGATATCCGGCTGTTCTATTACCACATGGATAAGCTGCTGGAAATGCAACGCCAATCGTTCGATGGTCTCCCGCTTGTAGAGCCGGGTTCCATATTGAAGACCGCAGATGATTTCCTCCCCATCTTCCAGCGCGAGCAGACTCAAATCAAATTTGGCCGTCGTTTGTTCACTCGGATAGGATGTCAATTGCAACCCTGCCAGCTGCTGCTCCTTTTGCTCCAGATTTTGCAGAGCAAACAGGGTATCAAATAACGGATTGCGGCTTAAATCTCGATCTACACCCAGCTTGTCTACCAGTTCTTCAAACGGATAATCCTGATGTCCAAAAGCCTTCAATGCGTTGTCCTTGACCTCCAGCACATAATCACGGAATGTTTTCCCGCCTTCCGGGTAATTGCGGATCGCCAGTGTGTTCACGAACATCCCGATCAGACTGCCAAGATCAGCATGGGACCGTCCCGCAATCGGCGAACCGACAATAATATCCTCCTGTCCGCTGTAATGGCTAAGCAAAGCTGTATAGGCAGCCAACAGCACCATATACAATGTTGATTCCGTCTGCATCGCAATTCTTCTTAATCCTTCGCTTTGCCGTTGATCGAGCGTAAATTCCAGCAAATCTCCTTCAAAGCTTCTCACCGCTGGACGCGGATAGTCGGTCGGTATATCCAGCACGGGTAGCTCTCCCGCGAAGGTATTCAGCCAGTAGCTTTCCTGCTCCCGGTAGCGTTCACTTTGCTGCTGCTCCTGTTGCCAAGCGGCGTAGTCCTTATACTGAATGCGCAGTGATGGCAGCGTGTCGCCTGCATATAAACGGATGAAATCCTGAATCAGCACATGGATAGAGGTGCCGTCCGAAATGATGTGGTGCATATCCAGCAGCAAAATATGATGCTCTGGACTGATTACAATCAGGCCCACCCGGAGCAGCGGGGCCTGCGCCAGATCAAACGGCCGGACAAAATCATGTACCAGCTTATCTGTGTGCATCCGGTCGGCTCCGTCGGCCTGAAGCAGCTCGATGTGAAATGGAACCTCGTCATGCACCCGCTGGACAGGTTCGCCGTTCATGGTTTCAAAACTAGTACGCAATGTTTCATGACGGGCAATAAGCTGGCGGAACGCTTTTTCCAGTGCCTTATAATCAAGTGAACCTGTCAGTGTCAGGGCGCCGGGGATGTTATAGCTAACTCCCGCTCCGTCAAGTTGATTGAGGATATACATCCGTTTTTGCGCTGAGGATACTGTATAAAACGGCTTGTTCTCTGCAACAGAGATGGATGCATAGGCGGTTTGCTCCAGCGTTTCAATCACCTGCGCAAGCTGTTCAATCGTCGGATGCTCAAACAAATCCTTTAGCTGCAGATTTTTATGCAATTTCTTATGGATAAGCGATATGACATGTGTCGCCCGCAGGGAATGACCGCCTGCTTCAAAAAAATTCTCCTTCCTTCCAATGCGCTCAAGCTCCAGCACTTCTTGCCAAATACTCGCGAGCTGTTCTTCCAATGGAGTTTGAGGAGGTATATATGCTGCGCCTGAGTTTACACTTCCCTCCGGCTGCGGCAACGCCCGGCGATCCACCTTGCCATTGGGCGTCAGCGGCAATTGCTCCAGCTGCACAAAATACGACGGCACCATGTAGCCCGGCAGCTCCTGGCTCAACGCGCTGCGCAGCTCATTTGCCGCTACATCCGCATGGGTCACCACATAAGCGCAGAGCTGCTTTTGCCCCTGCTCGTCCTCACGTGCAATCACGACGGCTTCTCGCACTGCCTCCAGCTTCAACAGCTGTGCTGCCACCTCGCCCAGCTCGATCCGGTAGCCCCGGATTTTCACCTGGGCGTCAATCCGTCCCTTGTATTCCAGCGTCCCGTCCGTATTCCAACGCACCAGATCCCCTGTGCGATAGCAGCGTTCTCCGCTGCGGAACGGACTGTCGATGAACTTTTCGGTCGTCAGGTCCGGACGGTTGCGGTATCCACGTGCCACCCCGTCACCGCCGACGATCAGCTCTCCCCACGCCCCGACAGGCTGCAGCTGCATCGAACGGTCCACGACATACGCCGTCGAGTTATGGATCGGGCTGCCAATCGGCACCGATTCGGATTGCACGCCAGTAATCGCATGCGTGGTGGAAAAGGTCGTATTTTCCGTCGGGCCGTAGCCGTTGATAATCCGCAGGGACGGATAAGCATCCAGCACCCGATTAATGTGCGGTACGGACAGCACATCCCCGCCGACCAGCAGCTCCCGTATTCCCTCGAACAGCTCCAGATCCTGCTGGGACAGCTGGTTAAAGAGCGGTGCCGTCAGCCACATCGTTGTAATGCCGTGATTGCGCACGGCTTCCTTCAGCTTGGGTGCGTCTAAAATGACATCCTGACTCACCAGCACCAGCTGTCCACCGTTCAATAGCGCTCCCCATATTTCGAAGGTGGACGCATCAAAGACAACGGCACCGGTCTGCAAAATGCGCGTGTCGGCATCCAATTGCGCATAGTTTGTATTTTTCACCAAACGTACGACATTGCGGTGCTCCACCATAACCCCTTTGGGCTGGCCTGTTGTCCCTGAGGTGTACATAATGTATGCCAGGCGATCAGCAGCGGTCGCCTTCGAGTGTTCTCCAGCTGTGTAAGCCTGTTGTATCTGTTCTGCTTGTTCTGATTGCGTAGCTTCTGGTTGAATGGTTTCTGGTTGTGTCGTTGTAGTAGAAGCAAGCTCGGAACTAGCGGAAATGGAATAGAGCGGGTTTAGGCAGTCTACGTATCCCATATCAGCCGTGCCAGTATACGTCCCGTGATCATTTGGCAAAACGGGATTGCAACGATCAGCCTCATCCATTCCATAGATTGCGGAATCGCTCAGGTCGAGCACAGTCCCGGCAAAATCAACGGGCCGATGCTCCATTCGCTGTACCAGCAGTATGTTTGCACCGGAATCCTCCAGCAAATAGCGTACACGTTCATTCGGATAATCGGAGTCAATCGGCACATACGCTCCGCCTGCTTTGAGAATCGCAAGCATACCGACGATCATTTCAATCGAGCGTTCAGCCACAATGCCAACCGTCTGCTCGGTGCAGATTCCCAGCTTACGCAATGTATGAGCCATACGGCTCGCTTTTTCGTTCAATTCTCCATAGGTCAGCCTGTCTTGTCCGTACACCACTGCCACCTGCTGTGGTGTCTGCTGCGCCTGTTCCTCAAACAACGCATGTATGGACGCATGACGCGGATAATCCGCAGCTGTATCGTTGAAGGTATAAACCAGTTGCTCCACTTCTTGCTCTGACAGCACTTGTGCTGCGGAAATCGCCAGCTCTGGCTGATGCAAAACAATGGTGTACAACCGCAACAGCTGCTCAACAAAGCGTTCAATCGTTGCCTCGCTATAACGGTCGCTACTATACTTCACATTCAGGGAAACGGCTGCATTTTCCCATTGAAATTGAAAATCCAGCTCAGACTGTACATGATTCAAAAAATCAGAAATATGAATATTTTGCATAGATATCGAGGTGTGAATAAGAGGCTTGTCATCCTCGCTGCGTGGAATTTCCAGTCCTTCGGTATAGCTCCAAAAGGGAATATTTTGGTGTTCAATCGCTTCGCTGACAGAGGTTTTGATTAGAGCCAGCAAAGTTTTGAAGGATGTGGTGGAATCCAGCGTGTTTTTTAGTAAAAGTAGATGATTGATCGGCTTTGTTGCACTGTTGCCAGATTTGGCTACCGGAATGCCCAGCAGCACACGTTCCTCACCTGTGTATTTATGTAATAGGCTTTCTACTCCAGCCAGCAGAACCATAAACACTGCCCATGGAGCGCCACCTGTTATAGAGGATATTCGCCCGGAAATTTCAGATGGAAATGTGAGCGTGTACGTATGGGAATTTGAATTCGTTGTATTTGCATCCTTGGATACGTTGTTGGTATATGGCAGGCAAATGATATGATCCTCAGGTTCCAGCTTATGACTCCAGTAATTTTTTTCCTTCTCAAATAAGGCTTTCATGACATCCCTCCTGCTTCATAGGGTCGTACCCCGGTTGGAATGGTGCTTTGATGCGTAATTGAGCGTTGTTACGTAAATGAACATGGTGTTGGAAAAATAATACTTTGCAGGCAAGGGCAGCGGACAAGCGCCGCCCCCTGCACACACAAAGTGAAATCATTGCATTTTAGAAAACGGATTTAGAAAACAAAGTCGATGGAATCCGGTGAAAAGCCTTCTGGCTGCTCGTTCGAGCTCACCTGAATATCGCTTAACAGCAAATCTGAATTTGCCCCAACCTGTGACAGAATCGCTAACAAATCTTCCGTTAATCGTTCAATAGCCTCTGCCCCAAACAGCTTCGTGCAATATTCAAAGGAACCCTTGATCACCCCGTCTTCATCACTCATGGATAAGGTCAAATCGAATTTGGAGATACTGTGCTCCTGAACATACGGACTGAAGGACAAGGTCTCAAGCTTCGCTTCCTGCGACTCCGTATTTTGCAGCACAAACATCGTGTCAAACAATGGGTTGCGGCTTGCATCCCGTGCTACATCGAGTTTTTCCACCAACTCTTCAAGTGGATAATCCTGATGCTCGAAGGCTTGCAGCGTACGATCTCTGGCTTCCAGCAGGTAGCTGTGGAACGTTTGGCTGCCCTTCGGCTGATGCCGGATCGCTAGCGTATTGACGAACATTCCGATCAGTGGCTCCAGCTCAGGCAGCAAGCGGCCTGCTACCGGAGTACCGATGATCAAATCGTCCTGACCGCTGTACTTGGACAGCAGAACGGTGTAGGCGCTCAAAAGTACCATGTACAGCGTGCTTCCGGTCTGTGCCACCATTCGATGCAGCTGCTCGGATACATTCGGATCAACTGTAAATTCATACAGCGCACCCTCGAAGCTGCGGGCAGCAGGTCTCGGATAAGCAATCGGCAGATCCAGTACCGGTAATTCTCCGGCTAAATGCTCCAGCCAGAAGTGTTCCCGACGTTGGTATGACTCGCGCTGCATTTCCTGCTGCTGCCACACGGCATAATCCTTGTACTGAATTTGCAATGGCTCCAATTCCCGTCCCTCGTACAGCTGTACCAGTTCCTGCACGATATTGTTAGACGATACTCCATCCGAAATGATATGGTGCATGTCGTACATCAAAACGTGGCGCTCCGGTCCGGTTTGAATGAGGCGAACACGCAGCAGCGGTGCCTGCCGAAGATCAAAGCTGCGTACAAAAGACTCGATATACGCTTCGGTTTCGGATTCATCCACCTGCAGGCGCTCTACTGCAAACTCAACCTGATCGTAAACCCGCTGAACGACCTCGCCTTCCACCATCTCAAAGGAAGTCCGCAGCGTTTCATGACGGGCAATTAACTGGGTGAACGCATCCTCCAGCCGATCTGCCTGAAGCGGCCCTTCTACCGTTAACACACCCGGCATGTTGTAGCTGACATCCCCACCTTCCAGATGGCTTAGGATGTACAGCCGTTTTTGAGCCGAAGAAACTGGATAGTACGCCTGTTTCGCCGCAGCAGGGATCACCGTATAGGTGTCTGTCCCGTGCGCAGCTATGAGCTGGGCTTGCTGCTCAATCGTAAAGTGCTGGAACACCTCACGCAGTGTAATCCGGCTGTCCAGTTCCTGGTGGATTTTGGCCACCAGCGTCGTTGCCCGCAGAGAGTGTCCACCCATGTCGAAGAATGAGTCGGTGACGCCTACGCTGGACAACTTCAATACATCCTGCCAGATTTGAGCAAGCTTGGCTTCCAGCGGCGTCCGCGGCGCAACGTACTCCATGCCTCCTTCGAGGCGTGCTTCCGGCGCTGGCAGCGCTCTGCGGTCGATTTTTCCGCTTGGCGTCAGCGGGAATCGATCCATCTGTACGACATACGTCGGGATCATGTAATCCGGCAGCTTCGGCTGCAGCGCGTTCCGCAGCTCCGGCAAACTCAGTGACGCTGAGGCTACGATGTAGGCACACAGGTCCTTGTGCCCGTCTTCGCTTTCCCATGCGGTCACCACGGCTTTCTGGATGCCGTCCACGGTCAGCAGCTGCGCTTCCACCTCGCCCAGCTCGATCCGGTAGCCCCGGATTTTCACCTGGTGGTCGACCCGGCCCAGATACTCAATGCTGCCGTCAGGCAGCCAGCGTGCCAGGTCGCCCGTCCGGTACATCCGGTTCGCGTGAGTGGTGCCCGTTTGTTCGGCTGTTGCCGCATCGGCAAACGGATTCGGGATGAACTTCTCTGCCGTCAGTTCTGGCAGGTTCAGGTATCCTCGTCCGACTCCGGCACCCCCGATATAGAGCTCGCCCACGATACCAATCGGTACCAGTTGCTGCTTGGTATTCAAGATGTACACGGACAGATTCGGAAGCGGTGTTCCGATGGATACCGTGTGTTCCCCTTTTTCCAGCAGCACGTTCAGGCTTTCCACATCTTCAATCGTATAAGTGGTTGCATCTACCGTCGTTTCAGTCGGACCATACACGTTGGTAATGACCGGACGATACTTGGACCACTTGTGCAGAAGCCCGTGAACCAGTGACACAGGCAACGCTTCGCCGCCGATCAGGTAATGCTTCACTTCCGGCGCTTCCGTCACGTTGACGGTCTCGTTCAAGATATGCAGGTGCGCAGGTGTGCCGTCCGACAGGTCAATCCGGTGCGTACGGTAGTAGCCGATCAATTGCTCTCCGTTCAGGCTGACGTCACGGGATATCACATGCAAAGTGTGGCCTAACAGCAGGCTGGCAAAGATTTGCTTCACCGAGGCGTCAAATACAAATGCTGACAGCCATGCCACTTGAAGCGGCTGTTCATAGCGGCTGTACACCCGCTCGGATAAAGCATCCACCAGATTGCTGACACTGCCCTGCTCAATCATGACCCCTTTCGGCTGACCAGTGGTTCCTGACGTGTAGATCATATAGGCCAGATTATGGGGAGCAGCGACAGGGCTCAGGTTGCTCGCATCCTGTCCCGCCAGCCCAGCCTGCACGTCCTCATCGTCAAGGACTATAGGGCATACGGTGGACGGCAAGCTGAGCGATAGTTGGGCAATGTGGCTCGTAATCACGACCTGTGCCCCACTGTCTTGGAGCATGTAGTCAATCCGTTCCTGCGGATACATGAGATCCATCGGCACATACGCGCCTCCGGCCTTGAGTACCCCCAGAATGCTCACCAGGATATCCGCGGAACGTTCCAGCAAGATCCCTACCGGTTGATCGGCGTGAACTCCTTCCGCCTGCAGCACACGAGCCAATCGGTTCGCCCGTTCATTCAGCTCGGCGTAGGTCAGGGACGTATCCTCGCATACTACCGCTACCCGCTCAGGGCTGCGCTGCGCTTGCTCTTCGAACCGTTCGCTCAGCAAACGATCCTGCGCCTGTCCGTGCCCGGCTCCACGCATGCTATGCGCCTGCGGATCGTTGAACACGCTCAGAATCTGTTCGCTTTCTTCCGCCGTAATCAGTTCGATTTCGCCCAGCTTCACATCCGGATTCGCCGCCACAGCTTCAGCCAGCTGGATGAAGTGGCGTGTCATCCGTTCCACGGTTTCGCGCTGGTACAATGCGGTTGCATATTGCAAGCCGAACTGGATGCCTGTTTCTTCCTCACTCGCTTCCAGCGTCAGATCAAACTTCGCTGGCGTTTGCTCCAATCCGTATGGACGGAAGCTTAGGTTCGCCAACTGCAGCTCGCCTTCCTCGGTCGTTTGCAGCGTAAACATCGTATCGAACAGCGGGTTGCGGCTCATATCCCGCTTCACGTTCAGCTTTTCCACCAGCTCCTCAAACGGATAGTCCTGGTGCTCATAAGCTTGCAGCGCACGAACTTTCACTTCTTCCAAATAGCTGCGGAAGCTTTGCTCTGCCGTTGGATAGTTCCGCAATGCCAGCGTGCCGACGAACATTCCGATGATTGGCTCCAGGTCTGCATGCGGCCGTCCGGCTATCGGCGTACCGACTACAATATCCTCTTGGCCGGTGTATTGATGCAAGAGCGCGGTGTACGCCGCCAGCAGCACCATATACAGCGTGGAGCCAGTCTGTGCCGCCAGTTCTTTCAGGCGCTCGCTGACTTCTCGTTCCAGTCCGAATACGACCGTATCTCCTGTCGTATTCCGTACCGCCGGACGTGCAAAGTCTGTCGGTAAATCCAGCACAGGCAGCTCGCCCCGGAAGGTATCCAGCCAATACGCTTCCTGACGCTGCATCCACTCCTGATGGGCTTCGCTTTGCTGCCATACCGCATAGTCTTTGTACTGAATCCGCATGGGTGACAGTTCTTCGCCGTCATACAAGCGGACAAATTCATCGGTCAGTACCCCCATGGACACCCCATCAGAGACGATGTGGTGCATATCCAGCATGAGCAGATGCTGCGGTTCTTGCTCCGGTCCTTGTACGCCCAGATCCGCCACGCCTACCCGCAGCAGCGGAGCGGTCTGCAGATCGAACGGACGGACGAAGCGCCGTACCAGCTCTCGCGTTTCTGGGGTGACTACCATGTCTGCAGACGTGTCTGCATGCACAGTCGTATCTCCTGCCTGTACCTTCGTATACTCCACCGCAAACGGCACGTTATCCTCAACCCACTGCATCGGCTCACCGTCCACCAGGGTAAAGCGGGTACGCAAGGTCGCATGGCGGGCGATCAGTTGACCGAACACGTTCTCCACTCGCTTCACATCCAGCGGACCACTTACATGCAGCACCGACGGCATGTTGTAGTTCACATCATTCGGGTCGAACTGATGCAGCACATACAGTCGTTTTTGCGCCGAGGACAGCGGGTAGAAGCTGCGCCCTTCCGTCACCGGAATGGATGCATACGCCACTTGATCCTGGCTTTCCAGCACAGCTGCCAGCTGTTCAATCGTTGGTGCTTCAAAAATGCTGCGCAATGGAAGCGGCTTGTTCAGCTCCTTGTGAATCTTCGAGGCCAGCGTTGTCGCCCGCAGCGAATGTCCGCCAATCTCGAAGAAGTTCTCCTTCACGCCGACCTGCGCGAGACCCAGCACATCCTGCCAAATTTGCGCCAGCTTCGCTTCCACCCACGTCCGCGGTGCAACATAGTCGGCTCCGCTTTGCAGGCTGCCTTCCGGTGCTGGCAGGGCCTTGCGGTCGATCTTGCCGTTTGGTGTCAGCGGCATCTGCTCCAGCTGTATCAAATATGAAGGCACCATGTAATTTGGCAGTTCCTCGCCCAGCAAACCACGCAGCTCGCCTGCACTCACTTCCCGCTCGGCCACATAGTACGCCACCAGTTGGTTTTGCCCCTGCTCATCTGCCTGTGCCAGTACGATGACCTCTTGGACGTCTTCCACTTTCAGAATTTGGGCCTCGACCTCGCCCAGCTCGATCCGGTAACCCCGGATTTTCACCTGATGGTCGATCCGGCCCAGGTATTCGATGTTGCCATCCGGCATCCATCTCGCCAAGTCACCTGTGCGGTACATCCGCTCATAGCCCACTTCTCCAGCCGCAAACGGATTCGGTACAAATTTCTCGGCCGTCAGCTCTGGGCGATTCAGATAACCACGGGCCAGTCCTAAACCAGACGCGCACAGCTCACCCGCTACGCCCACCGGCGCCAAATGTCCATGTACATCCACCATGTATACCCGGTGATTCGGCATAGGGCGCCCGATGGAAATCAGCTGTCCTGCTCTTGCGTCTTCGGACACCGACCAGGCCGACGTCGCCACCGAATTTTCGGTTGGACCGTAGCCGTTGTAGTATGCTACCTGATCCTTCCACTTGTATATCAGTTCTGTGGAAGTGGCTGAGCCCGCCGTGACCAGAATACGCAGGCTTGGCATCTGTTCCGGCTCCAGATATACCGCATAGGTCGGCGGCAATGTCGCCACCGTAATTTGATGTTCTGACATGTACTGCTCGAATCTCTCATAGTTCAAAATCGTCTCTGACGTTGGCACATACAATGTGGCTCCGCTGAACAGCGCCATGAAGATTTCCCAGCAAGCCGCATCGAACGAGTAGCTGGCGAACAGCAGTGCATGATCCGATGTACTAATCCCAAAATCCTGATCAAAATACGTTTTGAGATTGCATAGCCCGCGATGCTCCAGCATAACGCCCTTCGGCTGCCCCGTCGTACCCGACGTATAAATCACATACGCCAGATCGTTTGGACCGGACAACGGCTCCAGATTGGAACCATCCTCGTGATACACATCCTGCTCCCCATCCAGCGCCAGCACATTGCCGTCAAAAGCCGCTTTGTCCACCAGATGGCTTTGTGTTAACAACAGCTCTGCCCCCGAGTCGTCCAGCATGTAGCGGATACGCTCCTCTGGATACGTCGGATCGATAGGGACATACGCGCCTCCGGCCTTCAGAATCCCGAAGATGCCCACGATCATGTCCACCGAGCGCTCGGTCATCAGACCCACCAAACGATCCTTCGTTACACCCTGACTGCGCAAGGTACGAGCCAGGCGATTCGCACGTTCATTCAGCTCGCGATAGCTCAGCAGCTCTCCTTCGAAGAACAACGCTGCCTGCTCCGGTGTCTCTGCGGCTTGCGCCTCGAACAAGCCGTGAATCGTTTGCTCGCTTGGATAGTCGGCGGCTGTATCTCCCCATACGCCCAGAATTTGCTCACGCTCCTGCTCGCTTAACACATCCAGCTCATACACCCGAATGTCTGGCTTCGCTGCCACCTGCTCCAGCAGTTGCACCAGATGACCCTGAACCCGTTCAACAGCTTCACGATCATACAGCTTCGCATTGTATTCGAATCGGATTTTCATCGCTTCCTGCGGCATGACGACCAGATTGAAATCATAGTTGGTCTGTTCAATCATACCTGCATTGCTAATTTCAAAATCCGAATCTGCGCCTTCGCCAAGCTGCTCAACCTGTTCCTCCACCGGATAGTTTTCGAACACGATGATGTGGTTGATCAGGTCTTGCTTTTGCTCGGTCAAGGCTTGAATTTCATACAGCGGATACGTTTCATAAGCCTGGGATGCCAACGCCTGCTTCTGATTTGCTCTGATCATGTCTGCAAATGTATCCTCAGCCCCACTGCGGATACGTACTGGAATGGTGTTAATGAACAAGCCCACCATATTTTCGATACCCGGAATGTCAGCCGGACGGCCAGACACTACGCCGCCAAAAACAGCGTCGTCACTACCGTTGTACTTTTGAAGCAGCAAGCCCCATGCCGTTTGCAGCAATGTATTCATGGTCACGTGGTGCTGCTTGGCAACCATTTCAATGCGTCCTGTCAAGTTCTTGCCCAGATCGCACAGCACATGCTCAAATTGCGCACCGTCCGCTTTCACGCCTGCTTTTCCGGCCGGAATCGAAGTTTGCTGATCATAGTCGAGCAAATAATCCTTCCAGTATGAAGATGCAGCCTCTACATCCTGTGCTTCCAGCCACTCAATATACTGACTGTATGGAGTAACCGGGGCAAGCTTTGGTTCTCTGTGCTCCACGGCTGCAAAATAAGCCTCAAACACCTCATCCGTTACCAGCGCCACACACCAGCCATCCATCAAGATGTGATGAGAGCTCCACACAAAATAATAATTCTCGTCACCTGTTCGTAAAATCGCCACGCGCATCAACGCATCCCGGGACAAATCGAATCCGGCTGCCTTGTCCTTGCGAATAAATTCCTTCACATACGCGTCCCGTTCCCGATCATCCAGATGACGCAGATCTTCACATCGGAAACCAATATCCTTGCGGCGGAAAATGACCTGCACAGGCTCATCCTGCCAGCCGCTGTAGAAATTAGCTCTAAAAATCTCATGCCGCTGCGCCAAACGATTCAAGCTGTCTTGGAAAACATCCACTTGGAAGCGTCCGCGCAGATCAAATGTCGTTTGTTCAAAATAAGCACCTGAATCTGCATCCATCAGACTATGGAACAACATGCCTTTTTGCATCGGTGTCAACGCATATACATTTTCCAGCTCGCCAATGTCGCGAGTTCGCTCTATCAGTTGGTCCAACTCGGCCATCGTTACATTTTTAAGCATGACATCGCTTGGAGTCAGTTCCTGCTGTTTGCGGCTTACGCAATGCGTAATGATTTCCTGCAAGCTGGTTCTCAACTCTTCGGCTAGCTGCTCCATCGTTTCACGACGGTATTCCTGATTGCTGTAGCTGATCGTCAATTGTAGTTCGCCTTCTGAAATCAGTCCGTTCATGTCCAGCGCGTATGATCTTGCCGCATGTGGGCTAAGCACTGCACCGCTTGCGTAGGGAGATACACCAATGATTTGGTTTTGCAAATCTTGATCAAATTGTCCCAAATAGTTAAAGCTGATTTCCGGTTCGGTTGCAAAGCTCGCATGCTCACGTGCTGCGGACAGGTATCTCAAAATACCGTAGCCGATGCCCTTTTGCGGAATGCGGCGCAATCCTTCCTTCACATTTTTGATGCGCTGTGCAAGGTCTTGCCCCGTGCTCATATCCAGCACAACCGGGAATTGAGTCGTAAACCAGCCAACGGTGCGCGTAATATCCAGCTCTGGCAAAATGGACTCCCGTCCATGGCCTTCCAGGTTGACGAGCACTCGTTCAATGCCCGCCCAGCGTTGAATAGCCATTCCCAATGCGGCTAGCAACAAATCGTTCATGTCCGTGTTGTAGGCACGATGCGCCTGTTTTAACAGCTGCTCCGTTTCCTGTGCTGTCCACGTGGCAGTAATGATCTCACTGTCCTTATTCAAGGAATATGGCTGTGGCTGGTCTTTTGGAAGCGGCTCATATACACCCTGTTCGATTTCCTGCCAGAACGCGAGTTCTGCTGCCACTGCCGAACCGTTCGCATATCGTGACTGCTCATCGGCCCAGGTGCGGAACGAATCCGTTTTGTGCGGAAGACGAATCGCTTGTCCATTCAATGCCTGCTCATAGGCTGTCGCAATATCCTCGAACAAAATGCGCCAGGATACGCCGTCCACTACTAAGTGATGGATAGCAATCAGCAAATGATCTCCATCCGGGCAACGGAACAGCCCAAGCTTCACCAGCGGTCCTTCGCTCAAATGAATTCCGGCTTGAATTTCGTTCGCTTTGGCCTCAATCGTCACAGACACCTCAGCCTCATTGCTGAAATCTGCCCGTTCCAGCGTATACAGCTCACCCTCACCAATTGCACGGTTCCAGGCTTCATATCCCTGCTCGGCAGGTCGGAAAATCGTACGCAGCGCGTCGTGATGGCTAATAATCTGATCCATCGCCGTGCGAAGTGCCGTTTCATCAAAACCGTCCTTGCTATACAGCATGATGGACTGGTTATGATGATGAGCTTCCGCCAGGTTCTGCTCAAAGAACCATTGTTGAACAGGTGTCAGCTCCACAGCGCCCACCACTTCGCTCTGATCCGCCAATCTTGTCACAGATTGGACTTTCAGCGCCAATGCAGACAGCATTGGATTGCTGAACAGGTCCTTCATGTCCAGTCGATAGCCTGCTTGCAGCAAGCGGGACGATACCTGCAGCGCCTTGATCGAATCGCCGCCCAATTCGAAGAAGTTATCCTGCGTGCCTACCGCTTCCACGCCGAGCACCCCGGCCCATACCGAAGCCAGTACCTGCTCGACCGTGGTACGCGGTGCCACATAGGCTGCGCCCGTATGGATGCTGCCTTCCGGCTCCGGCAAGGCCTTGCGGTCGATTTTGCCGTTGCTGGTCAGCGGGATCGCGTCCAGACGCATCAGGCGTGCTGGCACCATGTGTGCTGGCAGCCCGGCTTCCAGCTGTGCCTGTACCTCCTCCAGCCGCAGCTCCGCTTCTCCGGTAATGTATCCGCACAGATATTTGTGCCCATGCTCATCTGTCCGGTCGATCACCACCGCTTGACGCACACCCGACACCCGCTGGATCGCCGTTTCAATCTCGCCCAGTTCGATCCGGTAGCCCCGGATTTTGACCTGATAGTCCATCCGGCCGATAAAGTCCACATTCCCGTCCGGCATCCACCGCGCCAAATCGCCTGTGCGGTACAGCCGTTCACCCGGTACGTACGGGTTCGCCACGAATTTCTCGGCCGTCAGGTCCGCACGGTTCAGGTAGCCCCGTGCTACCCCGGCTCCGCCAATGCACAGCTCGCCCAGCACGCCGATCGGCACCGGATTCAGCTGGCTGTCCACGATGTAGAAGCGGGCATTGAGCCACGCCTGACCAATCGGCACACTGCCGCTGCCTGGCAGCTTCGACAGCTCTTCGTCGTAGAAGCTGGAGTCAATCGCCGCTTCCGTAACGCCATAGCTGTTAATGATGCGCATATCCGCGCCAAATCGTTCCTGCAGCACCCGATAATCCGTTACGCTGCAGCTGTCCGAGCTGGTAATGAGCAATTCCAGGCTGCTCATGTCCAGTCCGTGTTCATGCACATGCTGCATGAACGGTACAATCAGGGCCGGTGTCGATTCGAACACCGTAATCTGATAGTCGCGAATCCAGCCATACAGACGGCTTGGATCAATCCGGTCGTCTTTCGGGCAGATGACCATCGTGCCACCGTTATAGAGCGCCCGTGCGATATCACCGACGAACACGTCGAAGGAGAAGCTCGCCAGTTGCAGCAGCCGTACCGGGAACTGGCTAAGACGGTAATCTCGGCGATACGCCGCAGCCGTATTCACCAGGCTGCGATGCTCGATCATGACGCCCTTCGGACGTCCCGTTGTACCCGAGGTATAAATCACATACGCCAAATCCTGCGGCTCGTTGATGTGCTCGATATCCGTGGCATCCCCGGTGTACAGCGACTCATCGTCCAGCGCCAGCACCGTATGCAGGCGCAGTACAGCCGCGGATTCGGACGCTGCTTCACGGTTAGATAGCGAAGCTGATGTT
The DNA here is from genome assembly GCF_002240415.1 of Paenibacillus kribbensis. Taxonomy (NCBI): domain Bacteria; kingdom Bacillati; phylum Bacillota; class Bacilli; order Caryophanales; family Paenibacillaceae; genus Paenibacillus; species Paenibacillus kribbensis. The sequence goes on from NZ_CP020028.1 coordinate 3,074,862, forward strand.
AAAGGACTCAGGTCTCCATGGAGAGCATCTTGTTCCATCGCCTCAGCGCTAACCGCCGTTTCCAGTTGCCCCTTAGACTTCCCTCTGGCCAAGGCCCACACGCTTTCCTCCAGCCATGCCTGAGCACGCTCCTGCAAGCCGATTTGGGTCAGCAGCACCGTCGCCCCGCTGTCCTCCAGCATAAAGCGGATTCGCTCCGACGGATAATCGGCATCCAAAGGCACATACGCGCCTCCGGCCTTCCATACCGCCAGTACGCCGACCAGCATGTCCACCGAACGTTCACTCAAAATACCGACAATCGACTCGCGTCCAATGCCTTCATTCCGCAATCTGCGGGCCAATTGGTTCGCACGCTCGTTCAGTTCACGGTACGTTAGCTGCTCCTCCTCGTACACAACCGCCACATGGTCCGGTACAAGCTGCGCCTGTTCCTCCACATAGACATGGAACAAGGATTCTGCTTCAACAGCTGCAACATCCGTTACCCCCACACCTCCAAAACCGTAGATGATTGCTGCTTTTTCCTCAACGGTTACCATATCCAAGGCTGCCAGCGGCTGCTGCGGATGAAGCGTAATTGCACGAACGAGCTCGGTAAAATGCTTGGCCAATCGCTCGATGGTCTCAGGCTTGTACAGCGCCGTGCTGTATTCCAGACTGCACAGAATGCCTTCCGGCTGCTCCACTGCATCCAAGGTCAAATCAAATTTGGAAGTATTATTTTCCGTCGGATACGGCTTAAAGGTCAGACCTTGGAGCTCAAACTCCTGCTGCTCAAATGTTTTCAGCTCAAACATCGTGTCAAATAGCGCATTCCGGCTCGTATCCCGTGTTAAATTCAGCTTTTCAACCAGCTCTTCAAAAGGATAGTCCTGATGCTCATAAGCGCTGAGCGCATGTTCTTTGACTTCCTGCAGGTAATCGAGGAACGTTTTGTCGCCAGACGGATAGTTGCGGATCGCCAGCGTGTTGAGGAATACACCTACCAGATTCTCCAGTTCCGCATGTGGTCGTCCGGCAATCGGTGTTCCGACAATAATGTCCTCCTGCCCCGTATACTTATGCAAGAGTGTGCTGTACGCCGCAAGCAGCACCATATACAAGGTCGATCCGGTTTGAGCGGCCAGCTGTTTCAGCTGTTCGCTGCCCTCTGCGCCAATTGCAAAATCGTATCGGGCTCCTTCCAGACGCTGTACGGCCGGTCTTGCAAAATCCGTTGGCATATCCAGCGCCGGAATTTCACCAGCCATCGTCTTCAGCCAATAGCTCTCTTGCTCACGAAGACGGTCACTTTGCATACCCGCATGCTGCCAAACGGCATAGTCCTTGTACTGAATACGAAGCGGCGGCAGCTCCTTGCCTTCATACAATTGAGAGAACTCCTGCACGATAATTCCATCAGTAACGCCATCCGCAATAATATGGTGCATGTCATAGAGCATCACGTGACGTTGCGGTCCGTTTTCCACCAGCTGAACCCGCAGCAGTGGTGCCTGCGCAAGGTCAAATGCGCGTACAAAGTCCAGTGCGTACTGCTGTGTCTCTTCTTCGCTTGCCTGCACATGCTCCACGTTGAATTCGACGATTGGATCAATCCGTTGAACGACCTCGCCATCCACCATGTCGAAGCTGGTTCGCAGGGTTTCATGACGGGCAATCAGCTGGCGGAAGGCTTGCTCCAGCCGCATTTTATCCAGGGAACCTTCAATAATCAAAGCTCCCGGCATGTTGTAGCTAACCTCTCCACCTTCCAGATAACTCAGAACATACATCCGTTTTTGCGCCGAGGAAACCGGATAATATGCGCGCTCCTCCACAACAGGTATGGATGCATACGTTTGCTGTGTCTGTTCACCCATCACCTGTACCAATTGCTCGATCGTCGGATGTTGGAAAATATCTCGCAGCGCCAGCTTGTGATGCAGCTCCTGATGAATTTTCGCCACCAGGGTTGTCGCGCGCAGAGAATGTCCTCCCACTTCAAAGAAGTTATCCGTAATTCCAATCTGCGGATCATGCAGTACGCTCTGCCAGATACGCACCAGTTGCTCTTCCAGCCGCGTCCGTGGCGCCACGTACTCCCTGTCTACTGCGAGACGTGCTTCCGGTGCAGGCAGGGCCTTGCGGTCAATTTTTCCGTTCGGGCTCAGCGGCATCTGCTCCAGCTGTACAAAGTAAGACGGAACCATGTAGCTTGGCAGCTCCCGGCTCAGCTCACTTCTCAGCTCGCTAGCACCCATCTTCTGCCCGGCCACATAGTACGCCACCATGTGTTTTTGCCCCGTTTCATCTGCACGCGCCATAACGACGGCTTCTCGTACGGACTCCACTTTGAGCAACTGCGATTCCACCTCGCCCAGCTCGATCCGGTAGCCCCGGATTTTCACCTGATGGTCGATCCGGCCCAAATATTCGATGTTCCCGTCCGGCATCCATCTCGCCAAATCGCCTGTCCGGTACATCCGCTCATAGCCGGCTTCGCCACCGGTAAACGGGTCGACAACGAATTTCTCCGCCGTTAATTCCGGACGGTTCAGATAGCCGCGTGCTACCCCTACACCGCCGATACACAGTTCCCCTGCAACCCCGATCGGCTGCAGTTGCTCTGTGCCTTCCTTCACGATATATAGACGAATGTTTTGAATCGGTTTCCCGATTGGAATGACTGCATATTCCTCTGCCTGCTCGCAATCGAAGTACGATACGTCTACGGTTGCTTCTGTTGGGCCATACAGATTGATCAGCTTCGCTCCGGTCAGACTTGACACGAGCCGTTGGAACCGCGCCACATGCTGTGGCGGCAACGCTTCGCCGCTGGCAAATACATGCCGCAGCGTGCCTAGCTTCGCTTGCATCACTTCCCGTGGCTGCTGCTCCACGTACTCCAGGAATGCATGCAGCATGGCAGGCACGAAGTGCATCGTAGTGACTCCGTCGCGGGCAATCGCATCTGCGATATCCTCCGGATTCTTTTCCCCGCCAACGGGCAGCAAGCTTACCTTCGAGCCAACCATCGACCACCAGAACAGCTCCCACACTGACACGTCGAACGTGAAGGTGGTCTTTTGCAGGATCGTGTCCTCCGCGCCCAAGCCGTAACGGTCATGCATCCACAAAATCCGGTTAATAACGGAATGATGCTCAACCATCACGCCCTTCGGTTTTCCGGTCGAACCGGAAGTGTAGATGACGTACGCGACATGATGCGGCCCGGCCAGTGGCTCCAGATTCGAGCCGTCTTCGTGGTAGATGTCCTTTCCATCCTGCTCTGGACCATCCAGCACCAGTACCTGGCCGTCAAAGCTCAAGGATGCCTGTTCGGCTACCTGCGCTTGCGTCAGCACCAGCTTCGCTCCCGAGTCCTCCAGCATAAAGCGTATGCGATCCACCGGGTATTCCGGATCAATCGGCACGTAGGCTCCGCCTGCTTTGAGGATCGCATAGATGCCTACGATCATTTCCAGCGAGCGCTGCACCAGAATGCCTACCGGCTGATCCGGCTGAACTCCTTCCGCGCGCAAGGTACGTGCGAGACGGTTAGCGCGCTCGTTCAGCTCCGCGTAGGTCAACGATTCTGCTCCGCACAGCACTGCTACTTGATCCGGCGTATTCGCTGCCTGCTGCTCGAACAGGGTGCTCAACGTTTGCTCCTGTGCGTATCCGGCTCCACACATGCTATGCGCCTGCGGATCGTTGAACACCTTCAGAATCCGTTCGCTTTCTTCCGGCGTGATCAGCTCCAGCTCACCCAGCTTCACATCCGGGTTCGCCGCCACGGCTTCGGCCAGACGGATGAAGTGGCGTGTCATCCGTTCCACGGTTTCCTGTTGATACAATGCGGTCGCATATTGCAAGCCGAACTGGATGCCTGCCTCTTCCTCGCTGGCTTCCAGCGTCAGATCAAACTTCGCTGGCGTTTGCTCCAATCCGTATGGACGGAAGCTCAGGTTCGCCAGCTTCAGCTCACCTTCCTCGGTGGTATGCAGCGTAAACATCGTATCGAACAGCGGGTTACGACTCATATCCCGCTTCACATTCAGCTTTTCCACCAGCTCTTCAAACGGATAGTCCTGATGCTCGTAAGCTTGCAGCGCACGTGTCTTCACATCCTCCACGTAGCTGCGGAAGCTTTGCCCTGCCGTCGGGTAGTTCCGTATGGCCAGTGTGCCAACGAACATCCCGATGATCGGCTCCAGATCCGCATGCGGCCGTCCGGCAATCGGTGTACCGACCACGATATCCTCTTGTCCGCTATATTGATGCAAGAGCGCGGTGTACGCCGCCAGCAGCACCATATACAGCGTCGAGCCTGTCTGTGCCGCCAGTTCTTTCAGGCGTTCGCTAACTTCACGCTCCAGTCCGAATACGACCGTATCCCCTGTGGTACTCCGCACCGCCGGACGGGCAAAGTCTGTCGATAGATCCAGCACAGGCAGCTCGCCCCGGAAGGTATCCAGCCAGTACGCTTCTTGACGCTGCATCCACTCCTGATGGGCTTCGCTTTGCTGCCATACCGCATAATCCTTGTACTGAATCCGCAATGGGGACAGCTCTTCACCGCCATACAAGCGGACAAATTCATCGGTCAGTACCCCTATGGAAACCCCATCGGACACAATGTGGTGCATATCCAGCATGAGCAGATGCTGCGGATCTTGCCCCGGTCCTTGTACGCCCAGATCCGCCACGCCTACCCGTAGCAGCGGAGCGGTCTGCAGATCGAACAGACGTACAAAGCGCCGTACCAGTTCTTGTGTTTCCGGGCTGGCTACCGTGTCCGTGTCCGTGCCTGTATCTGTGTCCGTATCCGCAGTCGTATCTCCGACCTGTACCTCCGTATACTCCACCGCAAACGGCACGGTGTCCTCAATCCACTGCATCGGCTCACCGTCCACCAGGGTAAAGCGGGTACGCAAGGTCGCATGGCGGGCGATCAGTTGACCGAACACGTTCTCCACTCGCTTCACATCCAGCGGACCACTTACATGCAGCACCGACGGCATGTTGTAGTTCACATCATTCGGGTCGAACTGATGCAGCACATACAGTCGTTTTTGCGCCGAAGACAGTGGGTAGAAGCTGCACTCTTCCGTCACCGGAATGGATGCATACGCCACTTGATCCAGTTGTTCCAAGACGACGGCCAGTTGTTCAATCGTTGGTGCTTCAAAAATACTGCGCAATGGAAGCGGCTTGTCCAGTTCTTTGTGAATCTTCGAGGCCAGCGTTGTTGCCCGCAGCGAATGTCCGCCAATCTCGAAGAAGTTTTCCTTCACGCCGACCTGCGCAAGTCCCAGCACATCCTGCCAAATTTGCGCCAGCTTCGCTTCCACCCACGTCCGCGGTGCAACATAGTCGGCTCCGCTTTGCAGGCTGCCTTCTGGTGCCGGCAGGGCCTTGCGGTCGATTTTGCCGTTCGGTGTCAGTGGCATCTGCTCCAGCTGAATAAAATACGACGGCACCATATAGCTTGGCAGCTCCTGCCCCAGCTCATGTCTCAGCTCACCAGCTCCAAGCGCTTGACTCGCGACGTAGTACGCCACTAGTTGGTTTTGACCAGTTTCGTCCGCACGGGCCATAATGACCGCTTCTCGTACCGACTCCACCTGCAGCAGCTGCGATTCCACCTCGCTCAGCTCGATCCGGTAACCCCGGATTTTTACCTGATGGTCCATCCGGCCCAAATATTCGATGTTGCCATCCGGCATCCATCTCGCCAAATCGCCTGTACGGTACATCCGCTCATAGCCTGCTCTGCCTCCGGCAAACGGATTCTTCACAAATTTCTCTGCCGTCAGTTCTTCACGTTTCCAATAACCACGGGCCAATCCTTCCCCTGCAATACATAACTCGCCCGGCACACCGACTGGCTGCATTCCCCCATGCGCATTCAGGATATATATTTGTGTATTCGCGATAGGACGTCCAATATTGATTTGCCTAGCATGGGTCAGTTCCCGTACGGCCGACCAAACTGTCGTTTCTGTAGGTCCGTACATGTTAAATATGCGGGGACCGTTTATTTCCTGCAGCGCTGCTAGCAACTTGGACGGAAGTGCTTCACCCCCGACCATAATTTCCTTCACGCTTCGCAGCGCGCGGGAACCTGCTTCATGACCCAGCAGCATTTGCAGCCGTGATGGTGTCATTTGCAACATATCAATATGATGATCCTCAATCAACTTGCCAAGCGCCTGAGGGTCCGCCTGATGCTGGCGGTCGCCAAGCACAACAGTCATTCCACCCAACAGTGGCAGGATGGTTTCCAGGACAAAGATATCAAATGAAATGGTCGTGAGTGACAAAATGGTTTTGTCCGCTTCAAAGTCGATGAGCTCGCGCATCCCTGTGATAAAGTTGAGTACCGATCGATGCTGGAGCATAACTCCTTTCGGGTTTCCGGTCGATCCTGAGGTATAGATGACGTAAGCCAAATCCTCTGGGCGGGCAATCGCCCCCAGGTTGCCGCTTTCTCCCTGATACAATTCTGCATCCTCAAGAAATATTGCATTGGCGTTGCAATGGTGCTCTTCTGCCAAATCACGACTGGTCAGAAGCACTGTGGCCTCGCTATCTTCCAGCATGTATTTAATACGAGCTGACGGAAACTCAGGATCGATTGGCACATAAGCACCGCCTGCTTTTAGAACCGCCATGAGACCGACGATCATTTCCACTGAGCGCTGCACCATCAAGCCGACCAGCTTGTCAGGTCCTACTCCCTGTGCTTGAAGCATTCGTGCCAATGAGTTGGCCCGTTCATTCAACTCCCGATAAGTCAGACTCTGATTTCCAAATACCAATGCCACCTGATCCGGTGTCCGTGCCGCCTGTTCCTCGAACACCACACTTAACGTCTGATCCTGCGGATAGGCTGCCGTCGTATCTCCCCACACCTGAACGATCTGTGCCTGTTCTTCCGGTGTCACCAATTCCAGCTCATTCACACGGATATGCGGATTGTCGATAATTTGCTCAATGACATGCAATACATGTCCCTGCATACGCTCTACCGTAGACCGGTCGTATACATTCGCGTTATATCTGAACATGATACGGAAGATATCATCCGGCATTACAATCAAGTCCAGATCATAGTTCGTTTGTTCGATAACCTCTACATTCGTAATTTCAAAAGCGGATGGACGAACTTCGCCGAACTGCTCCACTTGCTGCTCTACCGGATAGTTCTCGAATACCATAATGTGGTTGATTAAATTTTGCTTCTGCTCGGTCAGCGCCTGAATTTCATACAGCGGGAAGCTGTCATATGCTCCCGAAGTCAGTGCTTGCTCCTGCGTTTTCCGCATCATTTCCACAAAAGTGGCATTCCGTTCACTTTGAATCCGAACCGGTATCGTATTAATGAACAGGCCGATCATATTCTCTACACCAGGAATATCCGTCGGACGTCCAGATACGACACTGCCGAATATGACATCCTCATTGTTGTTATATTTCTGCAAAATAACGCCCCACACGGTCTGCATCAGCGTATTAATCGTCACCTGCTGCTGCTTCGCAATCCGGTACATGGCTTCGCTCCACGTTTGATCCAGATCAACCGTTATTTTTTCAGAAACATATTCGTTAGTCTCACTCGCTGAAACAGATGCAGCACTTTCCTTATTGTCCAGCGCTTGATTCTTCATTGAAGCATCCGAACCAGGCAACAACGTCTGCTGCTCAAATCCGGCCAAATAGCTGCTCCAGTAGTCTCTTGCCGCACGCTCATCCTGACGGTCCAGCCATTCAATATACTGGCTGTATGGTGTAATCGCAGCAAGCTCCGGCTGCTTCTGCTCCAGCAGTGCAAAGTACGTACCGAACACTTCGCCTGTCACCAGCGACAGGCACCAGCCGTCCATTACAATGTGATGGAAGCTCCATACCAGGTGATATGTCTCTTCATCTGTCTGCAACACCTGTACGCGCATGAGCGCATCCATACCGAGATCAAAGCCCCGAGCCTGGTCCTGCAGCTTGAACGTCTGAATATACGCCTGTTGTTCCGCTTTTTGCATTCCGCGTAAATCCTCGAAGGAAAGATCGCTGCCTTTACGACGGAACACAAGCTGCAATGGCTCCTGATTCCGACCTGTCTCAAACATATGGAAATTCGTCCGCAGCGCTTCATGCCGCTGTGTCAGCAGATCAAGGCTTTGACGGAAAACAGCAACATCAAAGCTGCCCTGTTGATCAAACGACGCTTGCTGGAAGTATGCGCCTGACCCCGGCTCCATCAGACTATGGAAAAGCATCCCCTTTTGCATTGGAGAAAGAGCATACACGTTTTCCAGTTCACCGACAGAAGCCGTTTGCTCCGTCAATTGCTCCAACTGCTCTAGTGTCAAGCCTTTAAACAATACATCACTTGGTGTCAGCTCACTCCGCTCCCTGGAGGCGCAATGAACGATCACTTCCTGCAAGCTTTCCTGCAGCAGCCGCGCAAATTTCTCCACGTTTGGCCCATGATATACCTTGCTGTCATAGCGAATTTCCAGCGTCAGCACGCCTGCTGTAATCATGCCGTTCACATTCAGTGGATGCTCTAAAAGGGTGCTGTCACTCATCGGCTCTCCACCTGTATGTGAGGACATACCGATATCACTATTTTCCAAATCCTGATCAAATTGTCCCAAATAGTTAAAGCTGATCTCAGGCTGCAAGGTTAAGGAATGATCGGTATCACCCGCAGACATATATTTCAAAATACCGTAGCCAATACCCTTATGCGGTACATGGCGCAGGTCTTCCTTCACCCGTTTGATCCGCTGCTCTACCTCTGCCTTGCCGTCAACATCGAGCAGCACCGGATACTGGCTCGTAAACCAGCCCACTGTACGTGTGATGTCGATATCTGGAACAATAGCTTCCCGGCCATGGCCCTCCAGATTGACCAGTATGCGCTCCTGGCCGCTCCAGTTGTATAATGCCGTGCCGAGTGCAGTTAACAGCAGATCATTCACCTCCGTGTTATACGCACGGTGTGCCTCCTGAAGCAGCAGTCGTGTTTCCTGCTCGCTCCAAGCCACTGTCACAATTTCACTGTCTCTCAGCGGATAATGCTGTCCTTCCGCTCTCTCGTAATCCTTAGGCAGCGATACGAATTCCGTTTGGGCAAGACGCTGCCAGTATTCGCGTTCGTCTTCGCTGGCCGGACTATTCGCATATTGAGATAAGCGCTCAGCCCAAGTGGAGAACGAATCCGTTTTGTATGGCAGACGAATCGCTTCTCCTCGAACCGCCTGCTCATATCCAGTGGCAAAATCCTCAAACACAATCCGCCATGAAATGCCGTCCACCACCAAATGGTGAATTGCAATCAGCAAATGATCTCCATCCATGCAATGGAACAGCCCCAGCTTGACCAGTGGTCCCTCTTCCAAACTAATGGAGCTTTGAATGGCATTTGCTTTCGCTTCAATGGCCTTCACCACGTCCGCAGCGTCTTCTACGTCCGTCAGATCAACAACGTCCAGACTGTACATCTGGCCTTCGTTCAAGCCACGATTCCACGCTTCATAGCCCTGTTCGGTCTGACGGAAGACCATGCGCAGTGCATCATGATGCTCGGCAACCTTGGTCACCGCTTGATGCAATGCGTCTATATCGAAGCCTTCCACTCTATGCAGCATGACCGACTGGTTGAAATAATGCGGCTCTGCCGATGATTGTCCAAAGAACCATTGCTGGATCGGAGTCAATTTAACTGCCCCCGAAATTACCCGCTGATCAGCAGTACGGCTGACCTTATGCACATGACCACTCAGCAGCGATATGGAAGGATATTGGAACAAATCCTTCATTTCCAGCTTGTAGCCAGCTTGCAGCAAACGGGAGGATACCTGGATGGCCTTGATCGAATCGCCGCCCAGATCAAAGAAATTATCCAAAATCCCGACTCTCTTCGCACCCAACACGGCTTGCCAAACGGAAACCAGCGTCTGCTCCAGCGCCGTGCGCGGCTCTACATAATCCGCTCCGCTTTGCAGGCTGCCTTCCGGTGTCGGCAGGGCCTTGCGGTCGATTTTGCCGTTTGGTGTCAGCGGCATCTGCTCCAGCTGGATGAAATACGAAGGCACCATGTAATTTGGAAGCTCCTCGCCCAGCAAACCACGCAGCTCGCCTGCACTCACTTCCCGCTCGGCCACATAGTACGCCACCAGTTGATTTTGCCCCTGCTCGTCCGCCTGTGCCAGTACGATGACTTCTTGCACGTCTTCCACTTTCAGAATTTGGGCCTCGACCTCGCCCAGCTCGATCCGGTAGCCCCGGATTTTGACCTGATGGTCGATCCGTCCCAAGTATTCGATGTTGCCGTCCGGCATCCATCTCGCCAAGTCACCCGTGCGGTACATTCGTTCGTAACCCGCTTCTCCAGCAGCGAACGGATTCGGTACAAATTTCTCTGCCGTCAGCTCCGGACGATCCAGATAGCCGCGGGCCAGACCCGGACCGGATACGCATAGCTCACCCGCTACGCCCACCGGCGCCAGATGTCCATGCATATCCACCATGTATACCCGGTGGTTCGGCATAGGACGCCCGATGGAAATCAGTTGCCCTGCTCTCTCATCCTCGGATACCGGCCAGATCGACGTCGCGACCGAGTTTTCGGTTGGACCGTAGCCGTTATAGTACGCTACTTGATCCTTCCACTTGTATACCAGCTCTGTTGAAGACGCTGAACCTGCAGTGAACAGAATACGCAGGTTTGGCATCCGTTCCGGCTCCAGATACACCGCATAGGTTGGCGGCAAGGCTGCCACAGTGATTTGATGATCCGCCATATATTGCTCAAAACGCTCGTAGTTCAAAATCGTCTCTGACGTTGGAACATATAACGTGGCTCCACAGAACAGCGCCTGAAAGATTTCCCAGCAAGCCGCATCAAACGAATAGCTGGCGAACAGCAACGCATGATCCGTCGTACTGATTCGAAGAGTCTGATCAAAATACGTTTTCAGATTGCACAGCCCATGGTGCTCCAGCATAACGCCCTTCGGCTGTCCCGTCGTACCCGATGTATAGATCACATACGCCAGATCGTTCGGACCGGACAACGGCTCCAGATTGGAACCATCCCCGTGATACACACTCTGCGCTCCATCCAGCACCAGTACGTTGCCATCGAAAACTGCTTTGTCCACCAGATGACTTTGTGTTAACAACAGCTTCGCTTCCGAGTCGTCCAGCATGTAGCGGATACGCTCCTCTGGATAGGTCGGATCGATTGGGACATATGCACCCCCGGCTTTCAAAATCCCGAAAATGCCCACGATCATGTCTATCGAACGCTCGGTCATCAGACCCACCAAACGATCCTTCGTCACTCCCTGACTGCGCAAGGTACGCGCCAAGCGATTCGCACGTTCATTCAGCTCGCGATAGCTCAGCAGCTCTCCTTCGAAGAACAACGCTGCCTGCTCCGGTGTCTGCGCTGCTTGCGCCTCGAACAAGCCGTGAATCGTTTGCCCGCTTGGATACTCGGCCGCTGTATCTCCCCATACGCCCAGAATTTGCTCGCGCTCCTGCTCGGTTAACATATCCAGCTCTTGCACCCGAATGTCCGGCTTCGCTGCCACCTGCTCCAGCAGCTGCACCAGATGGCCTCGTATTTGTTCTACACTTTCACGTTCAAATGCCAGTGCATTATAACCAAAGCTCATGTGGATGGTGTTCCCCGGCAGCACCACCAGGTTAAAGTCATAGTTGGTCTGCTCGATAGACTCGGCTCCTGTGATACTGAAGCTGGACTCATCATCACCGTTGCCTAATTGCTCAATTTGCTCCTCTACCGGATAGTTTTCAAAAATAAGAATATGATTAATCAAATCCTGTTTAAGCTCCGACAGCCCCTGAATTTCATACAACGGGTACGTATCGTAGGCATGGGAAGCAATGGATTGCTGCTGATTTTGCTTCATCACATCCGAGAACAAGCTGTCCTCTTGAGTGCTGATGCGTACAGGGACCGTATTGATAAACAGACCTATGATGTGCTCCACATTTGGAATTTCTGCCGGACGTCCAGATACTACGCTGCCAAACACCACATCATCCGTGCCGTTATATTTCTGCAGCAAAATGCCCCAGACGGTCTGCATCAACGTATTAGTAGTCACCTGATAACGCTTGGCTACTCGCTGAATGCCAGCCGTTAGCTCCGCACCCAGGTCAAAGTCCAGACGCTCTGCCTGATACCCCGTTTTGCCCTGAATTTTTGCTTGTGGCAAGCGGGACTGTTCCTCATACCCTTCCAGATATTTGCTCCAGTAACCGGATGCAGCCTGACGATCCTGCTGCTCCAGCCATTCGATATATTGACTGTATGGCGTTACAGGTGCCAGCTCCGGCTGCTTATGAGCCAGTGTTGCAAAATAGCTCGCAAACACTTCGCCTGTCACCAGCGACAAGCACCAGCCATCCATCACGATATGATGGAAGCTCCATACAAAACGGTACGCATCCTCACCTGTGCGTAAAACAGCGACACGCATCAATGCATCCTGCGCCAGATTAAAGCCTCTCTGCTTGTCTTTGCGCGTAAATTCGAGGATGTAATCGTTTTGCTTCACTTCCTCCATATCCCGCAAATCCTCTACATACAGCTCGCTACGCTTATTCCGGTACACGACCTGAAGCGGTTCATTCTTCCAGCCGCTGTAGAAATTCGTGCGCAGTGCCGTATGCCGCTGCACCAATATATCCAAACTTGCCGCAAACGCAGCAATGTTAAAGTGTCCTTGCAAATCAAAGGATGCCTGCTCAAAATAAGCTCCTGATTGTGAATCCATGAGATTGTAAAAGAGCATGCCCTTCTGCATCGGGGTCAGTGCGTATACATTTTCCAGCTCACCGGTATGGGCAGCCTGCTCCGCAATTTGCTCCAGCTCCCCAATCGTCAGGCCTTTGAAGGACACATCACTCGGGGTCAGCTCCGGCTGTTCCTGAGCGGCGCAATGCGCAATTACCTCTTGCAAGGCGGATTGCAGCAGGCCCGCCACCCGTTTCAGCGTTTCCTTGCGATACTGCTTGCGGCTGTAAGCGATCGTCAAGCGCAGCGTGCCTTCCGAGATCATCGCATTCAAATCCAGTGTGTACGGCAAACGGGAATGTGCATCCTCTGTCTCCCCGGCACTGTAGGACGACAACGTAATTCCGCTGTTTTGCAAATCCTGGTCGACCTGACCCAAATAGTTAAAGCTGATTTCCGGCTCTGCTGCGATCGTACGCACTTCATCCGCAGCGGACGCAGGGGACAGATAACGCCAGGTGCCATATGTCAGCCCTTTATGCGGAATTCGGCGCAGACCTTCCTTCGTTTCTTTAATCCGCTGTGCCAGTGTCATTCCCTTGCCTGTCTCCAGCAGCACCGGATACAAGCTCGTAAACCAGCCGATCGTGCGCGTGATATCCACCTCTGGCAGAATGGCTTCCCGGCCATGGCCCTCCAGGTTCACCAGCACCTGTCCTGCACCTGTCCAGTTATGCAGCGCCAGCCCCAGTGCGGTCAGCAGCAAATCATTGACCTCGGTGTTGTAGGCGCGATGGGCCTGCTTCAACAGCTGCCGGGTTTCGTCTTCGCTCCACTCCACCGTCAGCACTTCACTGTCGGTATGCAAGGAGCCTTCATAGACAAAATCCTTAGGCAGCGGAGCCATCTTGGCTTTGACCTGCTCTACCTGCTTCCAATAGGTCGCATCCGAAGCAGCCGAGGAACGATGAGTGTAAGCCGTCAACTCGCGTGCCCACGTCTGGAAGGAATCCGTTTTATAAGGCAATCGTACAGGCTCGCCCTTCACCGCTTGCTCGTAGCCTGTAGCGAAATCCTCAAACAGAATCCGCCACGACACCCCGTCCATTACCAAATGGTGAATGGATATCAGCAGATGATCGCCCTCGGTTGTGCGGAACAATCCCAGCTTGACCAAAGGTCCTGCGGACAGGTCGATGCTGCTTTGGATTTCCGTTGCTTTTGCTTCCAGAGCCTCCGAATAGGTCGCCTGTTCACGGTAATCCACCGTTTCCAGCGTATACAATGCGCCTTCATCCACACCGCGTGTCCAAGCCATATAACCGGAGGAAGCCTGACGGAAAACCGTACGCAGCGCATCATGATGCTCCACGATGTGATCCATTGCCTGGCGAACCGCCGTCTCATCAAAGCCTGTGGCGCTATAGAGCATAACCGCCTGATTAAAGTGCTGCGGACGCTCGCGCTCCTGGGCAAAGAACCAGTGCTGGATCGGAAGCAGCGCCGTTTCCCCGCTTACTTCTCCTTGGTCTGCCACGCGGCTTACTTCGTGCATATGCGGTGCCAGCCCAGCGATCGTTGGATACTGGAACAGATCCTTCATATCCAGCTTGTAGCCTGCCTGGAATGCACGGGACGCGATTTGAATCGCCTTGATCGAATCGCCGCCCAGATCAAAGAAATTGTCTAAAATACCGACGGTTTGCACGCCCAGTACCGACTGCCAGACCGCCACGAGTGCCCGTTCCGGCGCCGTACGCGGCTCTGCATAATCCGCTCCGCTTTGCAGACTGCCTTCTGGCGCTGGCAGGGCCTTGCGGTCGATTTTGCCATTTGGACTCAGCGGCATTTGCTCCAGCTGTACAAAGTACGACGGCACCATATAGCTTGGCAGCTCCCGGCCCAGTTCATTTCTCAGTTCGCCAGCACCGATCTCCTGCCCGGCGACGTAGTACGCCACCATGTGTTTTTGTCCCGTTTCATCCGCACGCGCCATAACGACGGCTTCTCGTACGGACTCCACTTTCAGCAGCTGTGATTCCACCTCGCCCAGTTCGATCCGGTAGCCCCGGATTTTCACCTGATGATCGATCCGGCCCAAATATTCGATGTTGCCGTCCGGCATCCATCTCGCCAAATCACCCGTGCGGTACATCCGCTCATATCCGGCTTCGCCGCCTGCAAACGGATCGGCAACAAATTTCTCCGCCGTTAGTTCCGGTCGGTTCAGGTAGCCGCGGGCTACGCCTACACCGCCAATGCACAGTTCGCCTGCAACCCCGATCGGCTGCAATTGCTCCGTTCCTTCCTTGACGATGTACAGACGGATGTTCTGAATCGGTTTCCCGATCGGAATCACCGCATATTCTTCTCCTGGCTCGCAATCGAAGTACGATACGTCCACGGTCGCTTCCGTCGGGCCGTACAGGTTGATCAGCTTCGCTCCGCCCAGACTCGACACGAGCCGTTGGAACCGCGCCACATGCTGCGGCGGCAACGCTTCGCCGCTGGCAAATACATGGCGCAGCGTGCCCAGCTTCGCTTGCATCACTTCCCGTGGCTGCTGCTCCACATATTCCAGGAACGCATGCAGCATGGCAGGCACAAAGTGCATCGTGGTGACTCTATCACGGGCAATCGTGTCGACGATGTCCTCCGGATTCTTTTCCCCGCCAACGGGCAGCAGGCTCATCTTCGAGCCAACCATCGACCACCAAAACAGCTCCCACACCGACACGTCGAAGGTGAAGGCAGTCTTTTGCAGGATCGTATCCTCCGCACTCAAGCCGTAGCGGTCATGCATCCACAAAATCCGGTTCAGGACCGAATGATGCTCGACCATAACGCCCTTCGGTTTTCCGGTGGAACCGGAGGTGTAAATGACGTAGGCTACATGGTGCGGTCCGGCCAATGGCTCCAGATTGGAGCCGTCTTCGTGGTAAATGCCCTCACGATCCAGCACCGAATGGTCCAGGTCCAGCACCTTGCCATCAAAGCTCAGCGACGCCTGCTCAGCCAAATGTGATTGCGACAGCACCAGCTTCGCTCCCGAGTCCTCCAGCATAAAGCGGATGCGATCCGCCGGGTATTCTGGATCAATCGGCACGTAGGCTCCGCCTGCTTTGAGGATCGCGTAGATACCCACGATCATTTCCAGCGAGCGCTGTGCCAGAATGCCTACCGGCTGATCTGGCTGAACTCCTTCCGCACGCAGCGTCCGGGCCAAACGGTTCGCACGCTCATTCAGCTCAGCATAGGTCAACGATTCCGCTCCGCACAGCACCGCCGTTTGCTCCGGCGTGTTCGCTGCCTGCTGCTCGAACAGCGCGCTTAACGTCTGATCCTGCGGATAGACTGCCGCTGTATCTCCCCAGACCTGAATAATCTGCGCCTGTTCTTCTGGTGTCACCAATTCGAGCTCATTCACACGGATGTGCGGATTGTCAACAATTTGCCCGATGACATGGTCGATATGACCTTGGATACGCTGCATAGCAGCTCGGTTATAAACCAGGGCATTGTACTCAAGCAAGATGGAGATATCCTCGTCAGGCACTACAATCAGGTTAAAATCATAGTTGGTTTGCTCTGCAATGGCCACGTTTGTTATGGATAAACCAGCCTGTGTGCTTGTCTCGCCGGAGCCGGTCGCCTGACTGATCTGCTGCCCGATCGGGAAGTTTTCAAATACCATAATATGATTAATCAGGTCTTGCTTTTGTTCGGTCAGCGCCTGAATTTCGTACAACGGGAACGTGTCATACGCACCGGAAGCCAAAGCCTGCTCCTGTGTACGCTGCAATATTTCAGCAAACGTTGCATTCCGCTCACTGTAAATGCGAACCGGAATCGTATTGATGAACAGCCCGATCATGTTTTCCACACCCGCAATTTCTGCCGGACGCCCGGATACAACACTGCCAAACACAACATCCTCATTGTTGTTGTATTTCTGCAAAATAACGCCCCACACGCTTTGCAGCAGTGTATTAATCGTTACATGTTGCTGCTTGGCAATTTCGTTCAATGCCGCGCTCCGTTCTTCACCCAGCACGAATGACAGCTTTTCCGAAACATATCCGGAATTTGAAGTCACACCGCTTCTGTCTGTTCCCTCAGCCCGTTCCATTACAGATGCCTGTACACTTTCCCCGGGCAACCAGGTCTTCTGCTCAAAGCCAGCCAGATAGTCGCTCCAATAGCGGGTTGCTTCCTGCGCATCCTGCCGTTCCAGCCATTCAATATATTGACTATACGGTTTGACAGGTGCCAACACTGGCTGCTGCTTCTCCTTCAGGGACAAATATGCACCGAACACTTCTTCTGTCACTAGTGACAAGCACCAGCCGTCCATCACGATGTGATGGAAGCTCCACACAAAACGGTACGAGCTATCAGCCGTACGGAAGACCGTTACCCGCATAAGCGCATCCTTGCCCAAATCAAAGTTTTGAGCCTTATCCCGAGCCGCAAATTCAGCTATACCGTCTTCACGCCCTCTGACATCCTCATAATGGAAGACCGGCTTTTTGTGGCGGTAGACGACCTGCAGCGGTTGACCATGCCAGCCACTGTAGAAGTTCGTCCGGAGTATCGCATGTCGGCTTACCAGCAAATTCAGACTTGTCTCAAATACATCCGGCTCGAAATGTCCTTCCAGATCAAACGTCGCCTGTTCAAAATACACTCCTGATTCTGCATTCATCAGACTATGGAACAGCATACCCTTTTGCATTGGCGTTAACGGATATACATTCTCCAATTCTCCAACGTCTTTTGTCTGCTCCATAATGGTGGCTAATTGCTCCAGCGTCAGACCTTTTAACAGTACATCGCTTGGAGTCAATTCAGTCCGCTCCCGTGTGACACAATGCTCGATGATTTCAAGCAGGTTTGCTTTTAACAGGTCAGCCAGCATTTGGATCGTATCCTTGCGGAAGGCCTTGCCGTTATACCGAATGTCCAGCTCCAGTTCGCCGTTCGTGACGAGACCGCCCACATCAAGCGCGTATTTCATCTTCGTCCGATCACTGACGACCGAGCCAATCGGGTAAGGAGACATGCGAGTATCACTGTTGTGCAAATCCTGATCGAACTGTCCGAGATAGTTAAAGCTCACTTGTGGCTCGGCGTAACCTGCATCGGATTGACCAACGACCTGACCGGATTGACTCAGATGCCGCCAAATACCGTAGCCGATTCCTTTGTTCGGAATACGACGCAGGCTCTCTTTAACCTGTTTGATGCGTCCCGACAGACTACGATCACGACCGAGGTCCAGCAGCACTGGATATTGGCTCGTAAACCAGCCTACAGTACGCGAAATGTCCGTATCCGGTAAAATGTCCTCACGTCCGTGCCCCTCCAGATTGATCAGGCTGCGTTCATGACCGGTCCATGTGTACAGCATCATGCCCAATGCAGTCAGAAGCAGATCGTTCACTTCCGTGTTATATGCGCGGTATGCCTGCTTCAATAACTGTGTTGTCTCTTCTTTCGTAAGCTTGACAATTACTGTATCCGTGTCAGCCAAGGTAAATCTGCCATCCTGAGCCTGATCCTCAGGCAGCCGTGCTTGATCAGCCAAAGCGGATGCGTTCAATTGTTCCCAATAGGCGCATTCACTTTCCATTGCCGCACTATTCGCAAAAGTGGACAGTCGTCCAGACCAGGAACGGAAGGAATCCGTTTTGTCCGGCAGCTGCAGCACTTCCTGATTGACGGCTTGTTCATAGGCTGTAGCCAAATCCTCAAACAAAATGCGCCACGATACCCCGTCCACCACCAAATGGTGAATCGCCAGCAGCAGATGATCCCCATCAGCACAGTGGAACAGGCCGACTTTGAAAAGCGGTCCTTCATGCAAACGAATACTGCTTTGAATTTCGCTGGCTTTTGCCTCAATCGCTGCGCTGAGCAAGGCTTCATCCGTCAGGTCCGTAAAGTCCAGCACATCCAGGTGATACAGCTCACCTTCCTGTAATCCGCGGTTCCATGCTTCATAGCCTTGCTCGGTTTTGCTGAACACCGTCCGCAGTGCATCGTGATGCTCTGCCAGCTTATGAAGCGCCTGACGCAGAGCCGATTCATCAAAGCCCTTCTCCCGGTGCAGCATGACTGCCTGATTAAAGTGATGGTCGTTCACCTGCTCCTGCTCTGCAAACCAGTACTGTATCGGCGTCAGCGGCACTTTTCCTGTAACCTCGCCCTGCTCGGCGGTTCTCTTGTCCGCCAGACGCAGATGCGGAGCCAGTTCCTTGACGCTCGGATATTTGAACAAATCTTTCATATCCATCTTGTATCCGGCTTGAAGCAGTCTGGAGGAGAATTGAATCGCTTTAATCGAATCGCCGCCCAGATCGAAGAAATTATCCAGCGTGCTGATTTGTCCAGCACCAAGCACCGTTTGCCATACAGCCGCGAGCGCCTGTTCCGCTGCTGTTTGTGGTGCTACATACTCAATTCCAGTCTGTAATCCGCCTTCCGGTGCCGGCAGTGCTTTGCGGTCCACCTTGCCGTTCACCGTCAGTGGAATCTGCTCCAGATGAAGGAAATAAGATGGCACCATATAGCCCGGGATTTCCTGCGCCAGCAGATTTCTCAGTTCTCCTGTACTCCACTCCCGATCAGAGGTGTAGTACGCGCACAGTACTTTTTGTCCAAATTCATCCTCGCGTGCCAACACCACAGCTTCCCGAATGGAATCGATATTTAACAGCTGAGTCTCCACTTCACCAAGCTCAATCCGGTAACCGCGAATTTTAACCTGTTGGTCAATCCGTCCGGCATATTCCAATATGCCATCCTCACGCCAGCGGACAAGGTCCCCCGTGCAATACAGACGGTCTCCCTCCACCCAAGGGTTGGACAGGAATCTTTCAGCCGTCAGCTCAGGACGGTTCAGGTAGCCACGTGCAACCCCGTCGCCACCGACAACCAGCTCACCCCAAGCTCCAACCGGCTGCAGATTGAACGCCGAATCCACAACATACGCCGTCGAATTGCGGATTGGACGTCCGATCGGCACAGAATCCAGCTGTTCTTCTGTAATGTGGTACGTTGTCGAAAAGGTAGTATTTTCCGTAGGCCCATAGCCGTTAATGATGTTCATATCCGGATTATCACGCAGTACCCGGTTAATATGCGGTGCGGACAGCACATCGCCTCCGACCAGCAAATACTTCACATCGCCGAACAGTTGACTGTCCTGCTGTGAAAGCTGATTAAATAACGGTGTGGTCAGCCACATCATGTTGATACGATGATCCCGTATTGTCTCCTTGAGCTTGGCCGCGTCCAGAAGATCATCCTTGTGCACAAGCACCAGCTGACCGCCGTTCAGCAGCGCGCCCCAAATTTCAAACGTCGATACATCAAATACAAACGCGCAAGTCTGCAGCATTCGCGTCGATTCATCGAACGGCACATAATCCGTATTGCGCACGAGACGCACGACACTTTGATGCTCAACGACTACGCCCTTCGGCTTGCCTGTGGAGCCTGAGGTATAAATGACATAAGCAGCATGATGGCCCGCGCCAGCAATCTCCAGATTGGAGTCATCCAGGCTGTAAGACGTTTCATCATTCAGATTGACAATCTGTCCGTCAAAATAGCAGCGGTCCAGCAAATCCTGCTGAGCCAGCAGCAGCTTGGCTCCCGAGTCCTCCAGCATATAGCGGATACGGTCTTCCGGATATTGAGGATCTACCGGAACATACGCGCCTCCAGCCTTCAAAATAGCCAGCGTTCCGGTAATCATATCCAGCGAGCGCTCGGTCAGAATACCGACAGGTTCATCCGCCTTGACTCCTGCATCCCGCAGCGTATGTGCCAATCGGTTGGCCGCTTCATTAAGCTCCCGATAGGTTAGAGATTGATGTCCCAAAGCTACGGCCATATGATCCGGCGTCCGCTCAGCCTGCTCCTCAAACAGCTTTTGGATCGTCTGATTGCGCGGATATACAGAAGCAGTATCATTAAACGACGCTGTAATCTGTTGTTTTTCCGACACCGTGACCAATTCCAGCTCTTCAACACGAACATGCGGGTTGAGCGAAATTTGTTCCAGCAGACGCGCAAAATGTCCATGCAGACGCTCAATGCCTGCCTGATCAAAACTAAGCGCGTTATACATAAAACGAATCTTTATGCCTTCTCCCGGCATAACGGCTACGTTCAGATCGTAGTTGGTTTGCTCTGTAGCCACCACGTTCGAAATCGTAAATAGTTCCTGTCCTTCGCTTCCCAGTTGCTCTACCTGCTGCTCCACCGGATAATTTTCAAATATCATAATATGATTGATCAAATCCTGCTTCTGCTCGGTAAGCGCCTGAATTTCATACAGCGGGAAGGCGTCATAGGCATTGGAGGCCAGCGCCTGTCGCTGTGTTCGCTTCATCAGCTCGACAAAGGCTTCGCCCTTTTCTGACTGCACGCGCACTGGGATCGTATTAATAAACAACCCGATCATGCGCTCCACACCCGGAATATCACCTGGACGACCGGATACAACGCTGCCAAACACGACATCCGTACTGTTGTTATATTTTTGCAGCAGGACGCCCCATACTGTCTGAATCAATGTGTTGATGGTCACCTGATTTTGCTTTGCCACCCGTTCAATCTGAGCGACCAGCTCTGGCTGGAAGTCGCATTCCAGCTCTCCGGCGACATATTCCCCGGCTTGTGTGGATTTCGGCTGCGTTTTTTGCTGTGGAAGCGTAATTTGCTGCTCATATTCAGCCAGATATCCGCTCCAGTATTGCAGGGACGCCTCACGATCCTGACGCTCCAACCATTCGATAAAGCGACTGAACGGCGTGACAGGCTCCAGCACTGGCTCCTGACCTGCACGAAGTGCCAGATAGCTGCCAAATACCTCCTGCGTCATAAAGGACAAGCACCAGCCATCCATCAAAATGTGATGGAAGCTCCAAATAAAGTGGTACATTTCATCCCCGGTTTGCAGAATGGAGACACGAATGAGTGCATCCTCTGCCAGACGGAATCCTTTGGCTTTATCTGCAAGGATAAAAGCTTCAACCCGAGCTTCACGTTCCTCTTTTGCCAGTCCGCGCAAATCTTCGTAATACAAGGCTCCGCTGCGGCTGCGGAAGACGACCTGCACAGGCTCATCCTTCCATGAACTGATAAAGTTCGTCCGCAGTGCCTCATGTCGTTGGACGAGCAGATCCAAGCTTTTGCCAAAAGCAACCACATCAAAACGTCCGTTCAACTCAAAGGTTGCCTGCTCAAAATAAGCCGCAGAATCCGTGTCCATCAGACTGTAGAAAAGCATGCCCTTTTGCATGGGTGTCAAGGCATACACATTTTCCAGCTCACCCAGATCCCGCGTATCTTCCACCAACTGCTCCAGCTCGTCCAGTGTGACGTTATTTAACAGAACATCACTTGGGGTCAATACCGTTCTTTCTTGGGCGACACAATGGCTAATCACCTCACGCAAGCCAGCTCCCAGCAGTTCTCCAAGCCGTGCAATCGTTTCATGACGGAATTGCGTTGTGCCGTAACGAATCGTGAAAAGCAGCTCGCCATCCTCAATCACCCCATTGATATCCAGCGCAAAATCCATAGCCGCGTTTGTGCTGACAGGCACACCGATGGAATAGGAGGAAGGCTGCAGATCATTGCCTTTATAATCCTGATCAAACTGACCCAGATAGTTAAAGCTGATCTCCGGCTCCGCTTGAAGCTTCACACCTGCTTGCGCAAAAGCATCCGTATTTGACAGGTATCGCAAAATACCGTAGCCAATGCCTTTTTGCGGGATATGTCGCAGCCCTTCCTTGACCTGTGTGATCAAACGAGCGGTATTTCCACCTTGTCCCAGACTTCCATCCAGTACAACCGGGAACTGGCTCGTAAACCAGCCAACTGTGCGCGTAATATCCACATCCGGCAAAATGGCCTCCCGTCCATGGCCCTCCAGGTTGACCAGCACCCGTTCAGAACCGGACCAGTCATATACGGCTTTGCCGAGTGCAGCCAGCAGCAGGTCATTCATTTCCGTGTTATACGCGCGGTGAGCCTGCTTGAGCAGCAAATCCGTTTCCTGTTTCGTCCAGCGGACTGTGACAACCTCACTGTCTCCAAGCAAGGCGTGATCGCTCGCAAAATCCTTCGGTAACGGCTTCACCATGCTTGCTTCCGCTTGTTCGATATGCTGCCAGTAAGCAAGCTCCCGCTCCATCTCCGTACTGCTCGCATAAGCCGACAGATGCTCAGCCCATGTCTGGAACGAATCTGTTTTATGCGGTAGTCGAAGGGCTTTGCCTGTTTTCCCTGCGACAGCTTGTTCATAACCAGATGCCAGATCCTCCAGCAAAATACGCCACGAGACGCCATCCACCACCAAATGGTGAATGACGATTAACAAATGATCGCCTTCAGCGCATGGGAACAGACCGAGCTTCACAAGCGGACCCTCGCTCAAATGAATGCTGGCTTGAATTTCACTCGCCTTGGCTTCCACAGCGCCAGCTTCGTCTTCAACCCCGCTGAAATTGACAATTTCCAGTGTATATAGCTCGCCTTCCTCCACACTGCGATTCCAAGCTGCGTAGCCATGCTCTGTCGCGCGGAATACGGTACGCAATGCATCATGATGCTGCACAATGCGTTCCATAGTATGGCGCAGCGCGTCTACATCAAAGCGTCCAGCTCGATACAGCATCATCGCCTGGTTGCTGTGATGTAGGTCAACTGGCTGCTGCTCGAAGAACCACCGTTGAATAGGTGTCAGCTCTACCTTACCTGCTGCCTCTTCCTGACTGGCGATTTTGCCATCTGTGCGGAGCAAAGGACTCAGTGAAGCTACCGTCGGATTGCTGAACAGGTCTTTCATGTCCAGTCGATAGCCTGCTTGCAGCAAGCGGGACGATACCTGCAGCGCCTTGATCGAATCGCCGCCCAGCTCGAAAAAGTTATCCTGCGTGCCTACCGCTTCCACGCCGAGCACCCCGGCCCATACCGCAGCCAGTACCTGCTCGACCGTTGTACGCGGTGCTACATAGGCTGCGCCGGTATGGAGGCTGCCTTCCGGCTCCGGCAAGGCCTTGCGGTCGATTTTGCCGTTGCTGGTCAGCGGGATCGTCTCCAGACGCATCAAGCGTGCAGGCACCATGTGTGCTGGCAGCCCGGCTTCCAGCTCTGCCTGTACCTCCTCGATTCGCAGCTCCGCTTCTCCCGTGAGATATCCGCACAGATACTTGTGCCCGCGCTCATCCGTCCGGTCGATCACCACCGCTTGACGCACGCCCGGCACCCGCTGGATCGCCGTTTCGATCTCGCCCAGTTCGATCCGGTAGCCCCGGATTTTGACCTGATAGTCCATCCGGCCGATAAAGTCCACATTCCCGTCCGGCATCCACCGCGCCAAATCGCCGGTGCGGTACAGTCGTTCACCCGGTACGTACGGATTCGCCACGAATTTCTCGGCCGTCAGATCCGCACGGTTCAGATACCCGCGTGCTACCCCGGCTCCGCCAATGCACAGCTCGCCCAGCACGCCGATCGGCACTGGATTCAGCTGGCTGTCCACGATGTAGAAGCGGGCATTGAGCCACGCCTGACCAATCGGCACATTGCCACTGCTTGGCAGCTTCGATAGCTCTTCGTCGTAGAAGCTGGAATCAATCGCCGCTTCCGTGACGCCATAGCTGTTAATAATGCGCATATCCGCGCCAAATCGTTCCTGCAGCACCCGATAATCCGTTACGCTGCAGCTGTCCGAACTGGTGATCAGCAATTCCAGGCTGCTCATGTCCAGTCCGTGTTCATGCACATGCTGCATGAACGGTACGATCAGAGCCGGTGTCGATTCGAACACCGTAATCTGATAATCACGAATCCAGCCATACAGACGGCTTGGATCAATCCGGTCGTCTTTCGGGCAGATGACCATCGTGCCGCCGTTATAGAGCGTCCGTGCGATATCGCCGACGAACACGTCGAAGGAGAAGCTCGCCAGCTGCAGCAGCCGTACCGGGAACTGGCTCAGACGGTAATCCCGGCGGTACGCCGCAGCCGTATTCACCAGGCTGCGATGCTCAATCATGACGCCCTTCGGACGTCCCGTTGTCCCGGAGGTGTAGATCACATACGCCAGATCCTGCGGCTCGTTGATGTGCTCGATATCCGTGGCATCCCCGGTGTACAGCGACTCATCGTCCAGCGCCAGCACCGTATGCAGGCGCAGTACAGCCGCGGATTCGGACGCTGCTTCACGGTTAGATAGCGAAGCTGATGTTAAAGGGCTCAGGTCTCCATGGAGAGCATCTTGTTCCATCGCCTCAGCGCTAACCGCCGTTTCCAGTTGCCCCTCAGACTTCCCTCTGGCCAAGGCCCACACGCTTTCCTCCAGCCATGCCTGAGCACGCTCCTGCAAGCCGATTTGGGTCAGCAGCACCGTCGCCCCGCTATCCTCAAGCATGAAGCGGATTCGCTCCGACGGATAATCGGCATCCAAAGGCACATACGCGCCTCCAGCCTTCCATACCGCCAGTACGCCGACCAGCATGTCCACCGAACGTTCACTCAAAATGCCGACAATCGACTCGCGTCCAATGCCTTCATTCCGCAATCTGCGGGCCAATTGGTTCGCACGCTCGTTCAGCTCACGGTACGTTAGCTGCTGCTGCTCGTACACCACTGCCACATGATCCGGTACAAGCTGCGCCTGTTCCTCCACATAGACATGGAACAACCATGCTGCTTCCTTCACATCACTCCACGCAGACACGCCAACGGAACCAAAACCGTCGATGATTTTCGCTTTTTCCTCAGCAGTCACCAGCTCAAGCTCATCGACCAGCGCATCCGGTCTATTGATTGCTTCCTCTATAATGTGCAGCAAATGCTCACGGATTTGCTCTATAGCCTCACGTTCAAACGCCAGCGCGTTGTATTCCAAATGAACACCGATTTCATCGCCCGGCACAATGGTAATGTTGAAATCATAGTTCGTTTGCTCCGACATGGAAGCATTGGCAATCGTAAAACCATTCGTGGCATGGCTGCCCATTTGCTCCATACGCTGTTCCACCGGATAGTTCTCAAACACCATAATATGGTTCACCAGATCCTGCTTCTGCTCCGTCAGGGCCTGAATTTCATACAACGGATAGGTTTCATAGGCACGGGAAGCAAGCGCCTGCTCCTGTGTCTGCTTCATCAACTGGGCGAACGTAACATCTTTGCCGCTATGAACCCGCACCGGAACGGTATTAATAAACAAACCGATCATTTTATCGATGCCCGGAATATCCGCTGATCTACCCGATACGACACTGCCAAATACAACGTCTCGGCTATGATTATACCGTTGCAGGACCACGCCCCACGCTGCTTGCAGCAACGTATTTACCGTCACCTGCTGCTGTTTGACCAGCTTGTTCATCTGTTCCGTCAATTCACGGCTCAGTGTAAACGAAAGCTTCTCCGCTTCATATTCCTTGGCGTGACCGTCTAACTGCTTCGCTTGCGGCAGCACCGTCTGTTGTTCAAAGCCAGCAAAATAGTCACTCCAGAACCGTTCTGCTGCCGAGTTGTCCTGCCGTTCCAGCCATTCAATATATTCGCTGTATGGTGTTACCGGGGCAAGCTCTGGCTTGCGGCCTTCAAGCAATGCAAAATACGTATTAAATGCTTCCCCGACAACCAGGAACAAGCACCAGCCGTCCATCAAAATATGGTGGAAGCTCCACACAAAACGGTATGTTTCCTCGCTCGTACGTAATACAGATACTCTCATCAGCTCGCCTGTGCTAAAATCAAAGCCCTCTGCTTTGTCGCGCTCGGCAAAATCGGCAATGTACGCGTCCAGCTCCGCTGGCTCCATGGAACGCACATCTTCAAACCGGAATCCGGCAGCCTTATGACGGTACACCACCTGTAAGGGCTGCTCATTCCATCCGCTATAAAAGTTCGTTCTGAAAATTTGGTGGCGGTCCACCAATAGATTCAGACTTTCGGCAAAAGCATCCACCTGGAAGCTGCCTTGCAGATCAAAGGTCGCCTGCTCAAAATACGCTCCCGATTGCGGCTCCATCAAGCCGTGGAACAGGATGCCTTTTTGCATGGGTGTTAACGAATAAATATTTTCCAGCTCTCCTGCAGCAGCGGTTTGCTCTACAATGTGCTCCAGTTCTCCAGCCGTCAGTTCCTGGAAGGACAGATCGCTTGGTGTCAGCTCCGGCAGCTCCTTTTCCACACAATGGGCCAATACCTGACGCAAGCTTTCCTGCAGCAGATCAGCCAGTCTTTTGATTGATTTTTTCATGAACGTCTTGCTGCTGTAGCTGATCGTCAGTTCCAGCACACCGCCCGTGATCATGCCGTTGATATCCAGTGCATACCGCTTGGTCAACGTGTCACTTATGGAAGCCCCGATGGAGTAAGGAGACATGCGGAATGCATTATTTTTCAAATCCTGATCGAATTGTCCGAGATAGTTAAAGCTGATTTCCGGCTCGGCTATAAAAGGTGCTTTCCCTTCCCCACCAGCAAGATATCTCAAGATCCCGTATCCAATCCCTTTATGCGGCAAACGGCGCAACCCTTCCTTGACATTCTTGACACGCCGTCCCACATTTCGGTCCTCGCCCATATCCAGCACAACTGGGAATTGGCTGGTAAACCAACCGACGGTACGTGTAATATTCACATCCGGCAAAATGGCTTCCCGCCCGTGACCCTCCAGATTCACAAGCACGTGGCTGATGCCAGCCCACTCGTGAACGGCGGTTCCCAGAGCCGTCAGCAGCAGATCGTTCGCTTCCGTATTGTAGGCACGGTGTGCCTGCTTCAAAAATTGCTCTGTTTCCAGGGCCGTCCACACTACCGTAAGTGTACGGTCATCGCGCAGCTGAGGCTTGGTCTCGGATTTGCGAGTGTAATCCTTGGGCAAAGCTGCTTGAGCAGCCCCAGCTTGCTCCAGTTGCTGCCAGTACGCACGCTCCTTCTCCAATGCTGTGCTGTTCGCATAAGCTGACAGCTGATCAGCCCACAGACGGAAGGAATCCGTCTTATGAGGTAAACGGACAGACTCGCCTCTTAAAGCCTGCTCATAGCCAGTTGCCAAATCCTCCAGCAAAATGCGCCAAGATACACCATCGACCACAAAATGGTGGATCGCCACCAGCAAATGATCGCCATCAGCGCAGCGGAACAGACCCAGCTTCACCAAAGGGCCTTTATGCAGGCAGATGCTGCCTTGAATTTCACTGGCTTTTGCTTCCAGCGCATGAGCAAAATCAGGCTCATTCGTAAAATCGACCACTTCGAGGCTGAAAAGATCACCTTCTTGCACACCACGGTTCCAGGCTTCATATCCGCCGTCTGCATTTTGCCGAAATACGATACGCAAAGCATCATGATGCTCGACAATGCGTTGCAGTGCCTGACGAAGCGCCGTTTCGTCCATACGATCCTCACGGTGCAGCATCAACGCCTGATTATAGTGCTCCGGCTTGGATGGCTGCTGCTCTATAAACCAATGCTGAATCGGCGTTAACGCTACCGCTCCAGTGACTTCCCCTTGATCCGAGACACGGTTCACCTTCTGCACTCGACCATTCAGCTCAGCGATGGTCGGATATTGGAACAGCTCCCTCATTTCCAGCTTATAGCCGTTTTGCAGCAATCTTGAAGACACCTGAATGGCCTTGATCGAGTCGCCACCCAGATGGAAAAAGTTATCTAGTACGCCGATGTGATCGATACCCAGTACGGATTGCCATACCGATACCAGCGTCCGCTCCACATCGTTTCGGGCTGCTACATAGTCCTCGCCGGAATCCACACTTCCCTCCGGCTGCGGCAACGCCCGGCGATCCACCTTGCCGTTAGGCGTCAGTGGCAATTGCTCCAGCTGCACGAAATACGATGGCACCATGTAGCCCGGCAGCTCTTGGCTCAATGCGCTGCGCAGCTCACTTGCCGCTACATCCGCTTGGGTCACCACATAGGCGCACAATTGCTTCTGCCCCTGCTCGTCCTCACGTGCAATCACGACGGCTTCTCGCACCGCCTCCAGCTTCAACAGCTGTGTCTCCACCTCGCCCAGCTCGATCCGGTAGCCCCGGATTTTCACCTGGGCGTCAATCCGCCCCTTGTATTCCAGCGTCCCGTCTGCATTCCAGCGCACCAGATCGCCTGTGCGATAGCAGCGTTCTCCGCTGCGGAACGGACTGTCGATGAACTTTTCAGCCGTCAGGTCCGGACGGTTGCGGTATCCACGTGCTACCCCATCACCGCCGACGATCAGCTCTCCCCACGCCCCGACAGGCTGGAGCTGCATCGAACGATCCACGACATACGCCGTCGAGTTATGGATCGGGCTGCCAATCGGCACCGATTCGGATTGTACGCCAGTAATCGCATGCGTGGTGGAAAAGGTCGTATTTTCCGTCGGGCCGTAGCCGTTGATAATCCGCAGGGACGGATAAGCCTCCAGCACCCGGTTAATGTGCGGGACGGACAGCACATCCCCGCCGACCAGCAGCTCCCGTATCCCCTCGAACAGCTTCAGATCCTGCTGGGACAGCTGGTTAAAGAGCGGTGCGGTCAGCCACATCGTCGTAATGCCGTGGCTGCGCACGGCTTCCTTGAGCTTCGGCGCGTCCAGAATGACATCCTGGCTCACCAGCACCAGCTGGCCGCCGTTCAATAGCGCACCCCAGATTTCAAAGGTGGACGCGTCAAAGACAACGGCACCGGTCTGCAAAATGCGCGTGTCGGCATCCAATTGCGCATAGTTTGTATTTTTCACCAAACGTACGACATTGCGGTGCTCCACCATAACCCCTTTGGGTTGCCCAGTCGTTCCCGAAGTGTACATCAAATAGGCGAGCCGATCCCCGAATGTACCTGTTTGTGGAATCTCATTTTTCGGATTTGCATAATGGGTATAATCCGCATGATAAGCCTCGTTTTGCTCCAATTGTACGGTATTTAAGCCTTGATCATCCTCTGCTCCATAGACAGTGGCGTCGCTCAGATCCAGCACAATTCCGCTATAGTCATCGGGTTGCTGCTCCGCGCGCTGCACCAGCAGCAGCTTCGCGCCTGAATCCTCCAGCAGGTAGCGTACACGTTCTGCCGGATAATCCGGATCAATCGGCACATATGCGCCGCCCGCCTTGAGGATCGCCAGCATGCCGACGATCATATCTGTGGAACGCTCAGCGACGATACCCACCGTCCGTTCAACAGTAACACCGTAACCGCGCAGCGTATGAGCCAGTCGGTTGGCCTGTTCATTCAGCTGTCCATAGGTTAAACGACTGTTTCCATACACAACCGCCGTCTGATCCGGTGTACGTTCTGCCTGTTGCTCGAACAGCTCATGAATCCCTGCATCGTGTGGATATTCTACTGCTGTAGCATTGAACACATCTACAATTTGCGCCCGCTCTTCGTCATTAATCAGCGACAACTCCTGTATCCTCTTCTGTGGCCCTTTCACCATATGCTCCGCCACACTCAAGAATTGTCGGATGATTCGGGCAATTTCCTGCTCGCTGAACAGCTCGGTACGATAATCCAGGTACAGGACAAGTCTGTCGTCATCCAGCATTTCCACCATGTGAATATCGAAGTCGTTCACCGTATCTCCGCAGAAATCGTTGTTCACCTGCTGAATAGCTTCATCAAAACGGGAGAAGCTCAGCGTACGGTACTGAATGGAAACACCAAACAGGCGCTGAATGTCCAGACTGTTTTGCTGTTCACGCAAATCTTGAATAATTTTGTTGTACGGATAACGTTGATGCCGCAAAATGGACGACTGTTCCTTGCCCACACCTTGCAGGAAGGTCAACAGCTCGGATTCCGGCTCAACCAGCAGGCGCGTAGCCACGGTGCTGACGAACATGCCAATCGTATCCTTTTCCTTTTTCGACGTACGGTTAGCGTACAGTGTACCTACTGTTAAATCCTGTTCCCCCGTTACTTTATGCAAATATATATACAGGGCGGCCAGGAAGAACGTAAAAATACTGATTTTATGCTCCTCACAAAAAGCCGCAACACCACGATACAATTCATGCTCCAGTATATAGCTTTCCCGGCGTGCAGCCGTGCTCAGTGTTAGCGGATTGTATGATTTTAAACCTGTAGTCTCCGGCAAATCGGCAAACTTCTCCGTCCAGTACGTCTTGTCCTTTTCATAACGGTCAGATTGCTCATAGCTTTGCTCCACCTGAATAAAATCCAGATATGGATTCGCTTTAGTCGCCCTGTCTTGACCACTGCCATGCACAATCTCCATGTAATGCGCGGTAATTTCATTAATGGCCTGATTCATGGATACACCATCTGAAATAATATGGTGCATTTTGAAATTAAACCAGGTTTCCTCTGCCCCCAGCTGTAAAATAACAAACCGGTAAAGCTGCGAATCCAGCAATGAGAACGGCTGTGGATTGTTGCGGTTTACCCATTGATCAGCTTCCTCCGGGGTAACCTGGAGCGTTTCTATGTTTTGAGCGGCAAATGGCTCTACATATTGATATGGAATGCCATCCTGAGCAGTGATTTTGATACGAAAAGAATCATTTTGCGCAATAACTTCGTTCATCGCCTGCTGCAATGCATCTATACGAACCGTTCCCTTGATTTTAACCGTTGCAATAATCGTGGACGTGTTGCGATTGGGGTACAAAAGCTCCGTATACCAAATACGCTGCTGTGGCTGGCTTAATGAAATCAATTGAACATCATGCTGAGTCATACGTCTCTCTCCTCGCAAAATAGTTATTGTTAAAAAGGAACTTCGCATATTTATGCGGTTTGTTCCTCAGGATGCTTTCGAAACTGGAGCTCATACAGCTCCGCATAATGGCCGCCCTGGGCAAGGAGCTGGTCATGGGTGCCCTGCTCTTTCAGCTCGCCCTCGGCAAGGACACAGATGGTATCCGCCCGCTCAATCGTAGACAAGCGATGGGCAATAACTAATGTCGTGCGATCCTTCATCAGCTCATTTAAGCCCTGCTGGACTTCGTGTTCCGATTCTGCGTCCAGCGCCGAAGTCGCTTCATCCAGCAGCAAAACCGGTGCATTTTTGAGCAATGCGCGGGCAATCGCGATCCGCTGCCTTTGACCGCCCGACAAGTTGGCTCCGCGTTCACCGACAATGGTGTCGTAACCCTCCGGCAGGTCGGCTATAAAGCCGCTGGCATAGGCCGTTTTGGCCGCAGCCTCTACCTCCTCATCCGTGGCATCCGGTGAGCCAAAGCGGATATTATCCGCTACTGTGCCATGGAATAGCGTAGCCTCCTGCGGGACATAGGCCATCAAATCCCTGACCTCGTCCAACCGAAGCTCACCTGCCGAACGACCACGGACCCGCAGTATACCCTCATCCGGTGGATAAAAGCCCAGTAACAGCTTCATAACTGTGCTTTTGCCACCACCACTCGGGCCGACAAGCGCGGTTACCTGCCCTTCCGGCACGATCAGGCTCAGCCTTCGCAGTGTTGGACGGTCCGGCTGATAACCGAAGGTGATGTCGTGCAGCTCCAGCGCGGCTGGAACTTGTTCAAAGGCATGGCCTGGGCTTACGGTTTCGACATCACTATAAGATCCCTTCGTATCACTGGCTGAAAAAACTGCCGCCTCCGGGTCGATAAACCCAGCCCGCACCCCCTTCTGTTGTGCTACTGGGAAGTGCTCCTGCTCCTGCGACTCATCCAGAATTTCGCGGATTCGCACCAAGCCCGCCAAGGAGTTTTGCAGCAGTGATACAGCCGCCCCCAGCTCCAAAAACACCGTGGAAATGCCGCTTTGCAGCTGCACAATCTGTCCCAGTACTCCCAGCTCCATTTGCTTCTGCGAAACCAGAATCAATCCGGCGACAAGCACACCGCCCAGCGTAATGAATTCAATGAGAAAATTGCACATATCCTGCAAGCCCATATGACGTCCCTGCCGGATGCTGATTCGGTTTATGTCCTCGCTTGTATCGTTGCAAAGTCCACCTACCTTGGTCCGCAAGCCGAACAGCTTCACCGTCTGCAAGCCGGAAAGCAAATCGCTCAACCGTTCCGTGAACCTGCTCATCCTTCCCTGTAACTCATCACTCGTCTGTCGCATCTTTTTTGCGAAATGAGAATTGACCCAGGCTGAGGCCAGCCCAAGTAAAATCGCCATAACCCCAAATCGCCAATCCAGTGCCATCATGATGATCAGCGAGCCAAAAAAGAGCGAAATTTGCAGTATAATCGAGCGAATATGAACGGTGTAAGCCTGCTCCAACGTCTGTACATCGTTGGTCATGCGGGATACAAGATCACCCGAATGGCGTTTTTCGGCCTTTTCATACGATAGCTTGACGATATGCCCGAATAGTCTCACTCGTACATTGGCAATCGCCAGCTTCACACATCGCTTGTACATGTAGCTGCACAGCGGGGAAATAAGACTTAATGCCAAAAATGTACCGCTGACCAAATAAATCGCCCGGTAAAGCTCCTGCACATCGCCATTAACCGCAAAATTCAGCAAATAATGCACCACAAAGGAAAGTAAAATCGTGATGCTCGCATTGGTCAGGCTATTGCCAATCAGCCCGGCAAAATACCGTTTCCGGTGCGGCTTCATCAGGGACATCAGCTGCCTAAACTCATAAAACCCCTGCTTGAAGGTCACGCTTCTCGCTCCTTTCCTCCGGCATCGAATGGCCGTTTTCCGCTGTATGCTGTTCTTCTTCGAAATTTTGCAAATACAGCTTTCGATACTCACCGTCGCGGCCCAGTAATTCCTCATGGGTGCCCGATTCCACAATGCTCCCCTGATCAAGTACAATAATCCGGTTCGCCTGACGCACGGTTGACAGCCGATGAGCAATGACCAGCACCGTCCGGTTGTGCATGGCCGCATTCATCGCGATCTGCACCTGAGCCTCCGACTGGCTATCGAGCGCTGAAGTCGGCTCATCCAGCAGAAGTAGCGGAGCATTTTTCAGCAATGCTCTTGCTATGGAAATACGCTGCTTTTGTCCGCCGGACAGTCCGCCTCCCCGCTCGCTCAAAATGGTTTCATAGCCCTCGGGAAGCTGAACAATAAAATCATGCGCGTGTGCCGCCTTCGCCGCCTCGACAATTTCTTCCCGGGTCGCCTCCAGACGTCCATATCCGATATTTTCTGCAATGGTGGCCGGAAAAAGCGACGGCTCCTGAGACACCATCGAAATATGGCGGCGCAGGCTTGTTAAATTCCAATCTGTCAAACTCTTTCCAAATAGCTGAACGGCTCCAGCATGCTCTCCCGGTTCATTAAATCCGCAAAGCAGCTTGAAAATTGTACTTTTGCCGCCACCACTGGCACCGACAATCGCTACCGTTTCCCCTTGTCGCACCTGGAAACTGATATCCTTGAGCACCGTGTTCCCCTCGTTGTAGCCAAAGGTCAAATGCTCAAAGCTGACCACGACCACAGCAGCGTCATCATCGCTTTCTGCTCCGTCTGTTTCGCTTCCACTGGCTTGACTAACTTGGCAGGCTTCCCTATCTGCATCGTCTTCCAAACGAAGGACCTTATCTCCACGATCCTGACCGGCTGAGGTGATTTCGCCGCCTTGACGTTCATCTGGCCAATCCAGCACCTCAAACAAATGCTTCGCCGCTCCCCCCGCTTCCTTCATCTGCGAAATGATCGTTGGCAGCATGGCAACGGGCTGCAATATGAACGAAATCAGATATAAAAACAGGACAATGCCTCCAGCATTCAGCTCTCCATGTTGAATCAGGTATCCTCCGTACACAATGACCAAAATAATCGGTGTTGCCAGCATCATCACACCTACCGGAGTAATGGATGCATAGCGTTTTTCCAGCCCCAGGCCGCGCCTGACGACCTCCTCCGTAATCACCATATACTTCTTCAACAGCACAGCCTGCATATTGAATGCCTTGACGATAGGAATTCCTCCAATCGCATCCTGCCCGACCGCATTCAAATGAGCCATTTTCTCCTGAAGCTGCTCCGAATATTTTTCAATCGGCCTGCTCATCAATGATGTTATGAGCATCCCTACAGGCATGAGCGCGAGGCTTGCCAAAACCAGCTTCCAGCTTGTCATTAAGAGCAGTGTTAATGATGCTGTAAACACAAGCGGCAAATAAAACAGATTGGCAAACTGCTGGATAAAAAAGTTCTGTAACATCGCCGTATTGTTCGTGAGGCGGGAGACCAAATCTCCGGTGAACTTCCTCTCTACGCTGGAAACCGGTAAATCGCAAAACTTATGTACGAGGTCGCCTCTCAAGTCGCGCAAAGCACTAACGCTAAATCGAGCCGAAGCGTACCTCATCACAAACTTACAGGGCATTCCAATGAGTGTCATACCAACAACCAGATAAATCATGTTCCGGGTGGAGGAGAAGGTCCCCTGTGCCATTTGCTCGATGGCCTTACCCAAAATAATGTCTATGGCTGCCAGGGATAAGGAGGCGATTACCGTTATGAAAACCCATAAATTGTACGGTCTTACATAACGGGCGAGTTTCCGAAAAGCAGAATTGGATCGAAACAAGGACATCCCTCTTTTTCGTTGCTCACACTTTCGCAGTGTGAACTTTTTTTAGATTATAGAATTTATAAGTTTTCAGCGGAGCTGAAACGTTTCTATAATCGCAAGAAAAGCTACGATCACATGCGGTCTAGCTTCTTGGAAAACACGTCGACAGACGTTTTTCTTAAGTTGCAATGGACATGGTGAGATAGACTCTGGCTCTGGATGTATGAGTATTTACATGGAATGAAATCGTTCTTGAATTATGCTAAGAGTTGCATCCTGGTGGTGGGTTAATTGTCGAATGGTTGCCGAGATGTTAATCATGTTGTGTACGTGGTGTATCGTGATGTGTGGGTTATTTAACTCTGTCTGAATCGTGGTTGTAGGGTATTGGTGCTGTATGATGCATGAGCTGCGGCAGCGTGGTTCAGGGCTGAGGATGCGGACAAAATATTTACGACTGCGCCTATCACTTCTTGCTCTTGTTCATGAATGAAAAAGTGATTGCCTTCGAACATTCGCACATCTATGGGCGATGAGGTGTGCTGCTGCCAGGCATGAAGTGAATCCGTGGTCACCTCATAATCCTTCATTCCGCCTAAAATGGTCATCGGACAGGCCAATGGATTCCCCGGTTGATAAACATATGTTTCGCACACCTTAAAATCCGCACGCAGACGGGGCATAATAATTTGCATTAACTCTGCATTTTGCAAGACTTCTTCGGGTGTTCCCTGCATCAAACGAAGCTCTTCGGTGAAAGGCTGATCTGCTAAATCATGGAGTTGTTTTTTGGAATACGGAAGATGTGGTGCGGATTTACCGGATGCGATGATATGGACAGGCAGTCTTCCGGTTTGGCTAGACAACTGCCGCGCTGTTTCAAATGCAATCAGTGCTCCCATGCTGTGTCCAAAAAAAGCAAACGGCTTATGTATGTACGGAGCCATAGCAGGAAGCAGCGAGTGCACGATGTCCTGAATAGTGTCCATTGGGGCTTCGGTTGAACGGCTTTCACGCCCCGGAAGCTGTACAGGTATAACAGTAATGTCGGGCGCAAGTCTAGACTTCCAGGAACTAAATATGGAAGCGCCACCACCGGCATAAGGGAAGCAAAATAGTTGGAGCTTCTCAGCCGGATGGACTGCGGTTTTCGCAAACCAAGATTGTAACCGGGTCGTCATGTGATTTTCCTCCATCCTCTATGCAGTTCAGGATTTTACAGTAAATCCTTATATCGCTTTTTTTCTTCCAACACTTTCTAGCTGTTTTTAAATATACAAACTTTAAAACCGCTTGACATGGGACAAAAGATCTAAATTGATAGCGTTCATAAAAATAAAACAAAATCCAGATTGTGCTATTTGTTTCAAGTCTTTAAAAGCAACAATTTCACTTTTGACATGAATCCCCTGCCCGTTCTAATCTGTTATTTTGATTTAAAACGAGCTTTCAGATTTTCATCAATTTTGTAAAATCAAAATTATTATGATTTTCAATAGAAGATGAAAGCCTTGTACTACAACGATTTTACCTTTACATGCCATTAACATAAATGTAACAAATTTCTCCTGATATCATCCGACAAAATCCGTCTTTTTTCGCAACCTCCTTCATCCCCCTATTTTATGGTATTAAATTTAATTCAGCTTGCATCAATCGAAATTAATAACTCTTTAATTTTCTAATAAACACTGGCATTTTGTAGTTCTATAGAACTAATTATCATGCAAATTTTTTTTGACTCTCCGCCTAAAAATTTCAGTTCAGATTGAATTTTTACTCCTCAGGCTATGAATTTTCTTTTCAAACTTTAATAGAAACGTTTTTATCCACCTGCAAAAGTGCCGATTTATAGCGAATTTATATTTTGGTTATGTCCCTTCTGCAATGGGCAAACAACCGGAAACACCAAAAAGCAAGTCTCCATATGGTAAGAGACTTGCTTTTTTCAAGCTTATTATGACTTGGTCTTTGATGTAGCTGTGAAGACTTAAGAGGAAGCCGCTGCAGCGAGCGTACCGGAAGCGTCTGCTGTATGGTGAATACTGCGCACAAAGCGAATCGTTTTCGTCTCCGAATGCATCACGACCGAATGCGTTTCCGCTCTGTGACCAGGGAGAGAACGAACCCCCTGTAACCACTCGCCAGGGGTCACACCAGTAGCCACAAACATCACACCTTGGCGGCCAACCATATCAGCCATGGACAGCAATGCTCCTGGGTCCGTAATGCCCATACGTTTGCAGCGCTCAAGCTCTTCTTCACCATGAGGCAGCAAACGCCCCTGGATTTCTCCGCCCATGCATTTCAATGCTGCCGCGGCCAACACACCCTCGGGAGCACCGCCGGAGCCGATATGCAAATCTACACCGCTATCCAGGCAAGTTTCAATCGCCCCCATCACATCTCCATGACCAAGCAGCTTGATTCGAACGCCGCTTTCCCGCAGAAGCTTGATGATTCCAGCATGACGTGAACGATCCAAAATGGATACTGTAAGATCGGGCAAGGATTTGCCAAGAATCCGTGCGGCTTTTGACAATGTAGTCGGGATCGGGTCATCCAGTGACAGCTTTCCAGCCAACGCCGGGCCAACAGCCATTTTTTGCATGTACATATCTGGAGCATGGAGCAAACTTCCACGAGGTGCAGCAGCAATGACCGAAAGAGCGTTGTTCAAACCGTTCGCCACCGTTTCGGTTCCCTCCAGCGGGTCAACAGCGATATCTATAGCCGGTCCTCTGCGATTGCCTACTCTTTCCCCGATATACAGCATGGGAGCCTCATCCATTTCTCCTTCGCCAATGACGACCGTACCGTCCATGGATACCGCATTAAAATGGGTGCGGATGGCTACCGTAGCCGCCTCGTCTGCGCTATTTTTATCCCCACGTCCTGTCCATCGCGCTGATTGCAGCGCTGCCGCCTCTGTTACCCGAACGAATTCCAATGCCAATTGACTCTCCATACCTATCCCTCCACCTCTCCTATATAATGATTACCCTACACCAAATCATTTTTTTAGAGCAGCTGTGCTGCTGTTTTATCTGTTTATCTATTTATATAATCTCCTATATCCTACGGCCGATCCTTATCTTTAGAGCAGTTTTACTGCCTTTTATATATTACACTCCAGTATCCTGTGGTTCATGTTTTCTCTATATAACAAAGTTACTGTGCTACTACAACATTCTGATAATCAGACCTGCTGTCTCTTCAATTGCTTTATCCGTGACATCAATGACCGGACAACTCAGTTCCTTGAACAAAGACTGCGCATACGCAATCTCCTCCTCCACCCGCGCCGATGTGGCATACTGCACATTGTTAGGAAGCCCCATAACCTTAAGCCGCTCACTGCGTATTTTTAACAGCAGCTCAGGCTGGATCGTCAACCCGAACACCCGACCGTGCTGTACATCCTTCAGCTGTGCAGGCGGTGTCAGCTCCGGTACAATCGGAATGTTGACTGTCTTATAACCTTTATGTGCCAGAAACATCGATAACGGGGTTTTGGAAATACGGGACACCCCAAGCAATACAATATCCGCTTTGAGAATGGCGCTCACATCTTTACCATCATCGTATTGAACCGCAAAATCCAAGGCTTCCACACGGCGAAAATAGTTGTCATCCATTCGATGCAGCAGACCGGGCTTCTCTTTGGGATCATTATGGAACGTGTCGGCAAATGCCTGCATCATCGGCCCCATAATATCTACCGCCCGCACATTCAGCCGGACAGCCTCCTCTTTCATCGCCTCTCTCAATTCCGGCTGAACCAGCGTATAAGCCACAAAACCTCTCCGCTCGGCGACCTCCTCCATCACCCGGCTCAACTCATCTTCATCCCTTACATTCATGAATCTTTTGATCTCTGTGTCCGGTAGCTCAAATTGGCGCATGGTCGCCTGTACGACAGCTTCTGCCGTCTCACCAATCGAGTCTGAACAGATCGCTATAAAATGACTGCTCGCCTGAACCATTCGATTCCTCCCATTAATCTTCTGCTACCATATCGAGCAACATTTTAATAATATTCGTCTTCGTAATGCGTCCCACGACCTTCCAGTGTTCGCCTGGTTTGTTGGAGTCGGACGGGACGACGACAGGCAGGCTGTCGATTTGGCGGGCAATAATTTTGCGCGCTGCTTCCAGAACGGTGTCCTCCGGGGAAACGGTGACAACATTCGCCTGACGGGTCATTACGAGACTGACAGGAATAGTCGCTGCATTCGGATTGCCTAACGTAACCTTGAGCAAATCCTTGCGGGAAGCTACACCCGCCAGATCCCCATCTTCATCGGTAACGATCAGATTGCTCACATTTTCCAAAAAAAGTGCCACCACAGCTTCCTGAATCGTTGTTGTTTCACGTACGATGACCGGAACCCCGTGAAGATCGCCAACCTTCATTTGCATAAGCCGGAATTTTTCCTCCCGGTTCGGCGTGCCCCGCTTTCCGACAAAATAGCCAACCTTGGGCTTCGCATCTATGTAATTTAGAATGCCCAGCTTGGATAGGTCGGTCCGAATGGTCGCCTTGCTGAGGTTGAGCATTTCCGCAATTTGATCACCGGTAATCGGGGCATGCTTTTGTACAATAGTTAAAATTTCCACTTGTCTTGCCGTAAGGTCGATGATGAACGCCCCTCCTTTTTTTCTTGTCATCTGATATTGAATATAATACGTCATATATATTTATAAATCAACCTATAAAAGCATATAAAACATCACATATATAAAATTAAGGCGGTTATTCATGCTTTTTTATCGTTTAAAACACTTATTCCACCCTAAAAAGCGGATACTTTCCACTATACTCTTCCGAGCAAGGTGGTAATATCCGCTTCCCTTATTCGTATCTTAAAGCATCTATTGGACGCAGCTTGGACGCCTTCCGCGCCGGATAGACTCCGAACAACACACCGACGCCCATACAGCACAGAAAAGAGTACAGCACCGGCTCCATCGAATACACAATCGGCATTTGGACGAATTTCTCGAGCAGCTTTGCGCCCCCAAGACCCGTCATCACGCCAACCAATCCACCCATCAGACTGAGAAAAACGGCCTCAGCCAGAAACTGAAGCATAATATCACTGCGCTGTGCACCAATCGCCTTGCGAATCCCAATCTCTCTCGTCCGTTCTGTAACAGACACCAGCATAATATTCATAATGCCAACACCGCCGACGCCGAGTGCAATCGCGGCCACACCAATCAGCAGCATATTCATAACCTTATCTACACCTGAAACCGTTTCAAGAATCTCCGTTTGGGTCGTAATTTGAAAATCATCCCCCTCCGCAGGCTTCAGTTCATGCCGTGCACGTAATGTCTGCTTGATTT
The DNA here is from genome assembly GCF_002240415.1 of Paenibacillus kribbensis. Taxonomy (NCBI): domain Bacteria; kingdom Bacillati; phylum Bacillota; class Bacilli; order Caryophanales; family Paenibacillaceae; genus Paenibacillus; species Paenibacillus kribbensis. The sequence continues at coordinate 3,115,517 of NZ_CP020028.1, forward strand.
CATCACGCGCCTGATCAATCTTCTCCTCCGTTGTCGCAGAAGCGTTGACCTGCTGGATGCTCATATTCCCCAGCCGTTCCATCCCCGTCGTGATCGGTATATACACCTGTTGCGAGCTATTATTCATACTGGAGTTAGAATTCGTTAGAACCCCGACCACCTTGAAAGGAAGTTGTTTGATCATGATCGTCTCACCGACCGCCTTGGAGGTGTCCGGCCCAAAAATATTTCGGGCCGCGTCGCTTCCCAGCACCACAACGTTCAACCGTTTATCCACTTCATAATGGGTAAACGACCTGCCCTGAGCAAGCGACAGCTTTTTCACATGGACAAAAGCCTGGGAAGTTGCTTCAATCTGTCCGCTGACCTTATTGCGACTCCACGTAATGTCCGCACTGGTCATAGCACTTGGAGCAACGTCGGCCACTGATTTTTGCTGCTCCAGTGCTTCAACATCCTCAAGCGAGATTCCTTTGGTCTGGCTAAAGGACATGGAGCTCGAACCATCATACGGAGCATAAGGGTAAATCATAAGCAAATTATTGCCCATACTGTTAATCTGCGACGTAATCGTAGCGGTAGAGCCTTTTCCAATCGCTACAATCGTGATTACAGCAGCCACTCCGATAATAATGCCCAGCATGGTTAGCAAGGATCGCAGCATATTGGTTCGCAAACTGTTCAGTGATACCCGGATAATTTCCCGAAATTTCATGCTTTCACTTCCTCTGCCGCCATTCTTCGTTTCTCGACAGGCTGATCCTCTTCAATCCGTCCGTCACGAAAATGAATCAGACGCTTGGCGTATTCCGCAACCTCCTGATCATGAGTAACCAGTACGACCGTTTTCCCCTGATCGTTCAGACGCTGAAAAATCCCCATAATTTCAACGCTTGTTTTGGAGTCCAATGCGCCTGTCGGTTCATCCGCCAAAAGAATAACCGGATTGTTCACAAGCGCGCGCGCAATGGATACCCGCTGCTGCTGACCGCCTGACAATTCGTTCGGCCTATTGTTCATCCGCTCGCCTAATCCTACGCTAGTGAGGGCCTCCATTGCCCGCAAGCGCCGCTCCTTGGCAGGAACACCCGCATAAATCATAGGCAGCTCCACATTCTCCAAAGCCGTTGCGCGCGGGAGCAAATGAAATTTTTGAAATACAAATCCGATTTTTTGATTACGTATAATGGCCAGTTCATCCTCACGGGCATCCAATATCGAATAACCGTCCAAATAAAATTGTCCCGATGTAGGCAAATCCAGACAGCCGATGACATTCATCATCGTTGATTTTCCTGATCCAGAAGGTCCCATAATGGCGACAAAATCACCGTCAGCAATGTCAAGCTGCACATCACGCAGGGCATGAATTTCCTGATCCCCGACCTGATACACCTTTTTCAGATTTTCAATTTGAATGACGTATCTCATAGCCTGTTAAAATCCTCCCTGCATGCCGCCCATGTTGGAAGGGTCCGGCGGTGCTTCAGGAGCCGGGATAACAATCGTGTCACCCTCTTTTACACCTGATTTCAGTTCAACCTGGTCCGGCGTATAAAATCCGAGCTCTACAGGCTTGAACGTCCGCGCACCCGGATTCGCAGGATTCGTAGCTAGATAGACCCCATCCTGTCCCCCTTCGGATCTCAGCGCAGTCGCAGGTACGAACAGTACATTTTTATGTACTCCCAAAATAACAGCCACATTCATAATCATACCCGTTTTAAGCTTCCCTTTCGGGTCATGAACGGACAGCTCCATCAGATACGTCGTCATCCCTTCATCTGTAGATGCTTCCGGTGAGACGAATTGCACCTTCCCCGGAAACGTTTCACCCGGATATGCATTGGTGGATAACACCGCCGAAAGGCCTTTTTTCACCTTGACAATGTCGGACTGGCTGACTTTCACTACCACCTTCAGATTGTTGGAATCCGAGTTGTTCATCACAATAAACGGAGCCGTCGGACTGGTCCCTACATCCCCGTTCACTTTTAGGATCACTCCATCCCACGGTGCTGTGACCTGAAGCTTGTTAAGCTCATTTTTTTTCTGCTCCAGCTCAGTCGCCAGTCTTCGAACCTCTATCCGTGAGGCTTGAATATTGGATGCATCAGCCGGAACCTGTGCCTTGCGAAGCTCAGCCATAGCCGTACGGTAACCGATTTCAGCCTCTGCGATGGTGCGGCGCTTTTGTGACATCATTTTGCGAAATTGTAGATCCAGACCATCGTAGTCTGTCTGTGCTTTATCCAGCGTTTGCTCTGCCTGCTCCAGTTCACTGCTCGATACTGCCCCGGCATCATGTAAAAACTTTTGATCTTCATATGCCTTCCGCGCCAGCTCCAACTGCTTTTGGGAAGTCTTCTTCTGACTTTCGGCTTCTTCCAGCTCAAATGATTCCTGCGCTGTATCGACAGCCATTTTGGCCCGAAGTACGTTTGTCTTCTGTATTTCAATATCCTCCGCCTTCGGCCCTTTTTCCAATTCAGCCAGCTTGGATTTGGATATTTCCAAATTATCAGATGCACTTTGAATCTGCATTTTTATTTCAGAGCTGTCCAGAAGCGCCAGTACCTGTCCTTTTTTTACCTTGTCCCCGGCCTTCACGTGTACCTCCGCCAGCTTGTTTTCACCTGCGCTCGTGAAGTTCAGCTTCACTTCCTTGGACGCTTGCACCGTGCCGGACGTATCCAGCTTCTCGCTTACATCCCCGCGCTCCACCTTAAGTGTCTCGTCCTGAACCAGTGGCGCAGCCTGCTCCTTGGGCAGATTCATGTATACTGTTGCTCCGCCCCCACCTACAACCAGCAGAACAATTGCAGTCCAGATCCACTTTTTTCTCCGTTTTCTCCGTAACTTGATTAAAGCATCATTTATAACCGTTTCTGCCAAAGCCTTTTCCTCCCTATGTGCTCCATGGCTTGTTCAACGTGTACTCATTCTGATTCAACTCAATCGCCAGTTCTTCCATTTGCCGCTCAATTTGTTCCACCTTCAACTGGCTGTTTTTGAGCTCCAGCTCAATAATTAAGCCTCTGGCCCACTTTTTGCGTGACAGCTCCAATCCCTCTTTGGCCGTAATCAGACTTTCTTCCAGTTGTACGTATTTTTTTTGATTGTCCTTGAACGTGGCATAGAGATTGCGAAGCGATTCGGCAAAATCCTTTTGTCCCTTGTCCAGCTCCTCCTTGGCGGTATCGACATCCAGCTTGGCCAGATCATAAGCGCCTGCACCGCTGTTAAAGTCGAAATATCTTACATTGAGCTCCGAAGTCTTGATGTTGTCTTCCAGCTTCCACAAGTTTGGATTCATATCCATCAGCTGTTGTATATGTACTTCAATATCCAGCTTCTCCGGTTCCTTGTATATAGGACGATCTACCAATTCATAGACTGACCCGTTCGGCTGTCCCATGAGGAAATTTAGAGCATCCCGTGCTTTCTGGAGCGCGGTTTTGCTCTGCTCTACGGTCTGTTGCGCCTGGCTTCTGGCCTGTACGCTCTCGTTTTTCGCATACTCGGACAGCTTCCCGCGGGCAAACTTGGCAAGTGCAATCTTTTCCTCCGCCTGTGCAATTTCAAGCGCTTCCAGATCATTTTTCACCTGATTCTCTGCTACAAATACGCTTTGATAGGTTTTCATCGCATTAAAATAAAGCTGGTCTTTGGCGTACAGAGCCTGCTTTTTGCTAGCTAAATAAGATAACGTCGATGAATTATAATTTCTCCAGGATGCTTCATCGCCAACATATTCACCTTCTATCAAATCAAGATAGGCATTTCCCAAGTCCTTTTCCGCATTCTTAAACTCAATTCTGCGACGCTCCACATCGCGCTCGGTGGAACGCGTGTTGTAGTTGTTGGTCTGTGCCCATTCCACTGCCTGCTTAAGCGTCAATGTAGGCAAAGCCTGACCCGTTGTGGATGCTGTCTTTGAGGTCACTGCAGATGAAGCACCTGACGTATTCGATGCTGTACTTGTTGCTGTACTTGTTGCTGTACTTCCCGATGCACTGTCGGCTTGTACGGTCGAAACCAGACCTGCTGATAATGACAATACAAGCAGCGTGGCGGCCGCTTTTTGCTTCATTGATGAATTTCTCCCCTTTCCGTACATGATTCGCATCATTCAATTGCATTCGACATAAATTTCCACATCTATCCGCAATCTATTGTACTTTCCGGTTTATGTGGGTACAAGGTGTAAAAACAATACATTTTTGTAACCTTTACTTTCATGCCACTCGTCCCCAAAGCTCTTCATATCTATGAGAAATATCAGAATCAGTCTGTTTTTACCTGAACTTTACCTAATTTTCAGCTAATCTTAAGGAAAACAACAGAATCTATTAAGGTTGGGGACATATACTAGAGAAAGAATAACAGCCGCTCACTAGGAGGGTTAATAGATGATAAAAGAATCTCGCATGACAACTGCGAACGAACCGTCTGATTTGTGGATGACCCGTTTTTTACGTGAATCGGAACAGCAAAAGATGCAACTGATCCGGGAAGCGCGAAAAAATAACGATATACCGCTGATGAACAGCATTTCCTTTCATCTTGCCCAACGGAATCAGCAGCACCTAATTGGATAAGCCGTTAGGCGAATTTAAAGCTATATATGAACGGGCATCCTCATCTGCCTGCATGATGTGTGCTAGATTAAAAAGAACCGGGACAAATCGATAGTTTGATTTGTCCCGGTTCTTTTGTTATGATCCAATCTTTGCTGTTCCTCGCCTACTCTTCGATCTCCGCTGGCGGATTATAAAGATATTGATCCAGCGGGATGCGTCCGTTTGCATTAAAACATATGCCCTCTTCCTCCAAATACAGACGCTGCAGCGATGCTGATCCGTCCTCCTGCAAAGCAATCTCGCCCAAGCGGTTGACTACTCTATGCCAGGGAAGCCGGTGTTTCTGGCTTAGTGAATGCAAAATGCGTACCACCTGTCTGGCCCCTCTCGGGCTGCCAGCTTCTGCTGCAATTTGCCCATAGGTCATTACTTTCCCCTCAGGAATCAGCAATATAATTTGAAGCACACGGGCAGTGAAAGGCTGCATATTCTGATCCTCCTGCATTACTATTGCTTTTTCTATGATTATATCACCCCCGTTATCCCAAATGTAAACTCAGAATCCGTTCAGACCCTGTCTTTTTAAATCCTGCGCCACCAAACGTGCCAGCTCCCTTGCACCTGCAAAGTTCGGATGAAGAGAGTCACCATTCATATACAGGGCGAGCGTAGCCTCTTTGCCAATAGAAGTAAAATAAGCTGAGCTAAGTACGTTCAAATCAACCAAAGGCGTTTGTTCCTCTTGAGCCAGTGCCAAAATAGCACTTCTATACCATCTATGCTCAGCGTTGTGTACATTGTTAGCATTAAAGTCCGTGGCTCGGCCTTGCGGTGTTGACAGGATGACTGTCGCCCCCTTCGCCTTAACCTGACGGATCATATCCCGCATCCAGTCCTTAAACTCCGCTTCACTTTCATTATGCTTGGGATTGGTATCATTAATGCCTAGCTGGAGAATGAAATAATCCCCGGGCTTAATATATTTGACAATGGCCTCCAACTGTCCGTCCTGATGGAAGCCCCTAGCAATTTGACCGCCTGACGCCATGTTGCGGATCTGAAAAGTATTGGGGTTCACAAACGCTGGCAACAGTTGTCCCCATCCGGCCTGTACACTACTATTTAGCGGATAATAGTTACATACAGTAGAATCTCCGCCGATATAAATCGTTCGATTGGTAACCGGATTACCAGACAATTGCTTGATTTCCAATGCACTGAGTGTAAAGGCTGCACCCTCTTTGCCTTCGGTGACCAGCAGGTTCAGCTGTCCATCTGTTACTGGAATTTGGAAGCGATCCTTCGCCCCATTTCCTGTCATATTAATGACCTGATACACGCCCTCAGCGGCAATACTCGAACGAGAGGTATTTCCTAACGTAACCGACACCTCATACAGTCCGGGAGGAAGATCAACATCAAAGGTGTTTTCACTTTTCGTTCCGGTAGCCAGAAACTGTACCGCATCACTAGCCACTCCAGCCCCAGAGGCACTGACATTGCGCATGTTCTCGGGGGTACGGAAGCCATAGCCGCGTGCCTTATCGTAGGACAGCGAAGCACTCACTCCGGTATAGCCCGCTTCGACCGTGCCTCCCCCAAAATCAAACTTATACTCGCCTGCGGCTGCATACGCGGGGGCAGCTATGCCCAAACCCGGTGCACCCCATAAAAAAGCAGCTAAAAGCATACCTGTCAAACCTTTTTTCCACTTCAATCTTCATTCCTCCTCCAGAATTTAAATTGTACTAAATGAACCTTTCAAACTCTGTTGTAAGCGTATACATAAAATTTTTCTATCTAGATACAGGTTTGTACCTATTTGATTTCTATGCAATAGAAAAGCAGCTTATTCGTTGCAAATTGTAATCAAAAAAGCTTCGCAGACACATCTGCGAAGCTACGTGAATCAAAATTCCTTATTTCACAATTACTGTAATCAGTCGCAACATTAGTCTCCAACCAAAATACCGTCGAAGCTCTCTGGACCTACCCGTATCGTACCCGCCAGGTTCGAAGAAACAAAAGCTGTATAAGTCAATTGTGGTGTAATCGGCGGGTTGAAATCATCTGCCGAGAACGTAATAACCTGTGGAGCCAATACACTTAAGCTGAACGTAGACGTTGCCGAATAAACGAGAGGATCGGTTGGCAACGTACCTCTTACAATGGTGATTGTAATTCCTACTAAAGCAAGCGGAAGTTGAAGTGAAATGGTGCCTTTAAGCAGAACCCGTGGCGTACCTGTTATTCCCAGTGTGTTTAATCCGATCTGCCCAAACAATTGAGGCGTATTCAAAACAGTGATCGGAATGAAAATGGAGTTTGCAAATGAAGCGTTTTGAGATGTTCTTCCATCAATAAATGTTCCCATGGTTTTCCCCCCTCTCTCGATCAGACACTAATAGACTATGAAAAAAATCGTTTTGTGCTTGGACTATATCACTTGTAAAACACACAACTTCTGATGAATAGGGGAATGTGCAGCTCTTTCTCTGGTCCTATGAATACACTAAATCAGCACGGGGAAAGAAGGAACATTAGAAGCACCTCCCGTCAGAACTAATGCGACAGGAACCGCCGAATTCTTAATTTCTTAACAAATGTTAAGAAGTTGATAAGCGTTTCTTAAGCCCTACCCTTTCGGATTGTTAAGAACTTTATCTTTTAATAGAAAGAGTTCAATAAGATCCAGTTCACGGCCGAAAGGAAATGAAGCTTATGAAGCATACAAACAAGGAAAAAATTCCCGAATTGCAATTAGTTAGAGCCATGGCGATTGTAGCCGTTATTATGGTCCACGCCACTTCCTATGCAACAGTTCAACTTACAGATTCCAGCCTTTATGTTGTATATAATGCGCTCAATGTGCTGATGAAGTATGGTACACCTGTATTTATCGCGCTAAGCAGCATGGTGCTGTTCTACAACTATAAGGATCGTCCGATGAGACGACAGCTATTAATCCGCTTTTATAAGCAGAGATTGCTGTATATTCTCTTGCCTTACTTTATGTTCTCTCTGTTTTATTTTGTCCTTTCTCTCATGGCTGGCAGCTCCGAACCGTTGAATATAGCCGCGCTTGCGGAAAGCTTTGCTTTGAAGCTGGCGACAGGTAAAGCGTATACGCATTTATACTATATTTTTATCATGATGCAATTCTATCTTGCATTTCCACTCGTGCTGTGGATGTTCCAGCGTTATCGGTATATTCCGCAATGGTCTATCGTCATGGGTCTGCTGGTACAGTGGTCATTTGTAATTGGCAACAAATTTCTATTTCAGGTTCAAAACAAAGGTAGCTGGGCGCTGTCTTATATGGCCTGCTACATGCTGGGCGCTGCTCTTGGCTACTATTATCCGCAGCTCCGAACGTGGTTCCTGATGCGCAAGGGGGAACGAAGTTTTGCCGGGGTGCTGTCATGGATCGGAGTTTGGGCCGTATGGTTGATTTCAGCTACCGTGCATGTCTACATGTGGTACGAAAGCAGAATATACGGAACTTCCTACAATTCGCTGATTTTTGAGCTTATGTACAATATGTACAGCCTGTCCAGTACGCTGGTATTGCTACAAGTTTCCTTTTCAATGTATAGACGGCAACATTCCTTTGTCATTCGCAAGCTGGAACGTCTGGGCACCCTGTCCTTTGATGTGTATCTGATTCATCCGTTCTTCCTGCTGCTGTATCGGCAGTTTTCGCCACACATCGGTTCACCGCAGCTCATTCATATGTGGTACGCCGGAGGCTTTTTCTTTGCGCTTCTTTGCTCCTGGCTCGTCGTGTCGGTGACTACCCGTTTCCTGCCATTTGCATGGATTTTGTTCGGTCAGCTGCCGGGAATACGGAAAAGCCCATTCAAACAGGCAGACTGTATCTCTTCACCCGAAACGATATTGTCCAAAGGCTGATGACGCGAGACAAACGGTCAACTTTGATATCAGTTTATTTGTAAGAATATAGATACCGCATTTGTGGTAATGTAATGCTATTTCTCTAATTAATTTGTCATGCTTGCTTTGAGAAAGAGTATTCTTTCGACATTTAGCTCACCCCTTTAAAGGAGTGAGCTAAATGTCGGATTTTTATTCTATTGCTCTACAAGATCATTTTTATTTATCTCCGTGTAATTTTGTCAATAATAACTCAATCATGCGCTCGATCTTTTTAATGTTCAAATTTCTTTGTCCATATAAATAAATAAATTCTTGTACTCGATCCCAAATCTTAAGTTCATTTATTTCTTCGATCTCCTGAGTCAGACCTTCAACATAAGCAGGTAGCTCCCTATTTTTGAACTCCTCAATTAAGTTCTCTAAATCAGCATAGTCCATACTCCAGTTAAAGTAACTCTCTATAAAATACTTTAAATTTTCATAATTCACTTCTTGGTTCATATACTATTCTCCTCTTTTATTTAAACACGGGATAACCCGTAATAATTCTAAATCCGGTTGGCATCGAGGAATCTTTTACTAAATATAGTTGGGACTTCGATAAGTCATTTGTTACATGCTTTGAAGATGAGTTCCCTCCATTCTTTACGTCTACGCCTCGTCCAATAGAAAACTCGTGATCAGCTTTTGTTATGAGATATCCTCTAGAATTAGGGTTTTCTATCCATTCTGCAATCTTATCAGCGTTTCTTCTGATATTCTCTTGCGTTGATTTGAGAGCTATACTTTTATCAGAAAACGTTGTAGAAGGGACTCCTTCTTGGGAGGCACGTTTTATTAATTCTTCATTTGTCTTGCCAACGTGCTTTTGAAGCAAATGCCCACCATTAGATTCCATTTCATCTAATATATTATTATTTACGTTTTTACGTATATCATTAGCTTTATTTTTTAATATTTCGGTCTTAGAAATCCCTTCTCCCTTCGACATCTGCCACAATTCCGCTGAGCTTTTCCCTATGCCACTCGCACCTTTAACTGCGGTTGTGCCTCCATGTGCCGCTAAAGCCGCTGAGCCAATCAATCCAGGTATTCCGATTATACTACCAACTCCTGTAGATGAAACAGCAACTGATAATCCTTCTCCACCTGTTCCAACGATTACCTCACCAGCACCCTGCAATGTTGTAGCTACGTGACCGATAATTTCACCTACTTTAGCTGCCATTGGATGATCATAGTCGCGGTCTTTGTCGGGCAGCATCCCCAAGGTTAAATCTTCCTGAATTGCTCCTTTTGCTCCTTGAGCAGCATCCCATAAAATTTCTCCTTGAAGCTTACTAGCTTCCATCTGGGCTTCTGCCTTGGTGATCTCAGCTTGTCCAATTTGTTCAAAAATTTTATGTAGCCAGCCTTCATCGCTGGATGCCGTTTTAATAGGTACACCATTCCCCGGCACATCTAATACGACCTTTTCTCCGTCAACCTGTGTGAAGTTTTTTGAAATAAAAATGAGTTCCTGTGCTACTGTTGATAGTCGTTCAAGCGTCATGCCCATGGATTGTCGGGAAACCTGAAATTCCTGAAAAAACCTCTCTTGGGTAGCCCCCGACCAGCCTTGTTGCACAAAATCAATTCGCCCACTCAAAAAGTTCAGCATCCGTTCCATTTCATGTTTGCCTTGCAAGAACTGGTCAGCCACTTCCATCAATTTGTCAGGTGGAACCAATATTCTCCCCATTCTACCACGCCCACTTTAATTTTGATGGAAATAATCTTATCAGAAGGGGTGATTTAGGGAAATCCATCTGTTATCCTGTTATTTCCTTTTAATTGATATGACATTTGAACTGAAATAAAACAGAGATTACTACGACTAAAGTAGTGTATATCGCTGTTAGATGATGCCTAAGTTAGGATGTAGCAGTGATCGCTTTCAAATCTTGATCCTCAACCATATCCTGTAACTCAGGAATAAGTGTGAAGAGTTTTTTGTAGTTTCTAAGCTGCTGAGTAGTTATATTCAAATCATTAGCGATATCCTCTTGAGTTTTTGCCAGAGCAAAGTTATTTCGGTCTGTCTTCTGAAGAATATTTTTTAGCTCTGTCTCCTCCATGCTCAATTCCATAAATCCTCTCCAACTCAACATTACATTTAGCAAGCTTCAGCAAATACAAAAAAGACTAGACGGACAATCCCATCTAACCTTCCACTGACACTGAGCTGATTATATACTTTAGTGTGCCACCCTGTTTCTCTTTGATCCATATTAGGAATGATTAAATTTCACCGTGATGTGTTGGTTGGTAACTAGATCCTTTATCTTGAAATTGTATAGGGGTACATATAACTTAGGACAATTTTACGCTTCATCTTCCTCCACCTCTTTAATCAAATTTCTATAAGCTGCCTTTGTATCAGGTGAGCATACTCCTGATAAGACTCATACTGCCATATACATTTAATTACATACGATTTATTATTGTTTAATGTAAATTTTGCCAAACAACTTAACAAAAAAGTAAAGCCATCAGAAAATCTTCCTTTGGTCAAATAATAATATGATAATTCCTTAGAGAAGTGTATATAACTATACAAAAAAGCTCGCTCCCATTTTATAGTTGAGGAGTGAGCTTTCATGTGAATCAAAGTCCAGTCATCTTATTTGCCTTTTAATAATTCACATCTTTTGGATACTCAATATTAATAGGTTTTTTTGTTCCATTAACATAAGTGTATCCAGCGTTTTCCGATTGTCTACCTTGGTAAGTATTCCCAATATAATAGTCATAATAATCATATCTAACAATAGTTGTATTATACTGATCGTAGTTGATAGCTGCGTAATAGTTTCTTGTATTGTAGGATGAGCCTTCAGGAGGGCCAGAGTATACATCTGTAGTATTGTAAGTTTTAGATACTGTACCACTTACATTTCCTGTAAGACTCTCCTTAACTATATATGCAATATTTGCATCAACTGTTGCTGTAATTGAAACTGTTCCACTTACTGTAAGGCTAGAACTACGTGTTGCAGTTCGCCCTTTAGCCACGCTAATAATAAGTGTTTGTTTTTGAATTGGCCCCACAGAATATCCAGTAATTTTGTTACTACCAAGTGCATATTCTGGCTTAACATAAACGCGACGATCTCCAGCCTGAGGTGTGATCACAGAATTTTTCTGAACGAGCTTGGGATCAACAAATTCAACGCGCGCATTTGGATTACCTTGTGTTTCAAATCTGGTAATTGCAGATGTTGGAACATCCTGAATATTCGGCTCTGCAATTTCTACGGTTGTGTTTTGAATAGTATTACCTGAATTTTCTTCTGCAAAAGACAATGGAGCAAAGACGGCTAGAGCAGTTGATAGAGATAAAATTACTGCGGTAAGTTTCTTCAAAATCATCATCCTTTTTTTCTATTTTTTGTAGTTAACTATATATACTGCATAAAAATTCTATTCCCTTCTTTTTGTAGCAAAAAAAGTAGAAAAAATGATATATTATGGATACAATTACTAAGGAGTGTGACAAATGAATAAAGATTCCAAAATAATCGTATCCTCAATAATACTTGGTGCTTCTTTTATATTGGGAAGCTGTATTAACGCGTATTTTAATTCGAACGAAAAAATTCTTAGCCCTCAGATTTCACAAACTTCTTCAAGCGATAATATTTTAAACAAAGAAGAAGCAGCAGCATATCTAAAGATTCCTGTGACACAACTAGACAATATTATAAAAAGAGATACTGAACAAAAAAGAAACTATCGGTTTATGACACTTATCAATTTATCCCTTACGCTGACCTAAATGGTCAAATAGTATTTTCAAAAGATAACTTAAATAAATGGTTAGATTTCATCACACAAAAAAAATAATGTACTTTTCCATATTTTAAAAAGATGCACTAGGTAGCCTAGCATTCATCTCGCAGTTGCCAATTTGTACTTTACTATTTCACTTTTATTCACCACTCAAACGCCTGTTCCTAGCTTGAGTAAAATTATTTGACATACCATTTCCTAATATATACTAATTACTTATATAAATATAAAATGCACTCCCAAAACTTTATTGGCTAAACCTGTTGGTTCTTCTCCAATAACTGTTTTGGGAGTGCATTTTTTAACGAACTTTTAATTTAATTTCCGTCTAAGAACCTCCATGCTGTGCAAAAAGTTGGATTCCCTCATTATGGCTGTAAGGATGAGTAGGCATAGTTAAGATAAACAAAAAACTACCCGCAACGATCAGCATTACCACTTTTTTCAACATTGTTTAACCACCATACCTTTTCAATAAGATTGAAAAACTCAGTTTTGGTTTCAGGAACCGCATGGGCTTTGAAACGCACAAACAACCCTATACAATTTATAAAATATGTTTCATTGTTTAGTATATGTGCTTTTAACATTGCACATAACAATTGGTTAAAACCATCACCGAACATCCCCTGATTTAAATAATAGTAGGCCAATTCGTAACCACACCACGCCGAGTAGTCCGGTATCACTTGCTGAGTATACATATCATCTGATGATGGTTGCTGTGAAAAAGAGGCAATCTCCGTTTCAAATCGTTTGAGTATATCATTTACATCTAGCTTATAGCGGTTAGCTGCTATCATAATGTTAAGTAGTTGAGTAACCCTATCTTCTTGAATTGTATCTGACGATGCTTCAATATAGTTTAGATATTCATATAGCACACTTACATCTCCAGATAAAAGCTTATTTGCAAGTACATTAGCTTGTGCCCAGTGTTGATACAGTTTTATCCAATATAGGGCATCTTCGTCCGTCTCTTTGACCCAATCTAAATTGGCATAGGCATATGTATATTGCAATGCCTGGTCATAATCACCTTGCTCTTCACATACACTGGCACACAGTAAATCAGCATAGGTGATGTACACAAACATGGGACGACTCAGCTTCTTGGCAGCCTCATTGAGCTCTCGGCTGTTCTGTTGGTGTTTCAAAGTATATTGGATTTTCGCTTTATCTCTCATTTTTCTTGCCATTTCATCAACCTTGTCCCATTTGCGCAATGACCTGTACACGTTGGCCAAATCCTTTAATGCATCAAGCTGCTCTACTTCATCTAAGCGCTCTACAAATGATTCAAATATCGAAGCTGCCCTGAGATTTTGATTTTGATCGTCTCCAATCTGAATCGTGAATATACGATATTGGCAGATGGCCAAACGTTCGGAGTGCTGATATTTCTCCGCTTCTGCAACCCCCTCATAGAGCAACAATGCAGCATGATGTCGACCTTGTGCTAATAGCGCTTCTGCTATGTCAAATAGTTTAGGTGAGTAGAGTAGATTGTCCATGATTTGTCCAACGATTCGACGGATCGCATCCAGCTTGTCCAGCTCTGCACAACGATATAGCAACCGCTCAATCCGTCTCATATTCGGGGGAAAGTCGATAATGTAGTTTTCTATAAATAAGTCGTAAAAGTAGCCTTCCGCTAAACCCATAGCCTCAGTAATTCGGTCAAGCTGGTTAACAGACATAGACTTATTTCCTGTCACAATACTACTTATTATTCCCCGATTAATGCCTGCAATATGCCCAAATTGCGTTAGACTCAAACCCTGTTGTTTTAAGTATCTGTCTAATTCTGCTCGTATCGTAGGTGTGATTTGCATGGATAAACCACCCTTCCATCATAAAATCATTATATGATGCAAACTTAAATAAATAATGAAGTTGAGAAATAAGCAGTAGAATATCTTTTCTTGCTCATATTGTACCATTTTTTAGAATAAAATCGTATACCTTTCAGATATTTACTTAAGATGCCTTTTGGATAGTTTATTATGATTTTATGATTAAAGGTATTTTCATCTGGCACTATGTATATAGTTTTATTGTGGAAATCAGATTTAAACTCTATAGTCTATTGATTTCAAATACCGCCGATACCTGCAAATACCCGTAAGTGGGTCACTTTTTTCAAAGTTGCCCATCTTACGGATCACAGTTCAGAGTGAGCTAAATGTTGCATTTTTATTTATCTCCGTGTAATTTTGTCAGTAACAACTCAATCATGCGCTCGATCTTTTTTATGTTCAAATTTCTTTGTCCATATAAATAAACAAATTCTTGTACTCGATCCCAAATCTTAAGTTCATTTATTTCTTCGATCTCCTGAGTCAGACCTTCAACATAAGCAGGTAGCTCCCTATTTTTGAACTCCTCAATCAAGTTCTCTAAATCAGCATAATCCATACTCCAGTTAAATTTACCACGTCCACTTTAATTTTGATGGAAATAAGCTTATCAGAAGGGGTGATTTAGGGAAATCCATCTGTTATCCTGTTATTTCCTTTTAATTGATATGACATTTGAACTGGCGTAAAACAGAGATGAATACGACTAAAGTAGTGTATATCGCTGTTAGATGATACCTAAGTTAGGATGTAGCGGTCGTCGCTTTCAAATCTTGATCCTCAACCATATCCTGTAACTCAGGAGTAAGAGTTAAGAGTTTTTTATAATTACTATTTAGATCTTGTGCAATATCGGTTTGTGTTTTTTGCTAACTAAAATTATTTTGGTCTGGGTCTTTGTCTGAATACTCGCACATATATTTCTTCCCAATTGTCAATTACATAAAAAATACACTCCTTAGAATCTTATCGGCTAAACCTGTGTTGGGTTTCTCCAATATCCATTTTAGGGAGTGTATTTTTTAAGCTGGGCTTTTTTTCACATTCATTTGAAATATTAAGTCCCTCCATGTTAATCGTAAAGCACGATATTCTGGTGTTGGCTATGAGTCTGAACAGGTGCAGTCACGATAAACACAAAAAACTAGTTACGAAGATTCAATAGCACCATTTTTCTTAACATTGTCTAACCAAACCTATAAGATTTACATAAGGGCTTGGAATTTAACTTTGAAAAATTAATCACCACTAATAATAAAATAATTTCTCTTTTTGCCCTTCACTAACTAAATTTTCGTACTTTACACAAGCTTTAACATCTGCAAATTCTTTAAACTGTTCAAATAATCTTATGCACCTAATAAAGAAAGCTTCTTTATTAATGGCTAATGATTTTGATAAAACGTCTAATAAATACTTAAATCCAATTGAGTATCTGCCTCTATTCAAGTAATACTTAGCTAATTCATACTTAAAACGCGTGGATTGTTCTGGTACTACTTGATGAGTATACATATCAGCAGATGGTTCCTGTTGGGTAATAGAATCAATCTCCGTTTCAAAGCGTTTTAGTATATCATGTACGTCTATCTGGTATCGGTTTGCCATCATCATAATATTCAACAGTTGGGTAACCATATCTTGGACAGTTGTATCTGACGATGCATCAATATATTCTACATAATCATATAAGGCCTTTATATCTCCAGATAAAAGCCTATATGCAAGTATATTAGCTTGTGACCAGTGTTTAAACAAACCGATCCAGTGTTTGGCATCCTCATCGGTCTCTCTAACCCAATCTAAATTGGAGTAGGCGTATGTATAATGTAATGCCTGCTCATAATCACCCTGCTCTTCATATGCATTGGCACACAGCAAATCTGCATAAGCGATGTACACAAACAAGGGACGACTTAGCTTCTTAGCAGCCTCATTGATTTCTCGACTGTTCTGTTGGTGTCTCAAAGTATATTGTATTTTCGCTTTATCTCTCATTTTTCTTGCCATTTCATCAACCTTGTCCCATTTACGCAAAGACCTATACACGTTTGCCAAATCCTTCAATGCGTCAAGCTGCTCTACTTCATCTAGGCGCTCTACAAAAGCTTCAAATACCGAAGCTGCCCTGAGATTTTGATTTTGATCGTCTCCAACACGAATCGTAAACAAACGATACTGGCAAACTGCCAATCTATCTGAATACTGATACTTTTCCCCTTCTGCTACATTTTCATAAAGGTACGCCGCTGCTTCATTATAACCTTTTTTAAAAGAATTCTCGGCTACTTTAAAAAGTGAAGGAAGATAAACAGGATTATCTAGCAACATACCTACAACTCGTCGCAAGCAATCAAGTCGCCCTAACTCCACGCAGCGGTACAAAAAAGGGCTAATTCTTTTCCAATTGAACGGTTCTTCTTCAATACATTCATCAATATAACGTTCATAAAAATAGTCCGGTGGTAAATCCATTCCCATAGTAATGCGATCTAGCTGGTAAACAGATAAGGAACGATTGCCTGTGATGATGCCGCTAAGTGTACCTACATTCAAATCAATAATGTGACCAAACTCGGTCATGGTTAATCCTTTACGTATCAGATAGGTTTGAACTTCTGCCTGTATCGTAGGTGTGATTTGCATGAATAAACCACCCTTCCATCATAAAATCGTCATATGATGCATACTCAAATAAACTATGAAGTTGAGAAATAAGCAGTAGAATACTTTTTTATCGCTCTTGATTGTACCATTTTTTAGAATAAAACCATATACCTTTCAGATATTTACTTTAGATACCTTTCCAGATGGTTTGCAATGATTTCGTGATTAAGAATATCATCATTTTGCTTATGTATAGTTTATTGTAAGTGTTAATATTGATCAGTAGAGACATAAAAAACCTAAACGAATTCATGTCTAGGCTGGCTATCTAAAAAGGTATATAATACGCCCATATTGTATACTGCTGGAAAGAACAGAAAGGATGCGCGGCCATGCATAACGGAACTATTTTATTAGTCGATGATGAACCTGAAATTATTAAGCTCATGCAAATATATTTGGAAAATGAAGGATACCGACTGCTCATGGCACGGGACGGACTGGAAGCGCTGGAACTGGTCAGCCGGGAAACGATAGATGTGATGGTGCTTGATGTGATGATGCCCAACATGGACGGGATCGAAGCCTGCATGAAAATCAGGGAAACCGAGCATTTTCCGATCATCATGCTGTCTGCAAAGGGACAAGACATGGACAAAATTACGGGGCTCAGCGTGGGAGCGGATGATTATGTCACCAAGCCGTTCAGTCCGCTGGAGCTGGTGGCACGCATCAAATCCCAGCTGCGCAGGGTACGGAAATATACCCACCCTTCCCCTGTGCAGGAGCATGAAATGATACTGGATGAGCTATCCATTAACTCTGCTACACATGAGGTTGCTCTCGCCGGAGAGTCGATTAAGCTGACACCTCGTGAATTCGCCATTGTTGAGCTTTTGGCTCGAAACCGGGGTCAAGTACTCAGCATGGAGCAGATCTATGAGAAAGTATGGAAGGAGCAGTATTTGGAATCCAACAACACGCTGATGGTTCATGTTCGTAAAATTCGCGAGAAAATTGAGAATGATCCGAGGAAACCCAAATACCTGAAAACAGTGTGGGGCATCGGCTACAAAATGGAAAAATTCGATTAATGGAGGACTTGCAACTTGAAGGCAAAACGATACGATACGCTGGGATGGAAGCTGGCAGCCCTTAGCCTTGCCGCCTTCACTTTAACCGGACTGATTTTGATGGTGTTTTATTATGGAGCGTCATTGCTGTTATGGCTGAATCCTTCCCGTTCATTTTTTGGCACCCGGCTGATCCGCTGGACCGTAAATCACATTGGTTCCTCACTGATCATACTGGTCGTTGGGCTGCCTTTATATATTTATTTCTTTTTCCTTTTTACCAAAAATACGATTGGCTATCTACGCGAGATTACGACAGGGATGCAGAAGTTCGCGGACGGAAATCTGTCCTATTCGATTCCGGTGTCTTCAGCGGATGAGCTGGCAACCTTGGCGAAAAATATGAACACCATGGCAGACAAGCTCCGTCTCTCTCTGGAAGAGGAGCGGGCTTCCGCCAAAGCCAAAAACGATCTGATCACCGGTGTATCCCACGATCTTCGCACACCGCTCACATCCGTGATCGGCTTTCTGGAGTATATTGAAACTGACCGCTACCGAGACGAAATTGAGCTGCGCTACTATGTGAACATTGCTTATGAAAAATCACTGACGCTCAAAAAGCTGATCGACGACTTGTTTGAATATACGCGCGTAAGCGGTGGCAGTCTGCCACTAGAGCTGGAGCCTGTAGACCTCGGCAAATTGCTCACTCAGCTTGCTGAGGAATTTGTGCCGTCGCTGGAACAGGCGGACATGTCCTACCGGGTGCGGATCGTCGAGCCTGTCCGAATTTTGGCCGATCCGGACGAGTTGGTGCGTCTGTATGAAAATTTATTTTCCAACGCGATTCGCTACGGAAAAGATGGCAAGCGTCTCGATATCACTGTAGGACGTGAAGGAGACGAGGCGGTCGTGATCTGCACCAATTACGGCGCTCCCATTCCGGCAGAAGACATCCCTCATTTATTTGAACGGTTTTACCGGGTGGACAAATCACGCTCCAAGGCAACCGGAGGCACCGGGCTGGGGCTTGCCATTACAAAAAGCATTACCGAGCTGCACGATGGCCGCATTTCGGTTAGGAGCAATCGCAGACAAACGGATTTTGAAACCCGTTTTCCACTCCATCACGCTCGTTAACCAGCATACAACAGCCCTAGCCGATCAATAGCGTTCGTATCAGATTCGGCCCGCTTCCATTCTACTCCTGCACATCAAAAACAAACCAGCCATAGATCGTATCTTTGGCCGGTTCGTTCCTGACTTTTACGGAATTAAGGATTATATCCCTTTATTTTTGCGATTCAAACAATACTTTCCCGTTGGATTCAATAATCTTTTGGTACCAGTAGAAACTGTTCTTTTTTCTTCTTTCCAGCGTACCCGAACCATCGTTGTTTTTGTCCACATAGATAAAGCCGTACCTTTTTTTCATTTCTCCCGTTCCCGCACTGACAATGTCGATTGGACCCCACCAGGTATAGCCAAGCACTTCGCAGCCATCCTCAATGGCTTCATGCAGCTGGATCAGATGCTTGTTCAGATAGTCTACCCGCTCAGGATCATGAATGGAGCCGTCTTCCAGAATTTCATCATGACTGCCATAACCGTTCTCTACAACAAAAAGAGGCTTCTGATATCGGTCGTACATTTCATTACATACATAACGGAAGCCTTTTGGGTCAATCGGCCATCCCCATGGCGTTTTATCCAAATAGGGATTGTCGAGTCCCATAATTCCTCCTGTATTGCCCAAGATGGGCATACCTGCTTTATGTGTCGTACTTCGATAATAGCTAAATCCCAAATAATCAGCCGTATGCTCCCGCAGTAATTGTTCATCACCGGGCTCCATTTGAACCTTGATGCTGTGCTCTTTCCAGATCCGTTTGGCATAGCTTGGATAATAGCCTCTAAGGAGCACATCGGAATAAAATAAGGATCTTCTTCTCAGCTCATAGGCGTCAAACACATCGTCCGGATTGCAGGTATTCGGATAGATCGGACTCAGGGATAACATAGCGCCCATCATCGCGCCCGGGATCATTTCATGACACAGCTTGGTAGCCAGAGCGCTGGCAACGAAAACATGATGACTGGCCTGATATATCGTAGGCAGCTTGTGCTCATCGTCTTGAACGACAATGCCTCCCGCCGCCAAAGGAATCGTGTGAAAAT
Organism: Paenibacillus kribbensis; assembly: GCF_002240415.1. Taxonomy (NCBI): domain Bacteria; kingdom Bacillati; phylum Bacillota; class Bacilli; order Caryophanales; family Paenibacillaceae; genus Paenibacillus; species Paenibacillus kribbensis. The sequence continues at coordinate 3,135,548 of NZ_CP020028.1, forward strand.
GGTTAATTTCGTTGAAATTCATCCAATATTTCACTTTGTTCTTATAACGCTTGAAGACAACTTCCGCATATTTGGTGTAGAATCCAATCAGCTTGCGGCTTTTCCAGCCTTCATATTTGCGGATCAGATTCAGGGGCAGCTCAAAATGGGAAATGGTGATGACAGGCTCAATTCCATGCTTCAACAACTCATCAAACAAATCATCGTAAAATTGCAATCCTTTTTCATTCGGCTCGGCATCGTCCCCATTCGGGAAGATTCGGGACCATGCAATGGAGGTCCGAAAGCATTTCATGCCCATCTCTGCAAACAGGGCGATATCTTCTTTGTAACGATGGTAAAAATCAATCGCTTCATGGCTGGCATAATACTTGTTCTCATCAATCGTATCATCAAACGTCCCGCCTACAATGCCTCCCCGGAAGGCGTCGCTGATCGCTGGTCCTTTACCGTCCTCGTTCCATGCCCCTTCGGCCTGATTCGCCGCTATAGCACCGCCCCATAAAAAATTCTCAGGAAAACTTTGGGCTATATGTTCTGTCATAACTCATTTCCTCCCTTATTTAATGTACTGTAAGCAAAACACTTTGCAAATCGACGGATTTTTGCCGTGTCTGGGTAACTTTTTGGTAAGCAGTGCTGTTGGTAACGATGATCGGGGTGGTCAGGTCATAACCGGCTGCCTGGATTTTCGGAATATCAAATTCAAGCAGCAAATCGCCTCGTTCAATCCGTTGCCCTTGTTCTACATGCTTTGTGAAATAGTCGCCTTTCAGCTTAACCGTATCCAGTCCCACATGAATTAACAGGTCCAGATGGTTGTCTGAGGTGATGGCTACCGCATGGCCGGTTCGGAATACAAGCGAGACAACGCCGGACACTGGTGAATATACCTTTCCTTCGCTCGGCAGAATGGCTACACCTTGACCCATCGCTTCCGTAGAGAATGCCGGATCATTCACTTGACTAAGCGGAACAATTTCGCCATTTATCGGTGCATAGACATTCTCGGTGATTGCGATTTGTCCAGATTCAGTCTGTAAGGCAGGCTCGGATTTTTCGGATTCCGTCTTTCCTGTCTCCGCATCCGTTGCCCCGTTGCCTTCATTAAAACCAAGAATATAAGTTAATACGGTCGTAACCACGAATGAAACGATGATACTGATCAAATAAAAAGCGATGGTATTCGTAAAGAACGCCGGAATCGTTGTTATGGCCGGGAACACATAAGCAAGCACGGTCGCCTGGAAATGACCGGCGATGGCCCCTCCGACCATTCCTCCGATGACAGCGGCAATCATCGGTCTTTTCAGTTTCACAGACAGGCCATAAACGATAGGCTCCGTAATACCGGCGAACAGTGAAGGGAAAATAGATGACAGTGCGTAAGCTTTCAGCTTTTTGTCCTTGGCTTTCAGAAAGACCCCAAGAGCGACACCGGATTGGGCGAAGGTCGCGGAAGCCATCATAGGCCGGATCGTATCAAACCCTTTGAGCGAAAGATTGTTGATCATCGCTGGTGCAATCCCCCAGTGTAAACCAAACATCACCAGGAAGGTCCAACCGCCTCCCAGAATAGCCCCGGTCAAGAGGCCGCTTTGCGTACTCAAAAATTCAATGCCATCAGCAATACCTTTACCGGTATACACTCCCAGCGGACCGATCACAATGGCCGTAAGCGGAACCATAATTAATAAGGAGACGAGCGGGACCATAAATAATTCAATACTTTTCGGGACCACCCGTTTCAGGAATCGTTCCAGGTATGAATACAGCCAAATGGCTAGAATCGCAGGAATAATGGATGTCGTATAACTCATTAGGACGACGGGAATGTGGATAAAGGAAGCAATGTCCCCTGTGTTCTCCATCAGCTTGGTAAAGTTAGGCTCTAGCAGAGCGGCCATAATGGCAGCAGATACGATAGGCTGGGTCTTGAACGTTCTTGAAGCTGAAAACGCTAGCATCAGTGGCAGGAAGAAAAATACGCCGTTGCCTGCGGCAGCAAGAATAGCATAGGTGCTGGAAGCACTGTCCAGCCACTCTAACTGCGTAAGGATAACCAGGATGGCTTTCAGCATCCCTGCACCAGCCAAAGCAGGTACAATCGGCTGGAAAATAGAGCTCATGACGGTAAAAGCACGACTGATGAAATTACCTTCCTTTGCATCAGCCTCTTTCTTTTCATTGCCGCTTTTGACCTGAAGGTTATAATTCTTCGCAATCGTATCATAAACCTCGCTCACATGATTGCCGATCACTACCTGGTACTGCCCTCCGCTTTCGATCACGGAAATAACTCCATCGGAATTTTCCAAAGCCTGTTTGTTGGCTTTTTGCTTGTCCTTGAGTGTAAATCTCAGTCGGGTCATACAATGGTACAGATCACGGATATTTTCTTCTCCGCCTACATTCGTTACAATGAATTTCGCTAATTCATCATGTTTGCTCATAAAGTCTGCCTCCAATGCTCTCTAGTTGATATAAAAAAACCTGAGTAATCTCTGATACCAAAATGCATTTAGTATCGAAATCACTCAGGTAATGCCCACGAATGGTAACACCCTGTTAGTTTTCTGTTCGGTTGACCAATCTGGAAATGTGGATCATCAGATACATCATTTCATCATTGGTTAATTTCTGCTCAAACTGCTTATTCACGTAAACCCCTATTTTTTGTACGCATCTGTGCTCTTCCGGAAATTTAACTTTCAGGTCTTCGAACAGGTTCATGTACTGCGGGTCTGCCGATTCGTGGGCAAAAAGCCGCTGGGCAAAAAATTTAAGATGCGTTACAAATCGGTTGTAATTCCATGAATCTTCATCAAACTCGACATTAAAGTGGTATTTTACAATATCCATAATATCCTTAATGACTTTTGACGTTTTTAGCGTCAGGTCAAGCTTCTGGTTATCCAGACGGGCGTTGACGAAATGCAGGGCAATAAACCCGGCTTCATTTTCATCGAACGTGATATTGATCTTGTTGCGAATCATCTCCAGCGCATGCTTCCCGATCGCGAATTCCTCGCGATAAAACCGCTTGATTTCCCATAGAAACCGGTTTTCAATCGGGGTCCCCCGTTCATGTCGTTCAATGGCAAATGAAATATGGTCAATCAAGGCCAGGTATATATAATCACTAATGTCTCCAGCCAATCTCGGTCTGGCATACTCCACGATTTCATCCGCGATTTCAATACATTCCATCTTCACATCTTTCAGCAAATCCGCCAGCTTGGAGGATAAATCCTGAGTTTTGACGACAAACAGCTTGGTGATTTTCCGCTCATCGATGGTATCTCCCGGCTTCAGGTTGAATGCGATTCCATTCCCTGTCGCAATGACCTCTTGGGCGTTCTCTTCCTCTGCTAATACGACATTGTTGTTAAGCGCTTTCTTCAAAATCATGCGACCACCTGCTTTTATTTACTGGAAGGCCATTTTTTAAAGAGACTCTGTTAAAAAATGTGCATACACTAAAAAACCTGAACAGAATACCGCTTAATAGACGTTATCGCCCATTTACCGGAACTCCATTCAGGTTATGCCTAAAATAGTAACACCCTGAAAATTATAAGATTCATTGTTGTAATCGTTTTCTTGGCTTCATTATAATAGAGTTTCTTTTTTTCTGTCAACCCTTTATTAAAAAAAGCCTTCCAGCCGCTTACTGCGGCTTCGGAGCCCCTGAACGGTTCACAATCCAAATGCCTGCCAGTACTAAAAAAATGCCGAGCAAGGTAGCCGCTTTGAGTTCCTCGTGAAGAAAGATCCAGCCGGATACAACACCGATGATGGGAACCAGCAGAAGCGTAATAGAAGCTTTACTTGCTTCCATTCTGGTGAGAATATGGGTCCACAGCAGGAACGCAAGCGCAGACGCCACAATGCCGGAAAATAAAATATAAAAGATCGACGCTGCGCTAAAGTGCGGCTCCCAGCGTTCAAACAACAGGGAATACAGTAGCAATCCGAGCGTACCGAACGCCATCTGCCAGGTCGTGAACTGTGTTTTATCGCAATGCTGGAGCTTGAGCTTGATAATCAGGTTCGAAAGTGCCCAAGCGATCGCTGAACTCAACCCAAGCAGCATAGCCCACAAATTGCCGCCCAAATGAATGTCCATAGCAAAAAATAGCCCCATGATCCCTGTAGCAATGCCAATCGTTTTGCGTGTATTCAGCCGCTCACCCGGAATCATAAAATGAGCCATAATAGATAAAAACAGCGGCATGCTGTACGTAAGCACAGAGGTTAAGCCAGCATTAATGTAGTTCAGTGATATCTGAATCGCAATATTAAAATAGGTTGTCTGGAGAATCCCGCAGAGTATAATCCATTTCATCGTGTGCCTGTCAGGATTCGGAACCCGTTTCCAAATGAGAATTCCGAACAGGAACAGCGTGCCTGTGAGAAACCGGAAAGCCGCAAATTGGACGGGTTCAAAGGCTCCGTTGCCCCATTTCATAATGACAAAATTAAAGCCCCAGATCAGGCATAAGAGCAGGCTCAAGCCTTTCATGCATCATACGCCTCCGTTTAGAGCACTTCTCCGCCCGATTCAATCACTTTTTTATACCAGTTAAAGCTTTTTTTCTTGTAGCGGTTCAGTGTTCCGTTGCCCAGATCATCCTGATCGACGTAGACGAAGCCGTATCTCTTGGATGCCTGTGAGGTCGAAGCACTGATCATGTCGATTGGACCCCAGGCGGTATAGCCGAACAGGTCCACTCCATCCTCAATCGCTTCCCTCATCTGCTCGATATGTTTTTTCAGATAGTCGATACGGTAATCATCGTTAATCGTGCCGTCGGGGTTCATTTGATCTGTCGCACCCACGCCGTTTTCCGCAATGAACAGTGGCTTCTGGTAGCGGTCATACAGGTAATTCAGCGCATAACGCAATCCCTTGGGATCAATCTGCCAGCCCCATTCAGACTGCTCCAGGTAGGGATTTTTCACGCCGCCAATCAGATTTCCGCTTGCTTTGGCATGCTGGTCGGCAGTGGCGCTGGCATTGTTGGACATATAGTAGCTCAGGGATATGAAGTCTACGAGGTTATCGCGCAAGATCTCATCGTCGCCAGGTTCTTTATGCAGGACAACGCCTTTTTCCTTGAACATGCGTTCGGTATAGGACGGATAATACCCTCTGGCTTGTACATCGCTGAAAAAGAACGATACTCGCTCTTCCTTTTGGCATTCAAGCACATCATCCGGATTGCAGGTATTCGGATAAAGCAGCAGATAGCTGATCATGCTTCCAATTTGGGAGTTTGGTATAATCTCGTGACAGGCTTTGACGGCCAGCGCACTGGCTATAAACTGGTGATGGGCCGATTGATACTTGTCCTGCTCCAGGTTCGGATGATTCTCCTCAATGATCCCGGCGCTGACAAACGGATGGTGTTTGACACAGTTCATTTCGTTAAACGTAATCCAGTATTTCACTTTATCCTTGTAACGGGTAAACACAGTCTCGGCAAAACGGACGAAAAATTCAATCAGTTTCCGGTTTTTCCAGCCACCATACTCGGTCACAAGATACAAGGGCATATCGTAATGGGTAAGTGAGATGACGGGTTCAATGCCTTTGGCCAGCAGGGCATCAAATACCTTGTCATAGAATTGCAGCCCCTTCTCATTGGGCTGCGTCTCGTCGCCATTCGGAAAAATACGTGTCCAGGATATAGAGGTACGGAAGCATTTAAAACCCATCTCGGCCATCAGATGAATATCTTCTTCATAACGGTGATAGAAATCATTGCCCCGGCGTTTGGGATAATTTTTGGTGCTGTTAGGGTCCAATGCTTCCTTGACCTGGGCATGGGTCATCATATGCCACTGATCCAGCCAGTGCTTTTTGTCGAGTGTCGGATCAAAGGTAAATACATCAGAGATGGAGAGCCCTCTCCCATCCACGTTGTAAGCACCTTCAATCTGCATGGCAGCCGCTGCCCCGCCCCACAGAAAGTCTTTGGGAAATCCTTTTGCCTGTTCCATGTCGCATTCCTCCAAGTAGGTTATAATTTGTGAAGAAGTATGACGGAATCCGTGTGCCTAGAGTGCATTCCGGATTGCTGCATACGCTTTATGCTTTCATGCTACAATCTGGGATGCATTCCAGGTCAAGAACTAAATTTTTGGAGATGAAGGTCATGCACAATATAAAAAGAATTGCGGAAGTTGCGGGGGTATCGACAAGTACCGTGTCTCGGGTGCTGAATCATCATCCTTATGTCAGTGAAGTTACGCGGACGAGGGTGATGGAAGTCATTCAGGAACTGGATTATATTCCGAATATTAATGCGGTGCAGCTGAAAGTAGGCCGTACCAAGGTGATCGGGATCATGACCCCAACGATTAACAATTATTACATGCAAATTATCAAGGGAGTATCCAATGCGGGTAAAGAGCAGGATTATCAGGTCCTGATCTACCAGACGGAGGAAAATCGGGATTTGGAAAGCGCGGCGTTAGAGCTTTTGAGGCAGAAAAAAGTGGACGGGATTGTCATTTTACGGCGTATGCTGGATTGGTCTGCTGTGAGGCATTATACCAAATATGGGCCGATTGTGACCTGTGAGCCATTAAAAAATAAAGAGATTTCATCCATTTACCTCGACCATTATGAAGGATTTCGGATCGGATTGGAACATTTGGTCGAGTTGGGATTTGAAAAAATCGCCTGCACCATAGGCAGAAAAAACAGCGTCAACAGCCAAAGAAGACTCCAAGCCTATTATGACCTGCTAGCGGCAAGGAAGCTGCCAGTGAATGAGGAATGGCTGCTCAGCGGGATCCATACGGTACAGGACGGAATGCGGGCGTTCGCCAAGCTGGAATCGTTAAAGGAACGTCCGCATGCCATCATGACCACCAACGATCTTGTGGCATGCGGTATAATCTCAGCCGCCCGCAGTAAAGGCTGGAATGTTCCCGGGGATTTGGCGGTGGTCGGTTTTGAAGCTGACGAAAGTCAGGTAGCCGACGCCATGGGGCTGACCAATATTACGAACCCGTTGCAGCAAATCGGACAGGAAATGTTCCGTACGCTGCATCGACAGTTGAACGGCCAGCCGCTGGAGCCTGCCCCACTCTCTTTTGAATTGAAGGTTCGCCAGTCTACCATGCTAATTCCACCTACAAACTAACCCAATAACAGCGTATAGACGATGCCGGGTCCATGTACGCCAATCGTCAGATCATTTTCAATATCCGACGAGCGGCTGGGTCCGGTAATAAAATGAATGCCTGCGGGCAATTGCTCGCGCCCGGCTTCGTCAAAACGGCCTAAAATCTCGCCCAGTCGCGTTCGCAGACGCTCCACTGGCAGGAGAATGATCAGCACGGTCGGCAGCAAGCTGACCGAGCGGCCCTTCTCCGGCGAGGATAGCACCGCTACTGAGCCGGTGTAAGCGGCGGCCTCATCGGCCATGACGAGGCCGATATCCGCCTCGGCGGCGCGCGCCTTCCAGTCTTCGGCCGGATCGGTGTTCCACACCGACAGCCGGACTTCCGGCAGCGCCGCTTCCAGCTGGAGCGCATCCAGGTCCGGCTCATTCTGCCGGACGATATAGGCCGCTCCCAGTTCGCGCGCCTTGCGCGCGATCCAGTCTGCCGAATGCTCCAGACTCGGCAGACGCACGACATGCCCGCCAACACTTGTAAAGTTGGCGGTGAACTCTTCGATGCGCTGCTCCGCGCTCCAATCGAATTCGTGCCAAAAATCAGGCGCGCCGCGGAACGGCTGCATGGGCGGCTGGGTCTGTCGCGGACGGTTGAGCCGCGACGCGATGCCATCCATGAAGCGTGCCTGTTTGGCGCGCGATTCGGCTTCCCGTTGGCGGAGCCATGCTTCGTGGCTCAACTTCGCCTGTGCAGAAGAATGACGCTGTTCACTCATGCTGCATTCCTCCTTTGTTCCTGTCAGCCAAAATCGTCTCCATTCGGCTGCGAACGTCCGGCTGCATCTCGCTGCGTTCCTGCTCCAGCTCACGTTCCAGTGTGTTCCATTGCTGACGGAAGGACTTTTTGGCCAGAGAGGGAGCCACACGGTACGTATTCCAGCCCTTTAACGGGCCAAGCTTAAGAGTGATTTCGCCCTTACGGACGACTGCTTTCTGGGCAATCTGCCCCAGCCTTATCGCTGCTGCGAATCGCTTTGAGCTGGAAACCACTGTTGCAAACCCCTTCATCCCTGCCCTTTCCAGCTTATCTCCTTGACCTGCCTCCACCTTGCGTCTACGCAAATAAACCAGCATGTCATGCAGTGGTATTTTGACCGGACAGGCCTCATAACAGGCCCCACACAGACTGGACGCGCTTGCAATATCGTTCCACTCCTCAATGTTGCCATGCAGTGCAGGTGTTAGCACAGCTCCAATCGGACCGCTATATGTCCCGCCATACGCATGCCCGCCAATGTGCCGATATACCGGACAGGCATTCAGGCAAGCCCCGCAGCGAATACAATTCAGCAGCTCTTGAAACTCGGGATTGCCTAGCTGAAGCGAGCGTCCATTATCTACAATGATAATGTGCATTTCTTCCGGTCCATCGGCATCCTGGCTGCGCCGTGGACCTGAAATACCGGACATGTACATGGTCAGCTTCTGTCCGGTAGCGGAGCGTGGCAGCAATGTAGCCATCACCTCCAAATCCGTCCAGGATGGAATAATCCGCTCCATGCCCATCAGCGTAATTTGCGTTTTGGGCAAAGTAGATACCATCCGTGCGTTGCCTTCATTTTCAAACAGGACCATGGAGCCTGTCTCGGCGATAGCAAAATTGCACCCGGTCATGCCGATATCCGCTTCCAGAAACTTTTCACGCAGCTTTTTGCGGACAAAGCCCGCCAATACCGTCGTATCCGCAGACAGCTCCTCGCCTGCTTCTTTGGATAGCAGCTCGGCAATCTGATAGCGATTTTTGTGAATCGCAGGAATAACGATATGGGACGGGGCTTCCCCTGCCAGTTGAATGATATATTCACCGAGGTCACTTTCAATCGTCTCAATGTCTGCCGCTTCCAGTGCCTGATTTAGATGCAGCTCCTCCGACACCATCGACTTCGATTTGACGACGGAGCGGGCCTGACTGTGTGCAGCAATATCCAATGTAATTTGTACGGCATCGGCGGCTGTATCGGCAAAATGGATATGCACCCCGTTGGCACGGGCATTTTCCACGAATAGATTTAAGTAATAGTCCAGATGGGCAATGGTATGCAGTCGGATTTGACGTCCCCGCTCACGCCATTCCTCCCAATGTCCGTGCTGCGTTGAAGCCACTTGCTTGCCGTTGCGCAGCCGCTCGGTGGTAAAACGAACAGCCTTGCGCAGAAAATCGTCGTTCAGGGCCAGCTCCGCACGTTTTCGGACCTTTTGATTCATAGAATGTGAATGTACAGCGGTCATGCGTGCTTCACCCCTTCATACAGCAGCTCAGCCAGATGCATCACCCGAACCGGCTCCTCCCGATACCGGAGATTTCCGGCAATGTTCATCAAGCACGCCATATCCAGTCCGACCAACACCTCGGCTTCCGTTTCCCTGATATGGTCCACCTTTTCCGTTACCATTGCGCCTGAAATATCCGGCATTTTGACCGCAAAAGTGCCCCCAAAGCCACAGCAATCCTCGGCAAAAGGGAGCGGTACCAATTGCAGGCCCTTCACACTGCCAAGCAGTTGCATCGGCTCATCTTTTACGCCTAGCAAGCGTGTGCCATGGCAAGACGGATGGTAGGTTACCGTATGCGGAAAAGACGCGCCCACATCGGTCACACCAAGCACCTGTACCATAAATTGCGTAAATTCATACGTCTTTTGCTCCAGCCTGCGTGCCGAGTCCAGCCATTCGGGCTCATCCTTGAACAGCTCAGGGTAATGGTGAATCATGTATGTGCAGGAACCGGAGGGAGATACGACAAAATCGCTGTCATCAAATGCTTTCAAAATCGTTTTGGCTGCTGCTCGCGTTTCATCCCAATAGCCGCTGTTATAGGACGGCTGTCCGCAGCATGTCTGTACCTTTGGAAAATCCAGCTGGACACCATATCTGGCAAGCAAGCGTGCCATCGCTTCCCCTACCTTGGGATAAATCGCATCACTCAGGCAGGTAATAAATAAAGATACCTTCATACGAGACACCCCTTCCGTGCATGGAATAGCTATTACTTTATATATAAACTGAGCTGGAAAGCTACATATGGCGCCACTGCGCAGTCGGATGGTGCTTCCCATCGCCACCGCCCCCGGATTTCTTGAATAAAGCCTTTCATCAGGGTAAAAATCCGGGGAAGTGATGCTTCCGAAGCGAGCTTTCCTACGGAAAGCTTTTAAAGCGACCGCTCACGCTTCTACAGCACCATTCCGCCTGCTCCGTTTTGATGTGAATTTTTCGAGTTCAGCTTATATGAAAAGTAAACGCTTTCTAATCATCTTGAATGCTGTATCTTTTCCTGTTGAGCTGTCTTAGTTAGTCTAACGTCACTATGTTTGAACCGATATCTACTTACTATCTAAAAATCTACTTATGGAGAATACCAGCGGAGCGGCTCAATTGAATCTGGAGAAGCGTCAGCGTTCGCCTAAAGCTTTCCAGAGGAAAGCTCTCTACGTAAGCATAAGCTTGCAGTGGGATTCTCACCTATACGTGTTTTACATCATCAAAGAATCCCACTGCAACAGCGATCGTAAGATCAAATGAAATGCGGAGCAACACCCTCCACCTCGGCATTTTTAAATTTACACAACCGTAACCGGAATTGACAGCTCCGCAAGTTGACTGTGAATCGGGTCCGACAACCGCGAATCCGTGATGATTTCGGACACTTGCGACAGGTTCACAACATGCGTAAACGCCTGCTGTCCAAATTTGCTCGCATCTGCCAGTAAAATCACACGGTCTGCGATGCTGACCATTTTCTGCTTCAGACGAGCTTGCAGCTCATTCGACTCACTAATGCCACGATCCAGATGAACCCCCTGGCTGGAAAAAAACAGCTTATCCACATAATAGGTTTCCAATGAACGCTCCGCGAGCGGGCCTACGAACGACAGCGAGCGTTGAAGCAACTGACCGCCTGTGGAAATAACCTCGATTTTTTCCTTACCCGCCAGCTCTGTAGCTACCCGAATTGAATTCGTTAATATGGTCAGCGGAATATCCGGCAGACTTGACGCCATATACCAGGCGGTCGTACTGGCATCCAGCAAAATACGATCATGCGGCTCAATCAGCTTGACCGCTTCCTCGGCAATCCGGCGCTTTTCCTCTGCATTCATAATTTCCCGCACTGCATAGGGGGTTTCAGGCTGCTCGTTTTTGACGCTGACCGCTCCCCCATGCGAACGACGCAATCGTCCCGCCTGCTCCAGACGGTCCAGATCGCGGCGGATCGTTTCCTCCGTTACTTTGCACAGCTCACTCAATTCCGACACCCGTATGCTTCCTTTTTCATTCACGAGCTGTACAATCATTTCATATCTTTCTGCGACCAGCATGGCAATCTCACTCCACATCTTTAATGTACAAAAAGTCTCGCCACCTGCCGGAATCGTCCGTAGGCATCCTCCCACGCCTCTGAATCGGCAGGCTCATAAACCTCCACGGCAATAGAATCCGCGATGACCCGGCGTGCTTCCCATATATCGGCGAACTTTCCCTGTGCTATCCATTGTACCGCAAGATTGCCGATTGCGCTTGCTTCTGCTGGTCCTGCCCACACGGGTTTTTGAATCGAGTTAGCCGTCCACTGGCACAGCAGCCGATTTTGAATGCCGCCACCCACCATATGAAGCCCATTAAACTGCTGCCCTGACACACGTTCCGTCAACTCCAAAACGTAACGGTACTTCAAGGCCAGACTTTCCAAAATACAGCGTGTGACCTCCCCCGGTGTCTCCGGCAAGGGCTGCCCGGTATTGCGACAGTATTGGCGTATGCGTGTTTTCATATCTCCGGCATGCAGAAACAGTTCATCATCCGGGTCAATCAAACAGGTGAACGCCGGAGCCTGCTCCGCCATATGAACCAATTCAGGAAAGGAATAGGAGCTTCCCTGCCGCTCCCACTCTCTGCGCACCTCCTGTAAAATCCACAGTCCCATAATGTTTTTCAGCAGCCTGTAGGTCCGACCCACACCACCTTCATTCGTAAAATTATATCGAAGCGTGTCGTCATTGATTACAGGCTGTGCCGTTTCCGTTCCCATCAGGGACCATGTTCCACAGCTCAAGTACGCAAACGAGCGCTCCAGCGCAGGCACGGCAGCCACTGCTGATCCTGTGTCGTGCTCTGCTACTGCAATCACAGGAATCGCTTCAATGCCCAGATCAGTCATGACCGATGAACGGATGGTACCTGCAACACTTCCCGGCTCCAGTACCTTTCCGAACCAGGAGCGGGGGATGCCGATTCCGGACAAAAGCTCATCATCCCAGTCTTGCTGCAACGGATGATATAATTGCGTGCTGGTCGCATTTGAAAACTCATTGTACATTTCACCTGTCAGAAAATACCGCAGCAGATCAGGGATCATCAAGAAATGCGCTGCCTGCTCCAGCAAGGGTGAGCTCATATTTCGCATGGCAGCCAATTGATAAATGGTGTTAAACGTCAAAAACTGAATGCCTGTGCGCTGAAAAATAAACTCTTTTCCCAGCCGTTCCTGCACTTCCTCCATTACCCCGTGGGTATGCCAATCCCGATAATGATAAGGGTTGCCCAGCAATTCTCCGGTTTCTCCGATCAGTCCAAAATCGACCGCCCAGGAATCAATTGCCAGGCTGGACGGATTCACCCCCATATGCTTGGCTTTGAGCAATCCTTGCTGAACCTCATGATACAGACGCAGCATATCCCAGTGCAGGCGTTCGCCAACCTTGACCGGATCATTCGAAAAGCGATGGATTTCCTCCACCTCTATACGTGAGCCTGTCAATCGTCCGAGCAGGACCCTGCCGCTGCTTGCCCCCAAATCATAAGCGAGGATGCTCACCAGCTTGCACCACCCTTGCCTCTTTGCAAAATCTGCTTGCCATAATCAGACGCCAGATAGGCTTTCATCGGATCAGCAGGCAAGCCTTGCTCTTCACGTATCGCTTTGAGCAGCGGTGCCACATCAAACTCAAACGCCTGGCGCACAGCATCCTCCGCACCCAGCACATCCTGGCGGTTTGCCGCCGCTTCCACCTCTGCATGATTAATCAGCAAGGCCTTCGCATATTGAGTCTGCACATTCAGCACCGAGCGAATCATGGCCGGAATTTTGGGCTCGATATTGTGCGACTGGTCGATCATATAAGCAATTTTATCCACGGTATGGCGAATATCTGCATCCACATCCTGAGCTGCGTTCAAAATCTGATAAAAAATTAAAAACAGCTCATACGGATTGGCGGAGCCCACGATCAGATCATCATCCGCATATTTATAGCTGTTAAAATGGAAACCGCCCAGCCGCTTCTCATCCATTAAAAACGCAACAATATGCTCCACATTGGCCCCTGGCAGGTGATGCCCTGTGTCCACGAGCACCTGTGCCTGCGGCCCCAGCTTGGTCGCGTAATGGTACGCCATGCCCCAATCGGCAATATCCGTATGGTAAAAGGCCGGCTCGAACGCCTTGTATTCAATCAGCATGCGCATATCAGGCGTGAGCGCCTTATACATTTCGCCGAGTGCCTCCAGCATCCAGTTTTTCCGTTTGCGAATGTCCCCCTGACCGGGATAATTCGTTCCATCTGCGAACCATAGACTAAGATCAGTAGAGCCCGTCTCCTTCGCAATATCCACACATTCCAGCAAATGGTTGGTGGCCTTGCGACGGATGGCCGGGTCTACATTGGTAACGCTGCCTAGCATGTAATCCTCATCTTGAAACAGATTGGGATTCACGGCCCCAATCCGCAGACCGAGATTTTCGGCATGACTGCGGAACTTGCCATAATGGTCCACCTTATCCCACGGGATATGAATGGCGACCGATGGACATAAGCCCGTCACGGCGTGGACCTGCGCGGCATCCTCCAGCTTTTCAAACGGATCACGCGGTACACCCGTTTTCTGAAAGACTTTAAACCGTGTACCTGAGTCGCCATAACCCCAGGATGGCGTTTCTATGCTAAGCGCTTTCAGCTTTGTCTTTACCTGCTCCAGATCAATCCCCCGTTGTTGTTGCTGTTCCTCGAATAAGGCGTAGGCTTTGTCGCTCATCGTGGTTCCTCCTTGGAAAATAAAGTGAGTTACGGGAGGAGGCCGCTTCGCGTGCGGATTGTTCTTCCGATCGCTGTTGCAACGGGATTTTTTCATTTTATAACACCGAATAAGGTTAAAATCCCGTTGCAAAGGCGAACGCTGCGCTTCTCCAGAACAATTCCGCCCGCTCCGCTGCTGACCAGCCATAAAGTCACTTCTATTTTGAAGTGCTAGTGTGTATAAAAGACATCAGTGCGTAAATGAGTCATCATGACTTATTTACGTTTGTTTCAAGATCATTTCGCGATATTAAGAGACATACCGGCCTAAGCTTGAGCCGTACTCCACTGTTTACCTTGTAAAGGCTGCGGGAACACCGCCGTCGATGGTCAGCATACAGCCTGTCGTTTTTTCTGCCTTGGATGAAGCGAAAAAGGCTATGCCCTCCGCGATATCCTGCGGATAGATATTGACCAGCAGCGTCGTCCGCTTGCGGTAATGCTCCTCCAACTGGTCTGGCTCAATACCGTAGGCGGCGGCGCGCTCGTTGCGCCAGTTGGAGTTCCAGATCGCCGAGCCTTGCAGAATCGCGTCCGGTAAAATCGTGTTCACACGGATGCCGTATTCGCCGCCTTCTGCAGCAATACAACGGGCCAGATGCGCCTCCAGCGCCTTGACCGAGCTGTAGGCCGTTACATTTTTACCTGCGTAGACCGAGTTTTTGGAGCCGACGAACACCATGCTGCCGCCAAGCGTCTGTTCCTTCATCAGCTTGAACGCTTCCCGTGCAACCAGAAAATAACCCGTGCCCAGCACGTTCACATTTAAATTCCATTCCTTTAGTGACGTTTCATCGAAGGGACTGGAGGTAGCGAGACCTGCATTGTTGACGATGATATCAACACCGCCGTAGTTCAGAGCCGTTTCAGCATAGGCAGCCTGAATCTGATCCTCCTGCGTCACATCCATTTTTACGGCGATGGCACGGTTTTCTCCGTAGCTGCTATTTATCTCTACGGCTACCTTTTGCGCACCTTCCAGATTCAGGTCTGCCAGTACGACATGTGCGCCTTCGTCCACCAAACGGCGCGCGGTTGCACTGCCGATTCCACCTGCTCCGCCCGTAATGAGTGCGATTTTACGTGAAAATTCAGCTTCTGCCGGTGCGAGTGACAGCTTATAAAGCTCCAGAGGCCAGTACTCCACGTTATACGATTCGTTTTCACTGAGCGACACAAACTGCCCTAACGCAGTTGCCCCCCGCATAACAGCGATAGCACGATGATACAAGGCACCGCTCACCTGCGCATTGCTCCAGCTTTTTCCTGTATTGATCATACCAACACCCGGAATCAAAATTACACGCGGTGCAGCCTCAAACCTAACATCTCCCTCATGACGATTGCGTTCAAAATAGGCCTGGTATTCCTCCTTGTAGGCTGCTATGCCTTCTGCAAGCTTGATCTTCAAGCCCTCTACGTCCTCCACATCCGGCGTCCAATCCACAAAAAGCGGCTTCATCTTGGTATGAACCAGATGATCCGGGCACGCTGCCCCGACCTGGGATAAAGCAGCAGCTTCCTGACCGTTCACAAACTCCAGCACGTCCTCCGCATCATCAAAGGTGAGGATCATCTTTTTCTCATCACTGACCGCCCCCCGGACGGCTGGCATGACCTGAGACGCAATGCTGCGGCGCTCCTCTGAAGTAAGCGCTTTATAAATTGCGCCGCCAAACGGCTGTTTTGCCTCTTGACGTGCTTTGATATAGCTTTCTGCTTCCTGAATGATTTCGATCGTTTTCGCATACGCCGCTTCGGACGTATCTCCCCACGTCACCAGGCCGTGCTTTTCCATCAATACCAATTCGGCTTGAGGATGATCCAGTACACCTTGAGCAATCATTTTGGACAGCTTAAAGCCAGGTCGGATATAAGGCACCCATACAAAGCGTTCACCGAAAATTTCCTTTGCGATTTCCTTGCCGTTGTGCGCACAACACAAGCTGATAATCGCGTCCGGATGTGTATGATCTACATGTCTAAAAGGCAAAAAAGCATGCAATAGCGTCTCAATCGAGGCACGCGGATGCTTGGCATCAATCATACAATTCGCCAGATAAGCAACCATATCCTCGTCAGACATATCTTCCCGCTCAAACAAAGGACGGATATCCTCCATACGAAGCCCTGTGAAGTTATGCGCTTTCATTGTTGCGAGATCGGAACCGCTGCCCTTGACATACATCACTTCCACCTCACGTCCGCGGAAATCCTGTATCGTTGTTTTGGCCGAAGTATTGCCGCCTCCCCAGTTGCACACGCTTCTATCCGTACCGATAAGGTTAGAACGGTATACGAGCTGTTCCAGCGTATTTTTTTGCTCAGATGCTTGTGAAGAATTCCACAGACTTTGTACCATAGGAAAAAGACCTCCAAGTTCTGTTTAGTTTTGAATTGCTTTATTATAGTGTTTATTTTTGCTTACGGAGACTATAACACTTTTGTTTCAATTTGAAAATATGAAATACAAAAATAATCAAAAATAAATTTAATTTTTACTAACTGCAAAACAAGTATATTAGCTTAAAATATAATAAGGCCGTGCCGGGTCAGGTCATAAGAACCTTTTCCAGTACAGCCTTTGGGCAGGTAAATCACTTCTTTGCCAAGCATATTGCTACGAATTGATTACGCTTTGTTTCGAAGCAAGGAGGCTCAGGGCATATCAAGTCGTTTTTTAACGACTGCTGGTACACCTGCAGCCATGGTAAATTCGGGTATATCCTCTTTAACAAAGGCTCCACCACCGATCATAGACCAACAACCGATGCGGCGCTTCTCCCGTACCGAGGCACCAATGCCTATATAGGCCCCCTCATCTATGGTTACATTGCCTGCCAGATTCACACCGGGGGCTATAGTTGCATAATCGCCAATAACCGCATCATGACTCACGTTAACACTCCGATTGATAATTACATGCTGTCCGATCTTAATATTGTCCGACAGGACAGCCCCCTCAAAGATCATGCTTCCCTCTCCAATGGTGTTTCTTCGAGACAAACGAACACGTGGATGTATTAGCGGGGCTGCGATACGAAATCCCGATTGAATTGTATGATGAGCAAATCGCTTCTTTAATGCCGGGTCCCCCACCCCGGCACATATTAGCTCTACCTCATATTTTAACGCTTCAATGTCAGCCAATGTTCCCAGCACAGGAACGCCATTTACGATCTGCCCTTTCGTCTCAGGCCGTTCGTCTAAAAAACCTGTCACTTGAACTCCCAGCTCTTCACATAACCAGTTGATTTCCCTTGCATGTCCGCCCGATCCCCAAATCACGATTTTCCTCATCCGGTTGTCTCTTTTTCCAGGCTTCCGAGAACGTTCACAATTCTTCGAACAATAATCTGGTCCAGCTCCTCCCACAAGGGCAGGCTGACAATATGTTTGGTAATGTGTTCGGTAACATGAAGAGTAGACCGGGTATAGCTTTGGAATTGCTTCTGCTGATGGCACGCCGGAGAAAAATAGGTTCTGGCTTCTATTGAATTAGAGGCTAATAACTTTACGACTTCTTGATTTGTGTGGGCATCTGGACTAAGAATAGGGATAAATTGATGAACAACTGATCCTTGCACTTTTTGTAAAGACCACCCTCGTTCTAATAAGTCTGCTTGGAGCAGTTCTTGAAGATAATATTCGTAGATCGTCCTTCTATTCTCACGTACAGCCTTGAAATGATCGAGAGTGGCTAAAGCGATAGCAGCGGTATACTCGGATATCTTACTGTTAAGACCTTGGGTGACAGACTCCCTGCTGCTAGAGAAACCGAAATTCCCCGCCTGACGAATTCGCTTAATGAGATCCTGGTCCAAACTGTATACTAATCCACCCTCTCCAATACCAAAAGATTTGGTGGCATGAAAGCTGAATACGACGGCTCCTCCAAAGTCTTTGCCAAAATGGGTGGCTTCCTCGGGAGTTATCGTTCCAAAGCTGGCAGCCGCATCAATGACTACCGGAATTCCCTGCTCCTGCAGCTTATTGTATATGGATAAATCAATAGCTGTACCGAAAGTGGCATAAGGAACGATTACCGCAATCTCATCGCCCAGTTGCTTGACTGCCTGCTCTAACTGCTCCCTATTCATTTGCCAATTCTCCGGTTCAATGTCAAGGAAGTAGGGTTCTAGCCCACACCACTCAGCAGCAAGTGGGGTGGCAGCAAAAGTAAAGCTAGGCATAACAGCATATTTGCCCTGTGGTCGCTTGCTTTGAGAAATCGCCAAAATCAAGCCAACGGTAGCGTTATGAACGGTCACAGCCGAACCGATTCCATCAAACATTTGCGCAATGACCCGCTCTTCAAACAGGTTATTTAAGGGACCATAATTGGAGTAAATCCGCGTCTCTTCTATTTTCTCAAAATTGGAACTAAATCGTTCCTTTTTTACTAAATTAGGTCGTAAAAAGGGAATGTCGAACATGAGCCAGCCTCCTTCGCATATGGGATGAGCAAGCTAGGATTCCAATGTTTTCAATATCATTTCAATTCGCTTGATATCTACAGCAAATTGTGGACGACCCTTTATACGTTCATGATAAGAATGAAGTGCAGTTCTAAACAAATCGTCAGTATCAAGAAACCCATCATCTCTTGAGGCAATCATAATATCTAACCATTCCGTGAATGCATTTTGACCAAGCGTCTGATTATTTTGGTTGGGATGTATTCGGAAATAGCTTAGTGCTTCAGGAATATAAACTGCTTTTCCTTTGGATAGTAAGTTCAACCAAGACGCTAAATCATTAAGAAGAGAATACTGTTTTCCTTTATAAACCCCAAACCGTTCGATAAGATCTGTTTTTTTGAAAAACACTGTCGTAGGCTCACCAATCACATTTAAACAATGAGTTAAGGCAACGTTTGCCAGCATTTTTCCGTCCATGATCCTTGTTTCCTCGTACAGCCTTTCCGTTGCATAGAGCGGTGGGAGAATAGCCCCTGATTCATCAATGGTTTGCCGATACGAGGTAACCAGCGTGATATTTTCAAAATTTTCAAAGAAATAGATCATCCTTGCTATTTTTTCTTTATGAAATATGTCATCATCCATCAAGTAATTGATATATTCACCTGACGCCAAATCAAAACATTTATGCCAATTTCCGAGGAAAAGATTTTTATCATTTTTATAATATTTAATTTTGGGAAAAGAATCTAAATAAGAATCTTCAAGCATTTCTTGTACTTCATTTGTTGTACTGTCATCACAGATAATGATTTCGATATTCGGGTAAGTTTGTTCCAATACACTGTCGATGGCGATTTTTAGTGTATGCGGGCGGTTATATGCAGGTATAACTACACTTACTAATGGGCATTCCACACTTACTCCACCTTTCTTTTATGCTTAGGTGTCTACGCCGGAGGTTTCAGCCGATTTACTCTGTTGGTTTCATATGGGCTGACCTGTTCCTCACATCCCCGAATACATACACATACATATATACTACTGGGAAATAAAATGATGCCAGGAAAATGGATGTTTTAATAAAATGCGTCTGAATCGGCACCTCCCTCTCGTTGGTGTTCGAAATTGGTAAAGGGGAATGATCATGTCATTGAATTTCACTCCGCTGCTGACAACTCATTTATTTGTATCGAAGAAGGTTTTAAAGGATGATGTTAAAGAATTGATAGATAGATTGGAAGAAAATCACATTACAATAAAACGGTATGAGGCTGATCAACCACTTATAGACATTAGCCTCCAAAAGCCTCGGGTTTACATCTCGCTCGGAGAAGAGTGGGGAGAATTTTCAGCACTAAAAGCGTTGCCTGGTCACGAAAAAAAACGCTGGTTGCACTTCCAATCACCAGACGAAATTCAACCTATGCATTTATTTTTCTGCTGGCTCAAGGCAACAGATCCCCTTCCGGAGAATAGAACGATTCCTCCAACACATTTTTCTTCAAACACACCTTTAATATCCGTCTTTACTGCCAGCTACAGATCAAAAGAAAAAATTCAACGACCTTATCAATCTTTATTGAAGCAGACCTACAAGAACTGGGAATGGGTAATCGTGGATGATTCCGGTGATGAAGATGAGACATACAAGGAGCATTTACTCCCTTTAGAGGATCACCGTGTGCGGAGATATCGCCAGGATTCACGTAATGGCTATATAGGGGCCATCAAAAGGTTTGCAGCAGGTCTATGTACAGGGGAAATTTTAGTAGAAGTCGATCATGATGATGAGCTAACTCCTGACTGCCT
Source organism: Paenibacillus kribbensis (assembly GCF_002240415.1). Classification (NCBI taxonomy): domain Bacteria; kingdom Bacillati; phylum Bacillota; class Bacilli; order Caryophanales; family Paenibacillaceae; genus Paenibacillus; species Paenibacillus kribbensis. The sequence goes on from NZ_CP020028.1 coordinate 3,156,047, forward strand.
GGAGAAAATCGTCAAAGCATTTCAACAAAACCCTGACTGTGGCTTTGTTTATGGAGATTGTGCTGAGGTGTATGCAGGGAGCAATCATGCGCATTGGTATGGCTGGGATTGTGGCTTTGGTTACAGTGTTCATTATCGAGTCTGGCTGCATGAAATGAACAGATGGCAAAATGTACAAAAACATACGACTATTAATGGCAAAACCATTTGTCATTTGGTCGGTTTACCCAATCATCCCCGTGCGTGGACGAGAGACTGTTATCATCTGATTGGAGGCCATCGCAATGAACTACTGGTAGCAGATGATTACGATATGCTGGTTCGGACGTTTCTTTGTACCAAAATAGTAAACGTCCCTGATTTGATATATATCCAATATCGTAACGAACATGGAAATAACACTACATTCCTCAGAAATAAGCAGATTCAGGTTCTTGTAGGGGAACTATATAGATGCTATTTCCAAAGAATTCAAATGAGATTGAAAGAGCTCGAATTACCAGAGCTATTGCCTTATCGTCGTATTTGGGAGACTTCTACGAACGATCCTGCCCGGAAATCTGCTCACGTTATTCAAGAAGATACCTCAAGATTCTCGATATTATTCCCTATCCCCCATTCCTGCCCTGAAATAGAGCATACGCAATTAATTAAGACGCTCCAAAAGGGCATTGAAAACAACTTTAGGGAGATCGAAATTGTGGTTGTAGGTCGAATTCCATCAGAAATCGAAACCTATGCCTCCAAAGCTCCCAGGGGAGCCATACGATGGTGGCCAATGGAGCCAAATGATTCATTAGAAACTTGTATTCAATATGCAAAATTTATTGCGTCCTGCAAAGAGAAAGTGGTTGTGTTGCCCTAAATCTCAGGCAAGGCTGATTAAAACATTAGCCAACAGTTATTTTCCAATACTTTTGTCGAAGTCTCTCTGAATTATTTCCATGAGACTTCGATAAAGGTTTTTTCGTTACACCAGATCTGCAAACATGAACTTAAGACAAAAAAAGGACCCAAAAGTTATAAATAACTTTTGAGTCCTCTAAATATACCTTGACCTTAAACTGTTCCTTGGCCACCTTATGGGCCTTGAGGTCCTTGGTCACCTTGTGGGCCTTGAACTCCCTGAGGTCCTTGGTCTCCTTGTGGGCCTTGAACTCCCTGAGGTCCTTGGTCTCCTTGCGGTCCTTGAACACCTTGAGGTCCTTGGTCTCCTTGCGGTCCTTGAACGCCTTGAGGTCCTTGGTCTCCTTGTGGGCCTTGAACGCCTTGAGGTCCTTGGTCTCCTTGCGGTCCTTGAACTCCTTGAGGTCCTTGGTCGCCTTGTACGCCTTGAACGCCCTGAGGTCCTTGGTCACCTTGCGGTCCTTGAACGCCTTGAGGTCCTTGGTCACCTTGCGGTCCTTGAACTCCTTGAGGTCCTTGGTCGCCTTGTACGCCTTGAACGCCCTGAGGTCCTTGGTCGCCTTGGGTTCCTTGAACTCCTTGAGGTCCTTGGTCTCCTTGCGGTCCTTGAACTCCTTGAGGTCCTTGGTCGCCTTGCGGGCCTTGAACTCCTTGAGGTCCTTGGTCTCCTTGTGGTCCTTGAACACCCTGAGGTCCTTGGTCGCCTTGCGGGCCTTGAACTCCTTGAGGTCCTTGGTCTCCTTGCGGTCCTTGAACTCCTTGAGGTCCTTGGTCTCCTTGCGGTCCTTGAACACCTTGAGGTCCTTGGTCGCCTTGCGGGCCTTGAACTCCTTGAGGTCCTTGGTCTCCTTGTGGGCCTTGAACTCCCTGAGGTCCTTGGTCGCCTTGTGGGCCTTGAACGCCTTGTGGTCCTTGGTCTCCTTGTGGGCCTTGAACACCCTGAGGTCCTTGGTCGCCTTGTGGTCCTTGAACTCCTTGAGGTCCTTGGTCTCCTTGCGGGCCTTGAACTCCTTGAGGTCCTTGGTCTCCTTGTGGGCCTTGAACTCCTTGAGGTCCTTGGTCACCTTGCGGGCCTTGAACTCCCTGAGGTCCTTGGTCGCCTTGTGGGCCTTGAACTCCTTGAGGTCCTTGGTCGCCTTGCGGGCCTTGAACTCCTTGAGGTCCTTGGTCGCCTTGTGGGCCTTGAACTCCCTGAGGTCCTTGGTCGCCTTGTGGGCCTTGAACGCCTTGTGGTCCTTGGTCTCCTTGTGGGCCTTGAACTCCCTGAGGTCCTTGGTCGCCTTGTGGGCCTTGAACTCCTTGAGGTCCTTGGTCGCCTTGCGGGCCTTGAACTCCTTGAGGTCCTTGGTCGCCTTGTGGGCCTTGAACTCCCTGAGGTCCTTGGTCGCCTTGTGGGCCTTGAACGCCTTGTGGTCCTTGGTCTCCTTGTGGGCCTTGAACACCCTGAGGTCCTTGGTCGCCTTGTGGTCCTTGAACTCCTTGAGGTCCTTGGTCTCCTTGCGGGCCTTGAACTCCTTGAGGTCCTTGGTCTCCTTGTGGGCCTTGAACTCCTTGAGGTCCTTGGTCACCTTGCGGGCCTTGAACTCCCTGAGGTCCTTGGTCGCCTTGTGGGCCTTGAACTCCTTGAGGTCCTTGGTCGCCTTGTGGGCCTTGAACTCCTTGAGGTCCTTGGTCGCCTTGTGGGCCTTGAACTCCTTGAGGTCCTTGGTCTCCTTGCGGGCCTTGAACTCCCTGAGGTCCTTGGTCGCCTTGTGGGCCTTGAACTCCTTGAGGTCCTTGGTCGCCTTGTGGGCCTTGAACTCCTTGAGGTCCTTGGTCTCCTTGTGGGCCTTGAACACCCTGAGGTCCTTGGTCTCCTTGTGGGCCTTGAACTCCTTGAGGTCCTTGGTCTCCTTGTGGGCCTTGAACACCCTGAGGTCCTTGGTCTCCTTGTGGGCCTTGAACTCCCTGAGGTCCTTGGTCGCCTTGAACGCCTTGAACTCCTTGTGGTCCTTGGTCGCCTTGTGGTCCTTGAACTCCTTGAGGTCCTTGGTCGCCTTGAACGCCTTGAACTCCTTGTGGTCCTTGGTCGCCTTGTGGTCCTTGAACTCCTTGAGGTCCTTGGTCGCCTTGTGGTCCTTGGTCACCTTGCGGGCCTTGAACTCCTTGAGGTCCTTGGTCGCCTTGGGTTCCTTGAACTCCTTGAGGTCCTTGGTCGCCTTGTGGTCCTTGGTCACCTTGCGGGCCTTGAACTCCTTGAGGTCCTTGGTCGCCTTGGGTTCCTTGAACTCCTTGAGGTCCTTGGTCTCCTTGTGGGCCTTGAACACCCTGAGGTCCTTGGTCTCCTTGTGGGCCTTGAACTCCTTGAGGTCCTTGGTCTCCTTGTGGGCCTTGAACACCCTGAGGTCCTTGGTCTCCTTGTGGGCCTTGAACACCCTGAGGTCCTTGGTCTCCTTGTGGGCCTTGAACACCCTGAGGTCCTTGGTCTCCTTGTGGTCCCTGAACGCCTTGAGGTCCTTGGTCGCCTTGGGTTCCTTGAACTCCTTGAGGTCCTTGGTCTCCTTGTGGGCCTTGAACACCCTGAGGTCCTTGGTCTCCTTGTGGGCCTTGAACTCCCTGAACTCCCTGAGGTCCTTGAACTCCCTGAGGGCCTTGAACTCCCTGAGGGCCTTGAACTCCCTGAGGGCCTTGAACACCCTGAGGTCCTTGAACTCCCTGAGGTCCTTGAACTCCCTGAGGTCCTTGGACGCCTTGATCAGTTCCTAAAAGTTCATCAGATACTAACCGATGGGCAGGTACTAATTGCCCCAATGTATCTTTACCCCAAACAGAAATTTGAGTTTCATTCTCTGCTGGCCCGCTTGTGGTAAAAACGAATTCAAATGCGTCGAAACCTGCAAAGAAATTCCTAGTTAAAACCACATTGGGTCCCACTGCCACTAGTTGTTGTACATATAATGTTCTGCTGCCGTTTAAAATAAAACCCTCTATCAATACAATAGAAGAATTGACAGAATCTCGATTATCTATTTTTATTGTGACCAGTTGGGTGGGTCTGACTCCTAGAACAGGATCATTTGCAATGGGTCCAGTTGATAATACTGCCATTAGGTACTCCCTCCTCTCTAGTAAAAATAAGCTTTTTTTGTGAACAAAAGATCTTTCTCAAGATCCCGTTCCCTCTATTTTATGTTTCATCCATTTACTGCGATTGTGGTTCTATCTCTATACATATGCTGAGTTTTAAGAATTTAGCTGCTCATCCGCAACAACACGCTGAACATCAATGATTTCACCATTCCCGTTTTTTCCCCAAACTGAAATATCAGTACTTTCTTCTGCTAAACCGCTTGTGGTAAAAACGAATTCATATGCGTCGAAGTCTGCTAGATAATTTTTCGTAGTAACTGTATTGGGGGCTAAAGCCATTTGTTCTAGTACATACAATGTTCGTATACCATTTAAAAAGTATCCCTGAATTAAAACAATCGAAGAATTGACTAAATCGCGGTTAATTATTTTAACGGTAACCTGCTGAATAGGCCTGATCCCACTAACAGGACTATTCTCAATAGGTCCAGTTGATAATACTGCCATTAAGTTGATCCCCCTTTCCCATTTATCAACTACAAATCCATATTATATAAAAATACTATATATAGAACAGAATAGGGATTATGTAGCTCCATGTATCATATTAATAATTTGTTGCATATGATTGTTTGTTTGCCTATTAAAAATAAAAAGGATAAAGGCCCCCTGAGAAAAAAGGTGCCCTTATCCTTGTAGATCTACAACACTCTGATAGATTTATTTTTTAATTCCTCGAATTGTTCCAACCTTTGTTTTTCATCCCATAAATAATGAAATCCCCATCTATTTGCTTTGTCCCCTTCTCGCAGCCCTTGTTTTAAAGCCGGGAAACGTGAATTTATATAGTCAAAACCTAAGTATTTATAATGTAGCAATAAAACATCATTATTGGATGGCTTTACAACGTCCCCTGTAGGTGAAGCAGTATGCCTGCCAGGACTGAAATTTATTTCTTGAATCGCGTTTGGATTAAAGATTTGAGGCTTATCGTACGTTTGACTTCTTACACCATTCCTTACCGTCTCATGTAATGGTTGATCGCTACTCGGGAAAAAATCGGAAACCATCTCATAACCATCAGGGACAATCAATGTTATTCCTTTAGAGGTGCATTCTTGCAGATATGTTCTAAGGTTAGGGTGATAGAAATGTTCATCTGCGTCACAGACAATAACCCAGTCTGCCTTTCCTCTGCTTCCTTTCCAAAATTGATTGAATTTATCTTGTGCTGATTTCACGAGAGAATTACCTTCTATTTCGAATCTATCTATAACAACTTTGGGATTTTCCCTTAACATAGATACAGAATTATCAGTTGAGCCATTATCGAAAATATAGTATTTATCCGCTATATTATCATAGTGCTTGAAAAAAAACGGGAGCATCTTTTCTTCATTCCAGCATAAAGCATATACATGTATTATCACGTGCTCTTCCCCTTTCAAACTCAAAGCTTATGGACCAACTTGCTTGATAATATATGCAACTTATATTTGTAGGGTTCAAGTCGTGGATGACGAACTTTTAGGTGAGGTGTACTATGTTTGAAAAAGATGAGCAAGAAATTCTCGCTTATTACGATGGTGGCGCGGAAATAGATTTGTTTGATCTATCCCCCCAAGCCATTGAATTCGCTCGTCAGCAACAACGGAGCAAACCCGTAATCAGCAAGCTCGAAACCGCAGATGCTAGAAATGTGAACCGTGAAGATGAAAGTGCAGATATCGTTCTATTAATGGGTCCTTTATATCATTTAACGGAGCAGCATGAACGAATAAAAGCACTGCAAGAAGCGGCACGTGTCTTAAAAAAGGGTGGGACGCTGATCACTTCAGCTATATCCAGGTTTGGCTCGTTGTTTCGGGGATTATCTGTATACGGCGACCACAATACCATTGTCGAAGAAGACGTGTTCATGGACATGGTTAGACAAGAGCTGACGAATGGCCAGCATGTACTCCCTTCCAACGTATCCCTCTTTTATCGCTCGCTCCTACTTTCATACACCTGCTGCCTTGCGAGCCGACTGGCAAGCGGCTGGATTGCAGGAGCCTCGTATTTTCGGAGTAGAGGGACCTGTCTGGATTGCTCCCGGTTTTAAAGAAAAGTGGATGGTCCCAGACCATCGCAGACGTTTGTCGGCTATTGCACGGCAGGTGGAAGAGCAGGAGTCCATCATCGGTATGAGCCCGCATATGCTTGCGGTCGGCACCAAGTCGTGAATGGTATGCCTTTATGTGAATGGTAGCTTTTACGTGAATATTATGTGTCTTTACATGAACACAGCAAGGGTAGGATGTTTACCTGTTAAGCCGTGCGTTCAAAAGCTGATCGTATCCGTACTGCTGGCGGGTAAGCTCCTCCTTGCGCTGTTTTTCCACTGCTTTTACCCCCAGTTCCCATGCTGCCTCCGGCTTCATCACAAATACTCCGTCATCATCACCCAAAATAAGATCACCCGGATGTACGCTGACCCCAAACAGACTTATCGGCATATTCACCTCCCCTTCCAGTTCCAGTGTGCGTGTAGTCAAGGCGCTAATCCCTTTTGAAAAGACGGGAAATTGCAGTTGGTTCAGCACGCTAACATCCGTGACACAGCCGGAAACAATCACCCCCGCCAGCTGTTTTTTCAGCGCTACATAGGCTCTGAATTCCCCCCAGCAGGCTCTGGCATCGTCACCAGACATATCGACGACAAGCACATCACCCGCTTGTGCCAATTCCAGTGCATGACGGATCGCGGTGGAATCCAGATGGGGAAGCCTCACCGTAACCGCATTCCCCAACAAACGAATAGGACGGAACAATGGCTGCGCTCCCTGCATACATCCAAAATCCGTAAAATGCCCTATCGTGGAAGCACTAATATGCTGATAAAGCTCCAGTAGCTCCTTCGTTACACCCTCGACACGAGGTTGAATCCGAAACATGCAAGTCAGCTCCTTTTGGGATCATAGTTCCTACTTAGCTCGTACCATGTATTTTGGGACAGGTAGGGCAATAGCCGCCGCCCTTGTCCTTCATCTGATAAAAATAACAGCAGGTTTTGCGCACACGTACTGCTTGCACCGTGTCCATAGATGCGGTGGATACAGAGATCATCGGGGTACGCTGTGTACGAGCAGAGTCTGCATACCGAGCCAGCGGGTTGTGTCGTTCACCAAACAAATGAGCCGGTGCTTCATAGATCAAGTATTTAAAATCCTCTTCTATCCGCAGCCGATCCCCGCCATTCAGCTCCTGCCAGATGCGCTTCTCATACAGCGCATAGACATAGATGGCGGTGTTTTCCCATAATACCGTTCTCGGAATGGAGGCAACAGCAGAAACCGTGCGCCATATCGGGGCCAAATGCTCTGCAAATACCTGCCTGATGACGTAATCACGCCAAGCATGACGCTGATACTGATGCTGGGCTGTATCACCGTTATCCCTGTCCCCATCTTCCGTTTCACCGCCATATTCCGTATGTTTGTTATATTCACTAACCCGCAGTCTGTTCAAATGCAGCCTTGGAAGCCACGTATCCTTGACAAAATCAGAACGAATCGCACAATCGGCAATCCCGACTCCCAGCATCTTGTTATATACAGACATCGCATACAGAGCCGGGGATACGATCAAAAAACCGTATCGTTTCGCCAAGGCAGAGGCCGTCACCTTACGTGAAGAAAAATCATGCAGTTCTGACAGGAGATCCAGATAGATGGTACATGCAGATGCATCGAGCAGATCTTCAGCGGGTAGATCGTATCGGCCAGTGGGTGCTTGTGCATCGCTGCTGATTCGCAGTTTTTCCGTGAGATACGACCATTCCGCAGGCTCAAACGAAGACGTTTTGCCGTACGGCATCTATCTTCCTCCCCTTTCCATGCGGAATAAACATCGGAGTCCCGTACAACGGATCAGGAATGACTTGACAGCGCAGTTGGAATACAGTCTCCACCGTCTCTGAGGTCATGATTTCTTCCGGCTTTCCCTGCGCATAAATACGCTTGTCATGTACTGCAACCATATGGTGCGCATAACGGCAGGCCAAATTCAGATCATGCAGCACCATAACAATGGTCCGTCCTTCGCGTTCATTCAGATCAAACAGCAGGTCCAGAATCTCAATTTGATGTGTCATGTCCAAATAAGTCGTCGGTTCATCCAATAAAATCATGTCCGTCCCCTGCGCCAAAGTCATGGAAATCCATGCACGCTGACGCTGTCCACCGGATAAAGAATCCACCGGACGGTCCGCGAAGGCCTCCAATTGTGTTGCCCGCAGCGCGTTTTGCACCTGCTCCTCATCCTCTACCGACCACTGTTTGAGCCAGCTCTGATGCGGATATCTGCCCTGCTTGACCAACTGATATACCGTTAGCCCTTCCGGGGCCGAGGGTCCCTGCGGCAAAATGGACAGCCTTTTGGCAATTTGCTTGGAGGGGAGCTCAGCAATCGCCTGCCCATCCAGCAGCACCGCTCCTGCTGCAGGCTTTAACAGCCGCGCCATGGCACGTAAAATCGTCGATTTTCCACAGCCATTACTGCCTACTAGCACCGTAATCTTTCCCTCCGGGATTTGCAGGTCCAGCTCTTGAATAACCGGATCTGTCCCATAGTTAATCATCAGGTCCTTCATCTCTAAACCCATGCAGCTTCCCTCCCATATCGTGAAGTCATTCTATTTCAGTCCTTAATGCCGATTCCGTCGCTGAAGCAGCAAATACAGAAAAAACGGCGCCCCTACGCCAGCTGTAAAAATACCTGCGGGAACATCAATAGGATAAAAGGCCGTGCGGGCCAGCAAATCAGCGAGATACACCAGCAATCCCCCTACCAGTGCTGACACCAGCGTCAGTCCGCCCATAGAGCGGCCTACCAATCGACGTGCAATATGTGGCGCAATTAATCCGACAAAGCCAATCGCTCCCGCGACTGCTACCGCAGTTCCGGCGAGAATTACACTGAGCAGCAGCAGAATCACACGATGCCGCTGCACCTCTACGCCCAGCCCGGTGGCTACATCATCCCCCAGCTCCTGTGTGTTGAGACTGCGTGCAAAATAGAGAACCAGAGGTGTACAGACTCCAATAGCGATCAACATCGTATATACGTTGCTCCACGACGCTCCATACACGCTGCCCGTCAGCCAGATATAAGCCTTGCCGGCTGTAAAGGACGAGCTCATAACCAACATCAGCGTCGTAACCGAACTCATGGCAGAAGCCAAACCAATCCCCACCAGCACCAGTCGGATGGGTGTTACGCCGTCCTTCCAGGCCAGCACGTACACTAGCAGCGATACGATCAGTGCGCCAGCTACAGCCGCCACAGGCAGCCATTGGAAGCTCAAAACAGCTCCTCCATAAGCAATGAACGTCACTGCAGCAGCAGATGCCCCGCCTGTAATGCCCAGGATATCCGGAGATGCCAGCGGATTGCGAATAATGCCCTGAAGCACCGCTCCCGCGATGCCCAAAGCCGCGCCAACCAGCACTCCCGTAACCGCTCGCGGGAACCGCAGTCTGTACAAAATAAAGTCATATTCGTCTGAACTGCGTCCCCATATCGCTCGAAGCACTTCCCAAGGACGTACATACGTATCCCCCCAGCCCACACTGATCACACCTATGATCAGAAGCGCCAGGGCCAAACCACCCATCATCCATAACACTTTCTTTTCCAACTGGATATGAAATTGGCCGTTCCTGCTCCGCAGCGTTACATAACGCCTCTTGTTCAACCTGCCTGTGCTGGCACCATGGTTCACTTTCATACGCTTCATTTCCACGCCCCTCCTTTACGGGCAATGTAGATGAAAAAGGGAACCCCGATCAAAGCCGTAATCACACCAATCGGAATTTCCTGCGGTGAAATCAGCACTCTGGCAGCAGTATCGGCCGACACCAATAACAAAGCACCCAATACCGCCGAAAAAGGGGTAATCCAGCGATAATCCGCACCAACCAAAGCCCGCGCCACATGCGGAATGATCAGACCGACGAAGCCAATCGCCCCCGCAATCGCAACAGAGCATCCAGCCAGCACCACAATAATGAGTCCCATGGCGCATTTTACCCATAACGTATTTTGCCCCAGGCCCTTCGCTACATCTTCCCCGGTCACAAGCAGATTCACCGCTCTACCCATCAACATCGCCGAGATCCCCGCCACCAGCATAAAAGGAAATAGAGGCTGCAGCATCTCCAGCGAACGTCCGCTGACAGAGCCAGCCATCCAGAACAACACATTTTGCATCCCCGTTTCATTCATCACCAAAATAATCTGGATCATCGACATAAACAAGGCGTGAATGGCAGAGCCGGACAATACAATCTTGATCGGTGTCAAACCATCCCGACCTAATGAACCGATGACATATACCAGCACAGCCGCCAGTCCTGCGCCGATCAAGGCAAAGCCCATCAGAGACATCATGGACTGGACCGAAAACACGACCGCAGCGATAGAAACGAAGAATAAAGCACCCGCATTGATACCGAACGTGCTCGGCGAAGCCAACGGGTTGCGAGTAAGCGCCTGCATAAAGGCTCCTGCCATCGCCAAGCCCGCGCCTACAACAGCAGCAATGATTATGCGCGGCAAACGTTCGGTATGTATCAGCACATGCTCTACATTTTGAGCATCATAATACAGTAGAGAAGATATCATCAATTGCGGTGGAATCAGCGTTCTGCCCAGCAGCAGGCCAAGGAACAAGGCACCCGCGAGCAGGATCAGACATACACCAAGTCCAGTCCATTTTCTTACAATCGTCGTTAGCATCGTTGCATATCCTCACTCTTTCAGCAGCAATGTACAACACAAAAGAAGGATGAGAGATCTAGACCCCTCACCCCTCTGCTGTATTTCCGTCTTGCTTTATGATAGTTATTTATAATTTCAGATCATACAATTGATAAAGATCATCCAGCATCAGATTTGCGCTCAAATAGCCACCGGCCAGATTCCAATTCACTTCATTAACCTTAAAAATGCTCTTTTTCTTGTATGCATCAAGGTTTTTCCACAAAGGATGGCTTGTCCAAGCCTCATAATTTTTTTCAATAGCAGCCTGATCCTTACCCGAGTTAAATACGAACAACGTATCTGCATTCATGTCTGGTATGCTTTCCTTGCTGTTGACTTTGATTCCCCATTTGTCCGCTTCTTGCTCAGGAGGACGGGTGAAGCCCAGCTCCTTCAGGATCTGTCCTGCGAAGCCCATATAATAAATACGCGCATGGTCTGCCCGGAAATTAACGATGGAAGCCTTGATCGGCAGGCGATCACCCATTTTCTTTTTAAAGTCCGCTACACGCTGATCCCAATCTGCCAGCAATTGTGCCCCCTTGTCCTCCTGATTCAACACTTGCCCGATCAGCTTCACCGTATCTTTCCACTCATATAGCTGATCGACGGCAACCGTAGGTGCGATTTCCGACAATTGCTGGTACGTCGCTTCGTTACGGAATTTGGTTGCAATGATGACATCCGGCTTCAGTTTATAGATTTCCTCCATATTCGGCTGTGTCTCCAGACCAACTGTCGGAATCCCTTCGAGATCCTTTTTCAAATAATCATACACCGGCTCGGTTCCACTCGCCTCCACAATCCCCACAGGCTTTATACCATAGGCGATCATAACATCGTTGGCTCCGTTATACAGCGTTACGACCCGCTTGGGTGTACCCTTAATTTCGGTTTTACCCAAGACATGCTCGATGGTGCGTACGGAGTCGGTTGAGGAAGCTTCTGGCGCTCCACCGGCATTCGTACCCGCACCTCCAGCACCGCAGCCTGATAAAAGCAGCAATACAACCATGAGTGCAACCCATATACTCCCTTTGCTTGATGCTCGGAACATTTCTCTATTCCCCCTATTTAGATCGCCAATAATGATATTCATTCTCATCATTAATTATAAAGAGGGGTCTTAGTATGACCATGGACGTTAACGTTCTTTATTTGGACGAATCAGACAACAGCAGCTCTAACGATTTGTCCAATAATAGATCGTGAGACAACGAAGTATAGCATGTATACAGGTGTCTGCTATCACACATATGGTGTACGGCCCCATTCCGTACCGCCTTTAGCTGCTGCCATTCGGGGGAACGCCACAGTGCCAGACACTCCTGCTGAATTGCTTGTTCTTCACAGGCGTTGCCATAATGGCGATAACAAGTCAGCAGAATGCGGTCTGCATCAAATTCATTCAGCTCACTCACCGTTACCTCCCGGTAATGGGCGATATTCTCGACCCCCGCAGGCATCGCCAGCTTCAAGTCTCCATACAAAACCGATCCCACATTCCGCTGTCCATACACACACATTTTCTGGTTCCCAACCCCAACGATCAGCACGCTCTCCCCTCCGAGCTTTTGCCTGACCTTTCGGGAAATCCGTTCTGCTTTCGTTTCATAGCGCTCCAACCATTCAACCGCTTCTGCATCCTTGCCGACAATGCGGGCTATCGACTGAAAATGAGTACGCCAGCTTTGGAAAAAGGGTACGGTGACGGTGGGCGCAATCTGCTCGTACATTTTTTCCTTTTTTGATTTCTCAAAATCCCTGAATTCACAGGTTAAAATCAGCTCAGGCCGGGCCGACATCAGCCTTTCCAGATCGGGCTGAACCTCACCTACTGATATCGTGTTGCAAAAGCCTTCGGTGACAGGGTAAGCCTTGTTAATCACCGCCGCATATGGCTCTATGCCCAGTGCAATCAAATGTCCGGTTAACAGATGCTTGAGCGAAGCGATTTTATCCGTATATCGAATCGTATTGACGTAGGCTGAGGGGGAGCGTCCAGTGGCGGCTTTAAATTTACGGCTAAAATAGAACTCATCGCTAAAGCCGACACCGTGAGCAATTGTGCGAAAAGAATCACGAGTGAGCACCAGCGCTTGCTTCGCGTGATTCATACGAATGTCTGTCAAATATTCCATTGGGCTTTTGCCGATCATTTTTTTGAACATACGCGAATAATAATCGGCACTCATTCCTGCCAGCTCTGCCAGCTTGTCCCGCGTAATATCGGAAGCGTAATGCTGCTCCATGTAGTGGAGCGTCAAGGTCACCGCCTGCTGCACGTCCGGCTTCTGATCCCGGCTCACATGCTGAAACAATGACATCAGCATTTCCTGAAATAAAATATTGGCCTTCATTTGGTCCCATATACGATCACAATGATGCTTCTTCTTGATTTCCTCGACTCTGTCCATCACAAAACGGAAGTGGGGAATGTTCCATTCTTGTGGTCCGATGGCCTCTGCAGGTATGTAACAGTCCAGCTCCCCCGACGGCTGTAATGCCAGAAAACGGATGACATAATAATCTGCCGGAGCGCCGGACAACAGATGGAGCTTCATGACTGCGCCAGGAGCGAGCATAAAGCCCTTTTGACGGTAAAGAGGATACGTCATTCCATCAATGACGATATCCCCTTCCCCTTCATTGAATAATAACAACGTATGAAAAGACGTTTCTTGCCGGGAGAAAGATCGGCCAGAGCACACATGCTGAATATCTTGCAGTTTATAAAGAAATGAAGTAAAAGATTGATCCTGCGTATTCATGGCTCCCAGCCTTTCTATATATTGATCATTATTCTCCATGTTATGAGAACTCTTTTCATTATATATAGACTGGGTCGGATTTTGCAAAATGGAATTGCGCTCAAGCTTATAAAGGATCTACATTTTGGGCATGAGCCATATTCAAATGATAAAACGGGTTCTGTATACGGCTTTGACCAGACGGCATACTGCCAGGTACACCAGATTGCTCCAGCAAAGGTTTCACCAGCAGCTTGAGCGGCCACTCCGGATTTTCAAATACCATTTGCTTGATCTCCCGGCGAACGTCAGCCTTGAAGGGCACGTGGTGGATAGCGTTCTCCAATTGTTGCCTTAATACAGACCACAGAGACGGTTCGTCTATGCCATAAATATCTGAAAGTGTATCTATAATCGCGTACAAATTAACTTGAATGCCCAGTGTTTGCAGATAGAATAGCAATTTCTTTGGTGTTTCATTGTACAGACTGTTGGAATAGCCAGGGCGGATTTGATATTCAGGATCGGCAATCCCATGCTCTGTCAGCCAGGGTAGATGCAGACGCACAGAGTCATGGTCGCGCAGTAAAATGTGTTCTATCTTTCTGTTTTTCCAAACCAGCACACAGTTTTGCCCATGGATCTCGGGCATGAGCCCGATGCGGTACAGGCGCAGCATAATTTCAAAAAACGTCAGGCATACTTCACCGAATAGTTGTTTTACCGAAGCTGCCGTGTCAGGAAGTCCGCGTTCAGCAGCCCATTCCCTGAAAAAATGATGCTGCCTTGCAGCCAGTGCAGACATGGGAATGAGGCGCACGGCAGGATCATGGATTAATTCGTGCGGATACATCCGGGCCATCGCCGCCAAATGCCGGGGCGGATCATCATACAGGCTGCCATTTTGCGGCATATAAGCCCACCAGGAGCCTTCATCGCATAAAAACAATCGCTCCTGAAGCTGCGGGTCACGTGCTTTGGCCTGCTGCAATAAAGCTTGTCCGCGATCCCCGTTAATCAGCTTCACAGCAGGCAAATAGCGGGATGCCCCCAGTGAGAACACGCTCAAGGGCAGCTTCACATAATTGGGACCACCATCCTTCGGAGACAAGGAGCGTACAGACGAGGTCGCCTGAAAGGCTCCGGCCTTTACATCCAGCGGAATCCACACTTTGTCTGCCTGTTCGGCGTGCAGATGTTGGGGCAGTATATGCGTGAGCTGCCACGGATGAACGGGTATCGCGATATAATCCGCAGACAGTCCGCGTTCCTGCATCTCCTGCTCTACCAGCTGACGTTCGGAGCTGGACAGAAGAAGGTCGTCAGGCTGCTGTCCAGCATATGAACGTTGTATACCCGGTTCAGCTTCGGCTGCCGTCGCTCCTGCTTCTGTGTCCGCAAAATGAGGCCCCTGTGTGATGCCCACTCCGGTCATTATCGCGTCCTTGCGAAGTGCTACCCAGCTTAGCGTGATATCCTGTCCAAATTCAGCGATATATTTTCGATAGTCCTGCTCGTTCATGCCTGTTTTAGCCTTGGATACGGGGTGAAAAGGGCGATCACGCAATGAGGAATGCTGTTCCAGGCGTTGAAAAGCCTCAGTGGGCGATATTCCCAGGATATTGTCATCCCCCAGCCCGCTATCCAGCGACCATGCAGTTTGCTCAATTGTCTGCTCCAGTAGCTGGACAAACCGCCCTACTCCTTCCTGACGACGATATTCCTCGTCCAGACATTCCTCAATTACACGCTGCATCAGCGTCACCGGGTGAAGCCATTTGGCATGGAATTCTTCTCCCTCTGGCTGCCGCTGAATTTCGCACACTCCACCTGACCGCAGGTAGCGATAGGGCTGAACCACCGCAGCGTGTACAGGGAATAAGATACTGTGCTGCTGCTCCCGATCCACCCACCAGCGGTAAAGGCTAATCGGACCGCCATTTGCAGCCGTATCCCCATTGGAGTCAGCAGCTTCATTCTCCTTAAAAGAAAACAAGTCGCTTAATTCAGCCTGAACGCTAGCATAGTCGTTTTGCCATTGCGGGATAGACAACAGTTCAACATCGGTACGCTCCCAAAACCCTTCCGCCAGCAATGTGTTTACAAGATCCTGCATAACCTGGCTTTCAGCCTGTTTTTGTCTGTGCAGACGCGTTGCTTCTTCGGATGAAAGCACCGGGTTCGTGTTTAATGTGGACTTCATACAGATTCATTCCTCCTTCTTTATGTTTGTGCTGCTTTTATCACCTTTATAGCCTCTGGGACGGTGGCCATGGGAAGCACACTCTCCGGCTGCGTAGTGGCACTAAAGGTAACTCTCAAGTTTGGTTTATATAGTAGAAATGCGGATGGGGATGGCTGAGGAAGTCATGATGCGAAATCGTCCAGCCGTAGGCTCCGGCAATGTGGAACAGCAAAACGTCTCCGATCCGCAAATGCTCTACGTGCACCTCGTGTGCAAGCACATCCTTGGGGGTACAGAGCTCTCCTGCAATCGTCACCGATGTCTGTCGCCGCTCGGTTCGCGGGAAAGGATACGGCCAATCATCCACAGCAATCACCTCAAAGGGCTGATTATGCTGCCACGATACCGGCAAACGAAAGTGGTGGGTTCCCCCGCGAATAATGGCGTAATGCTGATCATGATTGGTTTTGAGATCGATCACTTCTGCGACGTAATACCCGCAGTGCGCCACGATGTAGCGCCCGGACTCAAAAATCAGCTGGACGCCGGGGATACGATAGTCCTCCAATACTTGCTGCAATTCCTCTATAAAATCATTCCATTCGAACCTGCGCTCCAGATCGGTATACGAAATGCCGAAGCCGCCGCCAGCATTCAGATAACGGATGGACAGGGAATGCTCCTGAATCCAGGTCTGCACGCATTGCAAATACGTAGCTACCATACGGGCGTGCAGCCGGGCATCCAGATTGTTGGACAGGGAATGCATATGAAAACCCTCCAGCTGTACAAACGGCAGGCTTTGAACAAGTCGGATTGCTTCCGGCACTTGAATTTCATCTATGCCAAATTGAGTAGGCCGACCGGACATTGTAATGCTCGCCTCTGGCAAAGTACGCCGCAAATTAATGCGCAGCAAAATAGCTACACGCTGCTGTCTGCGTTCTGCAATCCAGCCGATACGCTGCAGCTCATGCAAACTTTCGGCATGAATCAGCATCACATTCCGTTCCAGCGCTTCCTCAATTTCAGCGTCCTTTTTCCCCGGACCGCCAAATATAATCGGCACGTCGGCTGATACCTCACGGATGGTACGAATTTCTCCGATGGATGCCGCTTCAAAGCCCTTCACAATGGGAAGCAGACTGGCGATCAACTGAGGATCGGGATTGGCTTTGACCGCGTAAAACAAACTGCAATCATCAGGCAAGCTGCTCACACAACGTTGTGCCCGTTCCCTCAGTGCGCCCAGGTCATAGATATAGGCGCATACGGGTTGCTGCTCTCGTTCCCGCTTTTGCTGGATAAGCTTTTCCACATACGAAACGACCTGCCCTCCAGACAGTGCTGTAACAAGCTGACTCATGTTCATCCTCCTTTATATTGAGAACTAGTATAGGTCAGACCTTCTTGCTTGCAAGGCACGAAAAGCAATTCCCCGCTCATCACCCAGCACGAAGGCATGAACCCCTTGTTCTATCCATGCACCGTATTCCCCAGCCTTTCGCGGAATGGCACAGTATGGAACCTTTGCTTCCCGTGAAGCTTCAAAGACCCGCTGTAGACCCTCCTGCACAATCGCCGCATCGGTCTGCCATGGCACACCGCACGATTGCGATAAATCTGCGGCTCCTTCCAGCACCATGCCAAGGCCTGGTACGGATAAAATATCTGCGATACGCTCCACGCCTAGTTCGCTCTCAATCATCGGCACCAGCATGATCTGATCATTGGCCTGCTTCATGTAATCCACCAAACTTCCTTTGCCAAATGCGGCAGGTCTGCCACTGTTCAGGCTTCGCTTGCCCTCCGGGCTATATTTTGCAGCCTGTACCAGCTCCACCATCTGCTCCCTGCTCTCCACATGCGGAACGACGATTCCCTGTGCTCCGCTGTCCAGCACCCTCAATATTTCCTTGGCATCGACCTCGGGTACACGCACCAAGGGCGTGATTTGTGCGGCTTCGGCAGCACGGATCATATGCTCTACGGTCTCGGGATTGATCATGACATGCTCCATATCAATAATGACAAAGTCATATCCGGCATGTCCGATCATTTCGACCGTAAGCGCCGCCGGGATGGAGGCAATCAGCCCGAATACCTCCTGCCCTTTCAGCAGCTTCTCCTGAAGCCGATTGATCGTTAGCATTGAGGCTCCCGGTGTGCATACAACGGATTGATCCCTGGCTTGAAGTGAAGATCCTCATCCCCGAGCAGACGTCTTTTCATCAGTTCTTCAATCTGCACGGTTGGGGCGAACAAGTCAAACAGGCGGAAACGCTCCTCATGCTGAGGATGCTGGCGCTGATAGTCATGAATGACCTGCGCAGACATCTGCCAAAATCGCTGCTCGTCCAGTTGATAATGCCCGGCAAGAAACATCGCCAGCTCGGCGGCTGCAATAAAGAAAAAAGCATCGTAAGTAAAATCGCGTACATCCTCCGGATTACCCGTTTTAATAAACGAATTACGGTTAATACGGGCATGACTTGGCGGCTCAGGGTGAAGATGTGGACATTGATCCGGCTCCGTCAGATGGTTCACGGAAAACCGGACGCCATCATGAAAATCCTTAAGTGCCACCCGCGTTGGCTGTCCGTTTCGATGAAGCAAAATTATATTCTGACCGTGAGATTCCATACCGATCCCATGCGCATACAGCATATGAATAAGCGGCGATATGGTCGCTTCCAGAACCCGGCGAGTCCATTCCTCTACTCCGAATTGCTGTACCCATGGATCAATGAGCGGAACCCCGTTTTTCTGCACATAACATAATCCGTTAAAAGGTATCGCGTCCTCATCCGGCTGCAAATAGCCGTGAATGCTTTCTCGCCACACCGTCCCCAGCGAGCCATACGTTTTCGCCTGACGGTATTCGGGTAGCTGCTCATAGTCAAATGTGATACCCAAAACCTCACGCAAAACAAAGAATCCCTGTTGAACGGCGTATTCATCGTGCTTTAGCAGCCCATGCAGCCAGTCCGTGATAAGCGCCCCGTTCAGTACGGTATGTCCAGCCATGATCCGGCTGGTGGAGGTGTTTGTAATACTGAGCGACAGCTTCACATAAGCGCGCTCCGGTGTCGTTCGGTTGGACAATGTGCGGATCGACTGCTGCGCCTGATACACATCGCTTGCTTCACCGAGCCATATGATCTGTTGCTCCGCCAGCTCTTGATGGAAGCGGGGCAAAATGACCTGCTGCCACTGCCACGGATGCACAGGCATGAGCCGATAAGCCTCCGGTTGCTGACCATAGCTGGTCAACAAGGCTTGGAAGCGTGCAAATTCGCCTTCTCCCAGTTCCTGGCGAATAAATGCTTCATCATCAATCGCCTGCGATTGCCCGGCCCGGCTGTGGCTTTTGGCAATGGCCAGCCACACAGGACGAATCGGCTGCTTGAACTCGGGGCCATACTGCTCATTATCTGTCAGCGTGAATCCAATCCTGGATTTATAGCATGGATGATACGGATGGCCGTCTCCCAAATTGCCTTCCAGCTCATCATATCGACGCTGGTCATCTGCGAGAGATGGCGCTGTCAAATAACTTTGCGCCTGCACATCTTTGAGCAAAGTTTGCTCCAGCTCTTCTATAAAGCGTTGAAGTCGCTCTCCCTGCTGTGCGGCGCTGAGGACTTCGTTCGCAAAATCTGCCAGCGCAGCCGTCGTTTCGCTTCCGTCTGTCCCGACCCGTATGACTGGAATACGAGCCAGCCGAATACGCCCAAAGCTGTCCATTCGTTTTCCAACAGAACGATATTGAACGGGCTGCCCTGTAGTGTTCTTGCCGTATAATATATAATGCTGGCAGCCATCTTCCACAGCATCGTCGCGAGTGTCATAGGGCAAAATTTCTTCATATAACAATGCCTGAATCAGTTGTCGGATGATGCGCTGCTCCACCTGTACAAAGGCATCTGAACGAAGCGCTTGAATAAAGCGCTGAGTGGTCGAAGCGGTGCCAGAGGAAGTTGCAGAAAGATTGCTTGTGGGCAAGTTATCTGAATTGTTAGTTCCAGAATTATTAGTTACTGAATTGTTAGTTCCAGGAATGTTCGTTATCGTCATGAAGTCACCTCACGAATCTGAATTGGATTAGGAATCGGGATAAACGAAGGTGTATCCCCTCTGGATTGAAAGCAGCTTATAAAATTGGCTTTGGCAGGCAGTGCAGGATTAGTCAATAAATCCTGGATATAGGCAGCTAGACGTACACGAGCGTCTGCACCTTGCTTCGAGCCTGTTTCCCGTTCCTGTTGTACTTGTACTTCTTCCTGTGCTTCTAGTTGCTCCTTTAATTGCTCCAGCACCTTGCGAACCACTCCCCAATACTCCTGCTCACTATGCTGTTGATGAACCGCAAGGGCATGAATCAAAGCACCCAAGTGATTCACAAAAAAATAATAGCGGGTACGCAGCCACGGCTCTTGTGCACCATATAGGACAGGACTATCCTCAGAAATCAGTGAACCGATCCATCCGGCTGCCTCAGCCTGTTCACGCACAATACTCACACCCTCCAAATCACGTACATAGTAGCATTCCGGCCTTCCGTCCTGAAGGGACAGGAGCGAATTTTGCACATGGGCTTCGAAGGCGATCCCTTTCACCGCAAGCAAACGTAGCATGGGTACCATGGATACGTGGAGATACCGTTCCAGCCATGCTGACAGGTTCGGCTGCTCTCCAACGTTACTCGGAGAATGGTCCCGAATCACTCCAATCAGCCGCGGCTCCTGTTCACCCGGCAGCGGCTCCAGCAAGGATGCCATGACATAGGTTGATTCAGCGTTCAAGTCCATCGGACGGTAGAGAACTGTAAACTGGTCCGACAGCTGCTCCAGCTCGTGAACCGCTGCTGTTCCTTCTTCTATCGCCACTGGACCAGACTCCTGTCCGGCATCATATTTTGCATCCGAACTTCCCGCCCATTCTGTCTCGTTATTCGGCTTGAAGCATACACGGCTATAACCCGTTTCTGTCAGCACCTTGAAGCCCTCGGATTGGATATGGGATGACCATTCGGCTGAAAGATCATGGATGACCTTCGCAGCGTCCAAGGTACGCCGAGCCTGTTCCTGCGTATTATCGCGCACCAGATTCGTAATTCGGACATGCAACGGCAGCTTGTAGCCATTTCCGGTTTCTATATTCCACACTGTTCTTATTGAAGAAGTCGGATAAAAAACAGGACCTAGCGCTCCCATAGGAATCAGCTGCCGCTGTCGTATCAGGCTTTGAATATACGGTTCCCGCAACACATGCTCAGCCTGCCAAGGGTGCATAGGCAACATACAATAGCGTTCCAACTCCTTTCCCCATTGGCGCTCGGCATGGAGCCGTACAGACGGGTCAATGGCGTCCCTGCGGTACTCTTCACCAATCCATTCCTCCTGCACGTTATCCTCATGAACCGCAAAGTAATACAGCTGGAACACCGCGCTCATCTCGGGACTGTATAATGAAAGCTCATCATCGGCAAAACCCTCCGTGCTTTTCGGAAAAGGATGAAAGGGATGTCCGATCAGCAAAGACTGTTCCGAGCGGACATACGCCAGCCGATCTCCCTTACTTGAGGATTCGGTCCTGCTCTCGCTTGCAAGCTTCAGATGCTTATCCATAAAAAGCGTCATTTTGTGCAGGCTGTTGCGAATGCGCTGCTTCATCTTTTGCTGCTCCGCTTCCCGCTGCTCGGGATTGGCGTGGTAGCCCAGCTCGTCCAGCAGCCATTGTATGATCTCATCCATCTCAAGCAGTCTGCCGGCTCCTTCTTCCTCCGCCTCGTACCACTCTTTCCCATACACATGTTGTCCGGTCGCAGAAAAATGAAGCAGCGTACCTCTGACCTGTCGCCCGGTCCGTGGCAGAATCACCCTCATATCCTGTGCCACCGCATCCATTCTCGGGTCAAATTGCTGCGTTTCCCGCAGATAGCTGTTAACCAAGGCTCGCAGTGTCGCTTGTTCCGCCCATATTCTACTCTTGGGCCGTTCTTCAGCGGCAGCGGAAGCCTCCTTTGATTGTGTCAGCATGTATTTATCCTCTCCCTTCCTGTTCAAGCTTTAGGTACAGACGCAGGCGCTTTCACTTCCGAGGCATCACGGGATGTACGACGCGCTTCTTTTTCAGGAAGGAATGCGGGTGGCTTGAGGAAAAAAGCGGCGGGAATCGTAAGTAAAATGAGTATGCTCATTCCAATAAAACCTTCCCGGATCGCTTGCAGCGTCCCCGTTTCCACCGAATACCCCGCCACCAGCAGCTGAGCCTTGCGAACCTCAAAATAAATCGAAATGACGACCATTCCAAGCGAGGAGGTCAGTCTGCGCATCACATTATTCATCGCCGAGCCTTGGGCTACAAGCTTATCGGGAATCGCATTCAATCCGGCGGTGGTGGCAGGCATATTGGACAGACCCAATCCAATTCCCCGCAGCATCATAAGGACAAAAATGACCCAGAGCGGTGAATGGAGCTGGAGCATACCGAGCAACGCTGTAGCCGCGCACGTGAGGATAAGTCCAGTGCTGATAATCCCTTTAGGCCCCTTGCGATCCAGTTGCTTGCCTGCAAGGGTGACGAACCAGCCTGTGCATATAGCAGAAGGCAAAAACACAAGTCCTGTCATCATGGCGTCATAGCCATATACTTGTTGAACCAGCATCGGAACCAGAAAAATGCTGCCAAACATCGCAATCGCCTGTACACTCGCCACGATTACGCTGAGGCTGTAGGTAGGTATTTTAAAAATGTGTACATTCAGCAAGGGCTGTTCCTTGATCAGCTCCATTCGTACAAATATCACCAGCAAAATCGCTCCGGCAAGGAACAGCAACATATGCAGCGGGTCAACTACATCTGCCGCCGTCGTTGTTCTGCCCAGCGCAAACAGAATGAATCCTACCCCCAAGGTGATCGTTATAAATCCGCTGCGATCAAAGGTGCGAGACAGATTGCCACGTGTGGCGGCCAAGTAGCGTATTCCCAGCAGCAATCCCAGCAATCCAGTTGGCACATTCATAAGGAAAAGTACCTGCCAGCTGCTGAGCGATAAAACAATTCCGCCAACTGTAGGCCCGAGCATCGGGGCGGCCATAATTGCAATCCCCCATATTCCCGTAACCCTGCCGCGTTCCTCCTTGGGAAAAGCTTCAAAAATCAGCGCCAGCGACAACGGAATCATCAGCCCGCCCGCTATCCCTTGCAGTCCACGACACATGATTACAGCGGCGAGCCCCCACGATATCGAACCGAGTAAGGAGCCTGTAACAAAAAGTGCAAGTCCACTCAGGTAGATTTTCTTTTTTCCAAAGCGATCCGCCAAATACCCGGTTAAAGGCATGGTCATCCCCATCGTGATTAGAAAAATGGTAATGAGCCAGCTCGCCGTGGCAGCGTTCGTATCGAACACCTTAATGAAGGACGGAATCGCCGGATTCAGCGAACTGTTATTCAGCAAAACCGTAAAGGTGCCGAGCATCACCGTGATGACGACCTTCCATTGCTTAGCCACAGCATGGTTTTTCATCCCGTAGCCTGCTTAGTCGTGTTCGTGCTGCAACCCGGCATAGGCTGCATGCACCGCTTCATTGAAAATAAGAAATATGTCGTCAATTTGGCGCTCGGTCACAATCAGCGGCGGTAAAAAGCGGATCACGGCAGAATGCCTTCCCCCAACCTCCAAAATAAGTCCACGTTTCAGGCATTCCTGCTGTATTCGAGCAGCCAGCTTTTTGTGGGCTGGATAATGTCCCAAATGATCCACCGACTGTCGGTCGTCCACAATCTCTACCCCGATCATAAGCCCCCGGCCGCGTACATCTCCGATGCAGCTTATTTGCTGCTTCAAGATGTTCAGGCGGTTCATGAATTGTTCGCCTCTGGCTGCAGCATGGTCGGGTATATAGTACTCCTTTATATATTTCAGCGTAGCCAGTCCGGCAGCCATGGCCATCTGATTGCCACGAAAAGTACCGATATGCGCGCCCGGATTCCATACATCCAGTGCTTCGTTATAAATAACCACCGACAGCGGCAGACTGCCGCCAATCGCTTTGGACAAGATCAGTACATCGGGGATAATATCCGCATGCTCAAAAGCAAACAACTTGCCTGTACGTCCAAGTCCGGTCTGGACTTCATCAATAATCAACGGGATATTCCGTTCCTTGGTAATGCGGCGAATTTCCCGAATCCACTCAACAGGCGCAGGAATGGAGCCGCCTTCCCCTTGAACTATCTCCAGAATAAAAGCACATGGCGTAACGATTCCGCTCTCGGGATCATCCAGCAGATTCTCAATATAACGACTGCTAAGCGCATGCGTCTGCTCTCCACCTACTCCAAATGGGCACCGATACGCATAGGGATAGGGCATAAAATGAACATCCGGTATCAAGCCCTGCACCCGCTCTTTTTGTCCCAAAGTCCCGCTGAGACTCATCGTCGCGTGGGTTGAGCCATGATAACCGCCTTGGAAGGAAAAAATGCTCCGGCGCCCCGTAGCCGTTTTGACCAGCTTGATCGCGGCTTCCACCGCATCGCCTCCGGTTGGACCACAAAATTGGATTTTGGCTTGACGGGCAAATTCAGGAGGCAGACTGGCGAATAGCTCTTCTACAAACTGCTCCTTCACTGGCGTGGTCAAATCCAGCGTATGCAGAGGTCGTTTTTGATCCAGCAGCTCTCTGATCGCTTCCAGGACCACTGGATGGTTATGACCGAGTGCCAAAGTTCCGGCCCCGGCCAGGCAATCAATATAGTTTTTTCCATCCATGTCCTTGACATAGATGCCTTCTGCTTCGGCGATGGCTATCGGAATACGCCGGGGGTAGGATCTGGCATTGGATTCCCGCGCAGCCTGGCTTTCCAGGTAACGGGTGTTTTGCGAGATAGCAGTTGCAGCTTTTGACAACTCGATCACTCCTTTGATATTGATAATCATTTTCATTTGATTCACCTCCTTATTATATGGAATAAATATCCTGATTCCATGGACATTTCAGACCGGAATTTGGACAAAAACTATTTTTAATTCCTAAAATAGAATAAAAAACCACAGCAAAATCGTCATTTCGACCATTTTCACCGTGGTTCTGTGGCTTTCCTTCCTGAAGAATCAGGAACGTGGTTTTTTATATGAAATTTTCGCTATGGCATCATGCAGATGAATGGATTCTTCATTTCGGCACTCCACCGTGAAGGCACGAACGGCCTTCAGCTCGACCAAATCAGCAGCAATTAGCCTCACCATATCCTCGACAAAACGCGGATTTTCATACGCTTTTTCAGTTACCGCCTTCTCGTCCGGGCGCTTAAGAATCGGATGCAGCGGAGCGCTGGCATTAGATTCTGCTGCATTCAGCAGCATGACCTTCCAGTCCTGCTCCATATCCAGTTCATCTATGTGCGCTTCCATCGTTACTACGCCACGCTGATTGTGGGCGCTGTATTCGCTGATTTCCTTGGAGCATGGACACAAAGTTGTTACCGCCACCGTCAGGCCAACCACCACACAGCTTCCCCGTCCTTCCTCATAGCTGATTCGGATTAACCCCTCGGCATGGTTTAGTCCCGTTTTCCCCAGCATAGGGGAGCGCCGTTCGTAGAACCACGGGAACGAAAGCTCCAGCTCAGCCCGTTCCTGATTCATCCGCGCGGTCAAACCTTTTGTAAAACGGATGAGCTGTGCCAAATCCGTTGTTCCACCCTGCTGCCGATACTCCTCCAAGTGCTCTGTCAGGCGGCTCATGTTAATTCCTTTGGCCTCACGATTCAGCGAGGTTGTTAGCTTAAAGGTTCCGATGCTTACCTGTGAAGCAGGGGCTAAACCCGCCTCCACGGTAATAGGGTGCTTTACTCTGGCGATGCCCACCTGTTCAATGTCGAACAAATAGTTGCGCTGCTCATTTTGCAAATCGGACATATGCTCTTTCAATGTGGGTTTATCTCCCGGAGTAGGGTCCACCGAACCGAACAGCCGATGACGCTCTGCCTTGGAAGGCAGTTTCGAGGTTACTCTGTTTTCTCTCACGCTGATAACTCCTTCAATTATGATTGCCCAAGGCTAATAGAGGCTGTTTCACCATCACGCCTTTAATTGTAATAATTACGATTAATATATATTACTACAGAATAAACACACGGTAAACCTTTATAATCCTCTCTCCAACGAGAAAAAGCCGCCAATATGGCGACTTCCTCTATTCACTCTATGATTTTATTTAACGGACCCAGAAAGAACATCGGCAATCTGCTCCATGTGCTGCTTTAGCCAGTGCGCGGTTTGCTCCGGCTGCGAGATCGGAAAATGATGGGCTGCCGGAATATGCAGCGTGTGCAAGCCATGAAATGGCTCAGGCAGTTTATAAATCTGATCCTTCATCCCCCATATAATCGAAACCTTCTCCTTGAACGATGGTCCGAGATTCTTGGACGCGAACCGGAAGCTATCCGCTCTTGTTAACATGGCCAGCGCTTCCGCAGTCGTCTTTTTTACGCGGGGAGAACGCAATTCCTCAAGGACATACGTGATGTATGCTGGCGGAATGGCCTCCATACTTTCAAAACAAGTCTGCGACAGCAATTGCTTGCGCAAGCCTGACTCGCTGAGTCTGCCCAGTACGCTCTCCGTAATTCGTGCACTCCGATACCTGCGCGGAGCAGGATGGAATACAGGCTGCAACAGATGCAAGCTGCTCAGGCGCTCAGGTACACGTTCCCACACTTTGGCGGCCAATAATCCGCCGAAGGAATGACCCACAAGGTTGATCGGTGTTTCAAAAGTTTGGATCGCTTGTACTAGCGATTCGATGTAACCCTCCAGTACATCCTCCTGATGATGGTAAGGAGATCGCCCAAACCCGGGGAGATCTACCAGGCAAACGGAGGATTCCGGAAACTGCTCGGCCAGTGGTATCAAGCAATCCGCCCCGCTCAAAGTACCGTGAACAAACACCATCGGAGGATTTTCATTTTCCACCCTTCGCTCCAGTGTAGCCAAAGGCCCGCGCCTGCTGCGGACAAATCCATCTGTATCCGTGCGGGAATGTGCAATTCTGAAATCAAGGTCCGTAATGACAAATGGGAAAACATCCGTATTTACCGCCTGTGTCAATCCGAATTTACGCTGAACTCCCCGCGTCGCATCCAATGGATAGTCCACATCCACAATAAAATCAAGTGACTCCTTTGGAATACCCAGCTTTCGTCCCAATGGAGTGCCTAAGATGCTGGATAGCCAAGCGGGTGAAATGGAGCCCCATGGTTTTGGAACTCGAAGCTCCTTCGCCATATTCGTTCCCAGTTCCATCATCGTTGGGCTCTGTTGCCTTTCATCCATTAGGTAGTATGTTTCACTGACAGGGTGTGTCTCCTTGGCAAGCACGCTGATGAATTCGGCTGCATGATCTACGTGAACCATAGGAAGCCAATGGGACTTGCCCCCTGGAATAAGACCCGTGAGCTTGCGCGCTGTAGAAGCCACAAGTATGCCAAGCCCACCGGTTTGAGGCGTATTCCCGTGCGCCGAGTCACCAATGACCACGCTCAAATGGATAACCGACAGCGGAAATCCTTCTTTGTGCGCTCCCTGACGGATACGCAAATCAGCCAGGAATTTCATGCGCTCGTAAGGAGGCGCATGTTCCAAATGAGCAATGACAGGCTCCGGGGCATTCCAGTTATGATGATTAAAAGGGCTTTTGAATCCAACCAAATGGATAAAATGTCGCAACCCCTTGCTTGCATGAATATGTGCAGCCAACGTCAGCAGCTCTTCTGCTGCTTGCAAAAAAGCGCCTCTCGCCTCCTCCTCTCCCAGCAATATGTCCATCGGTCCTCCTGCGTGAATCACCACATCTGCTGTCTCAACCCGCTTCCTGTCAGAAGAACTCAGCCCCAGAGCAGGTGCACTTAAGTCACCAATAACCGGCGTTAACTTCCCCGTATGCCATGCGGTCTCCAGATTCATTTGCCTGCATATTTGTTCCCACTTCTTCAGCGAGCGAACAAGAACGGTAACGGTATGGTCCTCCCGGGAAAGTTGCTGCAGCGTATGCATGCCGATAAAACCTGTACCGCCCGTGATCAAGATATGTGCCATAAATATAACCTGCTTTCTATATTTTTTAGTACCATACAGTGCTAATCATGATGAAAAAAAATCACTTTAGCAGAAACGCTAAAGTCATTTTTAAATTTACAAGTATGCCCGGGTCTTGACCTGCATGTTGTAAAAAGAGTGCGCCTTCGATAGCTGAGACAATGAATTCAGCCGTCGATCTGGCAGGAAGTTCAGCCCGAATCTCCAAACTCTCCATCCCCTCGTTCAACAACGCTTCCACCGTGGTGATTTGGCTTTGAAAAAATCGGCTCACTTTCTCTCGAAACAAGGGAATATCCTGAGGCATTTGCGTGTACAGAGTAATAAAGGGACAGCCGCCCAAATAATCTGTCTCTTGTTGAGTCAGCAATTGAAGAAGGGTCTCCAGACGTTCCTGCACGGATTGATCCTTACGTGAAACAACCTCAAAAATCAGCTCGCTATACGTTCGAATCAGTTGGTCCAGAATAGCTGACAGCAGCTCTTCCTTGCTTTTAAAATAATAGTAAATGTTCGTTTTGGATACATTGCTGACAGCCACAATTTCGTCCATGCTTGTTGTATGATAGCCTTTAGTGAGAAACAATGAAGTCGCAATGCTCAGAACAACATCCCGATTGGTCGTTTTATTTTTTTTCATCATAATTAGCACTATACGGTACTAAAACATACTTGTCAAACTTCACTTGTATTTGTCTGCCCCAAAATATTAGTTTTCGGCCAGCACCCGGTCACCTCTAGTCGCAGGCTGAGAGATCACCAAAAACTCAACATCCTCATTCGTTTCATTAAACATCTGATGAGCGATCAAAGGAGGAATCTCACAGCCTTCCTGAGATCCTAACTGAATTCGTTCGCCGTCCACTTCAAGTATCGCTGTACCTGATAAAATAAAGAAAAATTGACGGGCATGATGGTGATAATGTCTGACCTCGTGTGTATTGCCAGGCATACGCTCATGGATAATGCTCAAATCTTTATGATTCACCAAACGCCAACCATCACATTGATCTCCCCATATATAGTGTTCAGCATTGCTTTTGCTTACTTTCAAATTGAATTCCTCCTTCTTTTTGCAGCTACTGCTTCATTTTAAACGTGAGCTTATACGACTACAATCCTATTGTTGCTATATATTCACCTCGATAATTTCCTCCAGCTTAATCCAGCTAAAGTCCTCTTCTCCGCGGGACAGCTTTACTTCTCGCCGACTCGTGTTAATCACCGTTACAAGCCCACATAACTCCTCGTCATCAAACGGATTAAATACCCGCAGCGTAATAGACTTCCGTTCATTATAGGAAATGATAAGGGCCTGTTCAATCTGCCACATTTCCTGATCGTCCAGTGTCGGCTTGTCACGTCTGCCCTGCTCCTTCATTAGTCTCAGATACGCATCCCGATGCTCAGGCAAGATCATGCGCGAGCTTTCCCATATGCCATTCCCTTCAAGCTTTTTCCCCATCGTAAACGCCTCCTATGCTGTTTGGGTTACAGGATGCCATGCCAGTACATGGTCTAATCGAAAAACGCGTGGCTGGCCTGTCAGTAAACAGGCAGCCCGTATCAAACCATTTTGCACACGATGCACCTCAATGCGCCGATGAGACAGTTTGCCCTTTCGGTCCATATACACGATTTCCACGATCTGCCCCACGTATTTTTCCAGCATGATCCTTCACTCCTTATCAGAACGTTTGTTTGTATTATATGCGAACATGCGTTTGATTATCAATGTAAAAAATCCCCTGAGGGATTTGACTCTCTCAAGGGATTTTGATACCTGGAAATTATGCAATGGCATATATAGCTTTAAAATTCATAGGTGGACAGCTTAATATCCTCTTTATTCAAATCTTTTAACGGATAAACAGGTCCATTCCAATAAGTCAAAATATCAACGGGCTTACTCGTGCCATTTTTTTTTAAAGTAAGAGCCAGCTCAAGCAACAAATGAGGAAGCTGATAAGAGCTTGTTATAAACTGCACCTCTTCCGGACTTTCACAGTCCTCTGCTCGATAGAACACAAAGTACCCCTCGGTTTGATCCCCCATAAGTACAATATAACGAGCCAGAAACATAATTTCACCACTGGAAAAAGGAATGGAATACGTCGAAGCAGGAATCAAATCCGTCTCTAATCCCTCTATACGCACCGTAAGCTCATTGTTAAGAGCATCCATTCTATCTCTATGTTCGCTTATGAGCTGTTCATAATTTAGAGGAACAAGCCCTCCATTCCTGATCGTAGTGATCAGTTCATCTATAAATACTTTTTGAGACAATACCCGATTGCTCATCTTCTTCATCTCCATATTCGTGAAAATAACCATGGACTTCTTATTTCAAATTGTTCAATTTTTATGTATTAAAATCTGTATTTATTAACTATCAAGCATTTTTGAGACTGCATTTACGACCCTTTCCATCTCAAATGGCTTAACAATAAAGTCTTTTGCGCCTGCCTGAAATGCTTTTATAATCGCTTCGTGCTGACCCAAAGCAGAACACATTAAAATATTGGCTTTTGGATCAAGCTCGGCAATTTTTTTAACGGCCTCAAGTCCATCCATCTTAGGCATATTGATATCCATGGTGATTAAGTCTGGACGAAAGTGCGCGTATTTCAACACAGCATCATACCCATTTTCTGCCTCTGCAATTACAGAGTGACCTAAATCCAAAAAAATATCTTTAAGCACAGATCGCATAAATAAAGAATCATCCACTATTATAACTGTTGCCAAAATAATCGCTCCAATCCGTTGTAGGTTACGTACACACTTAAGTTTCAATATCGGTGAAAAAACGAGCAATATTAATAGAAAAAATCTGTAAAAACAAAAACGCTACCATTGAATTATAAAAGCAATTGGAAACTAGCTACCATAGAATTAGTTTTCAAAAAATCGTTTCACAATGACGTAATTCGTTCCTGTAGGGTAAAGATCACAAAGTACTAGGTATTCAGTGAAACCTTAGTACTATTTTAAAAAGTTACCTATCGATGCCATCCGGATGTGCAGTGGCACGATAAGTAACTTTTAAATTCAGCTTATATAGACATAAAAAACTGACGTCAGTATACTTCCAACGTCAGTTTTTAACTATTCCTTTAAAGTCTGTTTATTCATTCAGAGCTTTCTTCAAAGCCTCCAGATTGTTTTTCATCACACCAAGGTAGTCCAGGTTGTTCTGTTTGTCTTCATCTGTCAGTCCTTCGAGCGGATTCAGAACATCCGTTTTGGCACCGATTTCAGTGGCTACGGTCTGAGCCACCTTTGGATCTACGAGGGTTTCAAAGAAAATGGTTTTTACATTGTTTGCTTTGGAAAACTTGATGATACCTGCCAGTTTGTCCGGTGTAGGCTCTTGCTCGGGAGAAAGTCCGGCAATCGGCACTTGAGTCAAACCATATTGCTTGGCCAAATAACCAAAAGCAGCATGCTGTGTAATAAAGTCTTTGCGTTTTGCATCCTTCAGACCTGCTTTGAACGCTGTATCCAGCTCTTTCAGCTTGGCGATATAAGCATCAGCGTTTTTTTCGTAATCGGCTTTATTGGCAGGATCGGCTTTTACAAGACCCGCTTCAATAGACTCTACTTCCTTTTGCGCCAATACAGGATCAAGCCATACATGAGGGTCCAGCACATGATCGTGATCATGGCCTTCCTCTGCGTGTGCTTCGCCTTCTTCCTCCTCAGCAGTACCTTCCATCAGGTTTAGCCCTTTACTCGCTTCAACTACAACACGCTTGTCATTGGCTGCGCTGCTCAAAGCCTGCTCTGCCCAGCCTTCGACGATACCGTTATAGACAAATACGTTAGCGTCCTTGATCTGTGCCATATCCTTGGCGCTCGGTTCCCAGTCATGGGGTTCCGCACCAGCAGGAATCAGGGCCGTTACGTTCGCATGGTCTCCGGCAACCTGTCTTGTAAATTCATACATCGGATAAAAAGTGGTGACCACGTTCAGCTTGTTACCACTTTGTGCCGTACCCGGCTCGGTTGGGGAAGCATTTGTAGCTGTATGATCAGATTGGGCTCCACAGCCGGACAAAATAAGTGCCAGTCCCGCAGACAAAACAAATGATTTTTTGAACCATGCATTCATGTTCATAACTCCTTTATCCCTGTATATTTTAGTTACTATTTTTAATTGCTCTCACTGCGTGCCGTATTTTTCCGCCCGGAAGCCTGCTGCTTGCTCAGCTTGCGAACCAGCTTATGAATACCAACTCCCAAGATCAGGAATAATAACAGCACCATGGCAATGGTCCCTCCTGGGGGCGTGCTCAGCTCATACGAGGCAGTTAACCCCATAAATACGCCGATCAAGGCAGTTACCATAGATATCCAGATGGCTGCCGCGAAGCTCGGTGCAATTCGTATGGCCAGCGCAGCAGGGAGCACGATTAGTGAGGAGACAAGCAGCACACCGACAATCGGCATGGCGGCAGCTACAATCATCCCTGTCAAAATACTAAACGCAAATGAAATGGACTTGACGGGAAGACCATTGGTTTTCGCTGTTTCTTCATCAAAGGTAATTTGGTACAAGGGGCGCCGGAAGACGAAAAAGAAGATGCCTCCGATCACAGCCACTACGATCATCAACATCAATTCTGTCTGATTGACCGCTACTACCGAACCGAACAAATAAGCGGAAAACCCTTTATTAATGCTCTGATTCAGATTCATTAAAATAACAGCCGTCGATAAACCGCCGACCATAATAATAGCCACAGAGATCTCACTATACGTTTTATAGGACCTGCGGACATATTCAACGATAATCGCGCCGATCACAGCTACAATAAAACCGGTAATCGTTGGGTTCATGCCCAAATAGGCACCCGCTGCCACCCCTGCCAGCGATACATGCGAAAGCATGTCCGCCATCAGAGCCTGACGCCGCAGCATCAGGTACACTCCAAGCACCGAGGCCAGCAGCGCAATTACCCCACCGGCACAAAATGCCCGCTGCATGAAGTCGTAGTGCAGCATTTCCATCCGCCATCTTCCTTCCTCTCAAGCTCAATAATACGATCCAAATAATGTTGCACTTCCGATAGTCCATGCGTGACCATGACCACCGTTCTTCCATATTCCTTGACCTGCTGATTCATCAAGTCATAGAAATGATGGCGGCTTTCCTGATCCATACCTGTTGTAGGCTCATCCAAAATAAGCAAATCCGATTCCTGGGCGAGCGCGCGTGCAACACAAATGCGCTGCTTCTGTCCACCGGACAATTCGCCAATCTTACGATGGCGCAAATCCCACATCCCTACCTGACGAAGCGCCTGCTCTGTCAAGGCATGATCCTCAGGCCGCATACGGCGCAGCCAGGAGCCATGCGTGTATCTTCCTGAACGGACAAATTCCAGAATCGTGCTTGGAAAACCACCATTGAAGGCAGCGATTTGTTGCGATACAAATCCAACAACGAGCTTCTTGCCTTCACCTGTGCGGTCAGACATAAACACCTTGCCCTGCCAAGGCTGAAGCAAACCCAGCAACAGCTTAAGCATGGTTGATTTGGAAGCACCATTCGGTCCGGTAATTGCCACAAATTCTCCGGAAAAAATTTCAACATTGGCATCCACCAAGTTAGGAACATCTCCGTAGCCAAAAGTGACTTGTTCCAATGAGGCCAATAACATGACGCAAATCTCCCTTTCCTTTAAAAAGCCTGGAGCCACCCAAGCAATCATCATTGCGCAGATTCTCCAGGTCGTTTATGATCATTAAACCATCTACCGTAATTATTACGATTTGGTATTAAAAAAAGAAGCGCTCGATAAACGTAACCTTTACGCATTAGCAAGTTTAACAGTTTGGGCAAGGTTCGTCAATGCTTTGACAACTCTTTTGTTTGTTTACTTCACTTTGTCCGGGTACAGACCTGCAGCCAAGGTTCTCAATGCAATCGGTGCGCGTATGCCTTCAGCCGCTGCAGACAGGGGCAGTACTATAAAACGTTTGTTTTTGATCGCTTCCACACCTGCCAGTGCAGGCTTGCTCAGAAGCAGCTTCTCCTTATCCTCCAGTGAAGTGTCTCCGTAGTCCAGAATGACAATGACGTCAGGGTTGCGGCTCACAACCTCTTCCCAGCTTACCTCTGCAAAACTTTTGTTGACATCACCAAAAATATTTTTCGCCTTTACGCTTTTAATCAATGAAGTCAGATAATTATTGGCAGCCGTAAAAGGCTTATCTTCGCCGCTGTCATAGACAAACACCTTCGGTGCCTTCTCTACAGTACCAATTTGAGTCTGAATGGACTGCACTTGTTTACGAATGTCACCTACCAGCTTGTCTGCCCGGTCCTCAACCCGGAAAATGCGTCCAATATTTAGTATATCCAGATATACATCTTCTAACGTTGGGCCCGGCTTATTGGATGATTCCTGTACATAGGTCGCCACTCCCTGCTCGGCAAGCTCCTCACGGGAACCAAGATTTTTATCATTAAAGGCGCTCTTCCAGCCCGCATAGGCAAAATCCGGCGCAGCAGCCATAAATACCTCTTTAGACGGATACTGCTTGGCCAGTACCGGGATTTTCTCATATTGAGCCTTATATTCCGGCAAAATCTGATCATCCAAATACGCAGTTCCTACCATAGAGGACTCCAGTCCAAGGGCCAGCATCACCTCTGTTGCGTGCTGGTTTAGTGTAACTGCACGTTTGGGGGCTTCGGGAAATATCATCTTGACCCCCATATTCTCGAGTTCTACCGACGCCTTACTGTTCTCCGATTGCAATGAGGCAGGCTGCTGTCCGTTTGTAACTGAATCGGTTGTTTGAGCTGTGTTTCCTGATCCACAAGCAGATAGCAGCAGTACCGCCGCCAAAGCAAGCATCGTCAAGGATATTGCGCGCTTGCTATATTTTTTCATATGTACCGTCCCCTCTTTCATTTGCAGTTTATCTTACCTCATCGTATCGCCTTTTCAGTTAGCGTCATGGATGGCCTCCTCTCGCCTGAGAGAATCCGGTAAAAAGGTAATATTCGGCTTCCCGGTTTTCGGATGGATACAGACTTCCGTCTCCACTCCGAAGACACTGCGCAGCAGGTTCGGCTGAAGTATATCCTCTGTGATACCGGAAGCAACCACCTTGCCCTCTTGTAATACATACATTCGGTCACAATACAAAGCCGCCAAATTCAAATCATGCAACGCGGCGAGCGTAGTTACCTGAAGCGCTTTGACCAAATCAAGAATTTGCAGCTGATACCGGATATCCAGATGATTCGTCGGCTCATCCAGCATGAGAAAATTCGCCTGTCCGGCCAGCGCTCTGGCAATCAGCACCCGTTGTTTTTCACCACCGGACAAGGTAGCAAAGCTCTGCTCGGCCTGAGTGTCCATACCTACCCGCTTCAATGCCTGTTCTACCAATTCATAATCGACAGCGGTATCCGCCTCCAGCAGCTTTTTATGTGGATGGCGGCCCATCAAGACGATGTCCCGTACTGAAAAATCAAACGTCTGAGGTGCATCCTGACTCACCACCGCCATTTGCCGGGCCGTTTCCTTGTACTTCATCCTCAGCATATCCCGGCCATCCAGTGTGATCCATCCGTTGTCAGGCTTTAGCACACGGTACATATTTTTGAGCAGCGTCGATTTGCCGCTGCCGTTCGGACCGATCAGACCGACCAGCTCTCCCTTTTGGACCTGAAGACAGATGTCATCGATCAACTGCTTATCGTGAATACTGAAGGTCACGTGCTTAACTTCTACATTCATTTTTCGCCTCCAAATGAATAGGAACTACGCCGCAGCAGCCACACAAAAAAGGGTCCTCCGCAAACGGCTGTCACAATGCCGATCGGCAGCTCTTGCGGAGCCAGCACGAGCCGAGCACATACGTCTGCCCATACCACAAAGATCGCTCCCGCCAACAGACTGACGGGCAAAACACGTCGATGATCCGATCCCACCATCAGCCTGACGATATGCGGAATCATCAGCCCTACGAAGCCAATGGAGCCACTAACCGCTACAACCGCTCCGGTTAGAAGCGAGGCGACAATAACGAGAAGCACGCGAAACGTCTGTACGTTCACACCGAGCGTCACTGCTGCCTCTTCGCCTGTCAGCAAAGCATTCAGTGAGCGGTATTGAGTCAGCAGAACTATCGTTCCGGCAGCTATAATGAGGGTCGGAATAAGAAGCGTATCCCACTGCGCACCTGCCAGACTGCCCATCATCCAATACATCGCATCACGGATACCCTTTTCATTGGGAGCCATCGTAACGATAAAGCTGGTCACAGCCGACAGCATCATGGACACCGCTACGCCTGCCAGCAGTAATCGCGTCGTCGATATCCGTCCGGCCACACGGGCTAATCCGAACACCATAAGCATCGCTGCAAGCGAACCTAAAAAAGCAGACAAAGGCAGCGCAAACCGTCCAAGGATACCAAAGGCTCCAAACACAATAACCAGCGTCGCTGTAACAGAAGCCCCGGACGAGACTCCTAAAATATAGGGGTCTGCCAACGAATTGCGAATTAATGCCTGAATAGCCGCCCCTGTAACAGCTAACCCTCCCCCTACGATAACGCCCAGCAGCACGCGTGGAAAGCGGATTTCCCAGACGATATATTCCTCAGGCCTGGTCCATGTCACAGGTAACCACTGGTCCAGCCAGGGAAGATGCGACAGTGCAATTCGCCATACCGTTCCTGGCGCGACAGCCACAGGACCGAGCATGACTGCAACTGTGACCGACAGCACCAGCCCGGCAGCCAGTAGCAGCAGAATGGTGGTAAATCCCAAAGCAGATTTTCCAGCTATATGGGTGCGAGAATTATGTTTTGATGGATAAACGCTACTCGTTCCCGATGTCATAACCCAGTCAATGGCTTTCGGGCCAATTCCAGCGTTCTCAACCGTTCTTCAATCTCGGAAGCCGAGAAATTTTCACCCATAAGGACCGCAACATCGTTCACCGGCTTTTGCGGGCGAATCGGAATGATTTCCAGCTCCCGATAAGCAAACTGGAACATCATCTGACCCTCTGTTTCGAGAAAACGTACAATTCCTTTGGCGCGGTAAATTTCAGCAGGCAAGCTGCGGAACAGCTGTTCAAACCTGGAACGCGGCACAGATTGCCCGAAGAAATGCGTGTGAACGACAACATGGTCGTAGGAATGAACATGCCCCCCGTGTCCGTGATCATGATTGTGGTGGTGATCATGATGGTCATGGTCTGCAGGGTGATGGTCTGCAGGATCATCATGATCGTGCAGATGATTTTCCGAATGATGATCATTCCCGTTATCGGCTATGGGCTCTTTTGAACGCGAGACATCCATGCGATCCTCTCCTTGAATGGAGAAAAAAGCATTCGTGTCCACGTCGCTCCGTTGCGTAGTTACAGTCAGCGCATAGGGATTTAATTCCTTGACGAGGGCTTGTACTTTCTGCAACTCACCCGCGGCCAGTAAATCGGTCTTGTTGATAATCAGCTTGGAAGCACAGCGAAGCTGATCCTGCATCAAACGAAGCGACTTGCTTCTCTCGTTACCCGAGGCATAATCCAAAAATTGACGCGCGTCCATCACCGTAATAACGGATTGTAAAACCATAGCGGAATACATAGAAGCATCTGTCACGGCATCTACAATTTCCATCGGATTGGCTACTCCGGTACATTCGACGATAATCACGTCCGGCTTATATTCCTCGGCAAGATTCATCAATTCAACACCCAGGTCCCCGCGAATGGTGCAGCATATACAACCACTGAGCATTTCCTTCATGGGAGCTTGACCGTTCACCACACTGCCGTCCAGATTCACATCGCCCAACTCATTCATCAAAATAGCTGGCTTTAGGCCCTGCTCTTTATAATAAGCCAGTGCATGCTGAAGAAGAGTTGTTTTACCGCTGCCCAAAAACCCGGATAAAACAACAATCGGTATCATATGATCCTCCTTGTCTTTACAACATTTAATATGGATCGTACCGTAAAAGTTTCCTTCTTGCAATCATTTATCGAATTTTAATCGTAATAATTACTATTAACAAACATAAATATATATGACCCGTCATTGACTTGTCAACATAGGAGGTGATCCACACACTCTTCTGCAGGCATGTTTGTCCTGCAACAGACATAGGATGTAGACAACTACCCTTATTTTCGAGGAGACGTGTAATGAAAAACAGTACGCTGTTGAAGATGCTGCCTTTTATG
Organism: Paenibacillus kribbensis; assembly: GCF_002240415.1. Lineage (NCBI taxonomy): Bacteria > Bacillati > Bacillota > Bacilli > Caryophanales > Paenibacillaceae > Paenibacillus > Paenibacillus kribbensis. Next base: position 3,194,090 of record NZ_CP020028.1, read on the forward strand.
ATTCCATTCGTCTTTCTGATCCCCGTGCTTGTTACGCTCTCTCCCCGGTGGCTTCGCTCATTGGATATGAGTCAGATGCAGTCGTTAAAAACGGTATTTATGGGTATTTTCCTGGAAGCCATGCCGTTTCTCCTTATTGGCGTCCTGGTCTCCTCCCTTTTACAATGGCTTGTGCCGGAAGCATGGATACGTAAAATGGTGCCTGCGCATCCTGTTCCGGGTGTTCTGCTGGCCTCCTTGCTGGGGCTGCTGTTTCCTATTTGTGAATGCGGCATGATTCCTGTCGTTCGCCAATTGATGCTCAAGGGAATGCCTGCCTATATGGGCATCACCTTTATTTTAAGCGGGCCGATCATCAATCCCGTCGTGCTGGCTGCAACGATGATGGCTTTCCCTTCCCATCCAGAGGTCACGGCCGTTCGCATGGGGCTGGCCTTTGCCGTTTCCGCAATGATTGGGCTGATCGTATATACCTTTGTGCGTGTGCATCCGCTAAAACGGTCGTTGCTGTCTTTTAACCAGCAGAAGCAGAGCGGCCAGACTCATCAGCATCATCGCACCATGCGAGGCTTTTTTGTACATGCTGGCGATGAATTTTTGGACATGAGTAAATATCTCATTATTGGCGCATTATTGACGGCCTGTATTCAGACATTCATCCCGCGCGATGAAATGCTTTCGTTAAGCGGTGGAACAATCGGCTCATATGTCTTTATGATGGGCTTTGCCTATGTACTGTCGCTGTGCTCAACCTCCGATGCCTTTGTCGCTACCGCTTTTTCGCATACCTTTACATTAGGTCCGCTGGCAGCCTTTCTCGTGCTCGGTCCGATGCTGGATTTCAAAGGTACACTTATGCTGCTAAGCACCTTTCGTACCAAATTTGTCGCCGTCCTGTGCCTGCTCATTATTTCGCTTGTGCTGGCGGGTTCTATAGCTGCTGAATGGTTATTAGGAAAGTGAAAATTAGGAAGGTGAGAATTAAGGAGGTGAATACTGGTGTGAATTCAGCCTTTAGCATCCGCTGGCAATATGGTATACGCTCCTTTCTTATGATTGGTTTGGCCCTGCTTATCATCCTATTGAGCCGCACAAACACACTTCATTACTACTTGGCTCCACACATGCAAAAGCTGCTTCTGCTCTGCCCTGTACCCTTGCTATTCATTGCTTTCGCGATGGCATGGCATGGAATAGTCGGAGCGCGAGACGGTGAGGATATGTGTGATTGCGAGCATCCTTTACCTCAAAGCTGGTTCAAAACAATGCTCGTATATGGAATGCTGCTCATTCCGCTGCTGTTCGGCGCTTTGCTGCCCAATCAGGCACTCGGCAGTGATATGGCGGCCAAAAAAGGCATGTCCTTCACCTATCCTAACCCGGATATTCGCCGCAAAACAGATATAAAGTCCGTCCCTGCACCTGGATCCCCTATTTTATCATCGGTGTCTCGTGGGGCAGCTTCGTCTCCACCCAAGGACAAATGGAGTCAGGAAACGCTGGATAAGCTGTTCGTTCCGCCTGACAAGTACAATACGGAATTCGCCGAGCTGGCAAAACGTCTGTATCAGCAGCCTATCATACAGATCAAGCCGGAAATTTTCTCTGAAACCATCGGAGCCATCGAATTATACAAGCACGCTTTTGAAGGCAAAAAAGTACAGGTGACCGGCTTTGTCTATAAAGACAGCAGTCTGCTGGATAAAGGTTTATTTGCGGTGGGCAGGTTCCTCGTCATGTGTTGCACTGCTGATGCCATGCCCTTCGGGGTCATCGTTCAATCCCACAAGCCCCCGTCCTTTGACAAGGATACCTGGGTGACCATTGAAGGAACATTGCATGCCACATATAAGAACAATGCTCCAATACTTGAAATTCGATCCGACAACATAACCGAAGTCGCGCAGCCAGAATCTCCTTATGTCTATACCCAAGCAGACTCGGTAGCCACCTTTGATCGCTTGAATGCAGCATACTAATCCCGGCAAGGAGGATACATGATGAACAAGGTTCCAGTGATTTTAATCAGCGGTTTTCTCGGAAGCGGCAAAACGACTCTGCTTCTGCGCCTGCTGGCCCATACCCGTCAAATCCCGCTTCGCGCTGCTGTATTAATGAATGAAATGGGTGAATATGACGTAGACGGTGCCATCATTTCAGAAGAAATGCCTGACGTAACTGTGGAAGGATTGCTGGAGGGCTGTATTTGCTGCAGCAAAAAAAGCGAGCTGGCAGGTGCTCTGCATACCCTCCTCAGTCAGGAGCCGGATTTGATTTTTATGGAAACGACAGGAGTAGCCAACCCTGAGCAAGTACTGGAAGAGCTTCGCTCCCCGCTGCTGGCAAACCGGCTCTATCTCGTTCATAGCATCAGTGTTGTGGACGCAGAGCTTTTTCATGAATACAACAGCCGCTTCACCGCTGACAAGGAGCTGGTTCGAACTCTGCACGGGCAGCTTCGCACCGCAGACTTCATTGTAGTGAACAAGACGGATGCCGCAAGTAGCCGTGAAGTGAAGAAGGTCGTCAAGAGCATTCGCAAGCATAACGATACGGCCAAACTGCAAACGACTGCATATAGCCAGGTTGATCTTGAGCCACTGCTGGAGCCTGTTCTGGCCCGTTTATCCGTCGCTGCCAATCCCGAGCAGGTGCCTCAACCCGCACCAGTACAGGCTCAACCAGCCGATGCAGTCGCAACGTCGATCCCCACTACTGGCAAAGAGATCAGACGACCTGCCAGTATGTTCAGAAGTACGGCATTCAAAGTTATTTCTGCGCACAGCCATAGCTACAGTTACGATCCCAACCAGCCCGATTCGTTTTCCCGTCTGGAGAGCGTGACACTGCATCAATATTCTTCGCAACCATTGGAAAAACAGCGTTTGGAAAACTTTCTGACCGGACTCGGCTCCTCACTGCTTCGGGCGAAAGGCTATTGCGTGCTTCCACAGGAAGGTACAATGCTTTTGCAATTTTCGGGAAACCACTTCGAATGGCAGTCTACGGCCCTTCCGGTAAGTCAGGGATATGTCACGCTTATTGGGGAACAACTGGACAAGACATTTATTGCCGATCAATGGGAGCAGTGCTTCGTTTCGCTTTAACCGACAGATTGAGTTCGAGATAAAAAAGGCTGTTCCTTTGACCTCTACAAGTCATGGAAGAGCCTTTTTCAACAACTATCCTGTACGTGGTATGTACCTCTATTTTAATGAGTTATTTGCAGAGGGTTTTATCTGTAGATAATAAAAAAGCGTTGTTCGCGAATTATTGGCATAATCCACGAACATAACGCTCGACGGGTCTTACTTAAGGTTGTATTTTTTGTTAAAGCGATCCACACGACCACCGATATCCACGTTTCTTTGTTTACCTGTGAAGAACGGGTGAGAAGCGGAACTAGTATCTACACGGATAACCGGGTATGTGTTGCCATCTTCCCATTCCATCGTTTCTTGCGAATGTTTAGTGGAAGCACTCAGGAAAGAGAATCCACAGCTAGGGTCCAAAAAGATAACTTTGTTCAAAGTTGGATGAAGATCTTTTTTCATTTGTTTCACCTAAGCTTTCATGTCATTTTAGTTTCAAACTCAAACATACTGGCGCAATACTCCATCAGTTGGCAAAAGGAACAGTTATTCCCCAGAAAAAAAGACGACAGATCGCAACGGTTGTGCTCAGACCCGTAAACGACAAGCAAACGATGCCACATTTTTCGCATCGCCCATTGTACGAACGCCCCACATCTTTCGTCAGCCTTCATCGTTATATAAGCATATCGTGAATGGTCCTCCGGCTCGTCCCGAATGCTGCCACCAGCACAGGAGAACTCGGCAACCATGCTCTGTCCGTTGGACTAATTCAGGTTTTCGCCGGTTCCATAATACAGGCCGCTATGTAGCCAGCCTCAAATTATCTAGTTTCACGATGGATCGTATACTTTTTCAGACGCGGAGAATATTTTTTCATTTCAAGACGCTCCGGGTGATTTCTTTTGTTCTTGGTTGTTGTATAGTTGCGATCACCGGATTCGGTGCATGCCAAGGTAACAATTACGCGCATTTCTCTTCCTCCTTAACTGGAATACATGGTATACAATTACAATAGTAATTTTTACGATTAGTTTTATTCTATAATTCACGCTGCTCTTTGTCAACCTTAGTATGTCGGCTTATCGCTTCTTCTATCGTATTCCAGCGATTGTGATACTGTGCGAGCTTCGGATGAAGCTCCAATGGTTCACTCGAAAGCACTAATCTGACGTTTCGGACCCATTCCTCAAACGATGCATAGGAAGCGCACAAATTTGCAATTTCAGGACTCATGTACAAAAAAAGCGGAGTCGTATATTTTTCCATCAAAAAACGGATGGCTGCTTCAATCGGCGTATATTTTTTACGCTTACCTTCCCAGCTTTCAATCACAACAGCGCTCAAAGCCTGTTCTCGCTGCCACTCCCCCAGCTCGTCCATCCGCTTGTAATAGGAGCGTATCGGCTGCTTCCACATTCTTCTGGCTGTTTCTTCGTGTAGCGGATACAGCACCAGCTTTGTAAAAGATAATGCTGCCCCCGTTTCCGCAAAAAGCTCCAGCTCTCTCGCTGTAATCTGCTCAAACGTATCATAGTAGACCATGGTCCCTTTATGCGTCTCGATCGGAGGCTCATAGCCATAGGGTACATATTGAAGGTTTCTTGTCATACCGGACACTCCGTCCTTCCATAGATGAACTTTTCCTTCTATATTATACCCTTGTTTTGGCATGAGTTTGCATCAAATGATCATCCTTGTTCGACACTAGGTGTATTACGACGTGAACCCCGCTGGAACTGCAACGCGTAAAGTCCCATCGTCACAAGCGCAATCAGTGCAAGAACCGTAAATATATTGCTAAAATTAAATACCTGCACATTGGAAACGACAGGATTCAAATGAAAAGTAGATGAGCTATCGAGCGTTTTGCCCAAAATGCTGGTGGTCATCGCCCCGGAAATAAAGTTCAGCAGAGACAACAGTCCCATGCCAACCCCTACCTGCTCCCTCGCCAAGGTACGGGAAATCGTGTTGGACATGGCGATTTGCATGAAGGTCTGACCTACATTTCCGAAAATCAGCAAAAATAAAATCAGGTAAGGCGACGCACCTACAAACGTGGACAGGCTAATAAAACAGATAAATATCAGCGTAACCGCCGTGTAGACGAGGAATGAGTTGCCTTTGCTATCCGCCAAACGCCCACCACTTTTGCCGAGCAGTGCCGACGCAATCGCAGCCGGAAACATAATCAGTCCAATCGCGGCCGGCATAAGCTGATTGAGACTGTTCAAAAACTGCGGTGCCAGGTACGGTAGCCCGAAGCTGACCCCTGCCCCTAAAAAGGCGATAAGCAGACCGTAGGAATATTGCTTGTTACGGAACAGCTTCGGCTGGATGAATGGATCATTCGCAGTGTTAATGCGCCATATAAACAAGGCAAATAAAACAACGCCGAGCCCCAAAAATGTCATGTTCGCTTGCGAAATCGAAAGCAATAGGAAGGCTACTGTTCCGCCCAGCAATAATCCCCCAAGAAAATCGAACCTCTGATCCGCTCCACGCTGGTCGTCCAGGTATTTGCGGAAGAACGGCAAGGCGATAAGCGGCAGCATGGAAATAATGAACAAAAAGCGCCAGCTCGCAAAGCCTGTAATCAAACCGGAAATAATCGGAGCCAGTGCAGTACCTAGTGCCAGACCGATTGCCGTGACACCCAAGGCCTGTCCTCTTTTTGCAGCCGAGAAATAGCGGGCAGGCACGATCATAGCCGTTGCCGGAATGACAGCAGCCCCGGCAGCCTGAAGTAAGCGAGCTATAATGAGCATCCAAAATTGATGGGCCAACAGGCCTATTAGTGAGCCTAGCGCAAAAAAGATAATCCCAAACGTAAGCAAATCCTTGAGACGATATTTATCCGCCAGCTTGCCGTAGGTCACCGAGCCAACCGCATATACGATCATATAGCCGGTCAGTAGCCAGCTTACATCGGAAGCGCTAATATGAAATTCCTTGCGAATGACAGGCATAACTACATTAAACATAAAGGCGTTCATCACTGAAAAAACAAGTGTGAAGGCCAGTACACGCATAAGCTTATCCGCATTCGGATAAGTTTGCTCTTGGGTCATATGGTTTCTTCCTCTCCTGTAAAATACCCTCTATGCTGAAAAGACTTAGCTCTCTATAGATCCACTCAAACGCCTGTATTCACAGGACGATAGTCGTGAAGTATTTTTTTTAACAAACCGCGCAGTGTCTCCGATTCATCGACAGATAGTGTTTCGCCTACCGAGCTTTTAATTTGCTCAATGGTGCGTTCCGCTGCCTTGTGAATTTTCAAGCCTTCCTCGGTCAAATATATTTGCTTCATTCGAGCATCCTCCGGGTGGCTTTGACGCACTGCCCAGTTTTTTGCAACCATCCCGTTGACCAGGCTGGTAACACTTGATTTATCAATAAGCAATAGCTTTTCTAAATCGGTGTTGGTCACTCCAGGCGACATCGCCAGTACATAGAGCGTCTGCGATTGCGAGGAGGTCAGACCCAAAGGGCGCAGTGCCGTTTCAATCTCGCGTCGGACAGTGGTAAAGATCCGCTTAATTAAATACATCGTGCTTTCTTCCTCCCAAGGAAGACAAACGGGATACACCTCACTTCCCATCTCATTCCTAACCTCCACATCCGCCAAATTTTAATAGTTTGAATTCCAACTAATTTTAAACAGTCATCTGCCTCGTGTCAATACTTTTCGTAAGGTACTTTATTATTTAAATACATAGCAAAAAGACGAGCCTGTAAGGGAAGCTCATCTTTTTGCTTACACATAAAATATGTGGTTGCTTAATCCGCTGACTTCACTTGAACCAACGGGTATTCTTTGCCATCGACCGTAACTGTGCCAGCATCGTCCAGCTCCAGCCGTTGCCAAATGGTCAGGAGTGTACGATAAGGATACTTTTCCAAATCATACTCCGTTGGCGCGTTAGCGTCTGTGTTGGCTCCATCGCCTGAACCTACCCCCTGGTTAGCCGTTGTTGCTGTAGTACCGGACGTTGTACTTCCTGTGGCTTGATTGGCAGTTGCGCCGTTGCCCACTCCAGGAGTTGTCGAGTCACTACCTGCGGATTCTCCAGCCGGTGTCGTGCTTCCAACGGTACTGCCGGTTTTCGCGTCACCCGACTGTCCTTTGCCGGTTTTATCGATTGCGGCCTTGTCGTTTTGCTCAGCAAGCGTAAAATTTTCGTATGAATGCTCCTGTTGATCCGCGCCGACAAGAACGAGCTTCTCAGGCTTAAACGCCGCCTGCTCCGCCGATGTTTGAAACGCAAACAACAGCTTGACCATTTTCGTAGTCGACTTGGTGTTAGGTATATGGGTCACTATCATCGTCGGTTCCTCTTTTACAGGCACTGTAGGCTCTGCTACAGGCTGCTGCACAGGCTTAGGAGCCGCAGCAGGCGCAGTTGAATCACCAGATCCGATCACCCCGGCAGCTTTCAAGCCGCCCAGCGTACCTGCAATGACAATCAGCACGATCCCCGAAATGATGCCGCCTTTGCGAAAGCGGCGCAGCGTTTTGACCAAAGACGTATCCGTCTCGCGCTTCGCTGTCAGATAGAAATTTTTGAAGACCGGATTTGCAGGTTCAAAATATTGACGCCACAGTGCTTTTTTATGCAGCCCCTCGCGCCCTTCCTTTTGGAAAAACAACAGCAGCGCCCGTCGGTAGGCCGGTTCAAAACCACCCCGTGGTGTAGCAAATTCAGTCTGTCCCTCGGACCAGCGGATAAAGCGGTACATCGTATCGTTATCCTTCGCCCATTTGCGGACAGAGCTAACCAGGCGGGCAAAGTCCAATATGCCTTCGCCCGGACCGTCAGAGCGGTAGAATGCGGGCAGCAGGCGGGCAAAATGGCCTTCCGTTAGCTGCTGGGGCAGCCATCCGTAAGCCCAGTCCTGCACCTTCTCTATTTCGCCCGGCTCCAGGCCGTCCAGCACCGACGGTTCCGGGTCCTCCGTGCTAAACCAATCATAAGCCGCGATCAAGCGCACTGCTTGTCCCTTGAGAGGAGCGGGCAGCTTGCCCACCCACTGTACCAAGTCAGGCCGCGTGAAGAACGGAATTTGTACGAGCTGATCAGGTGATATTTCTTTTAGCTCTACTTCGGTAAGCAAATACCGATCCGACGCCTCCTGCAAGCGCTCTGTCAATCCGGATTGCTCCAACGGGGAAAGCTTCCCGCCCGTTGAACTGCTATCCCATTGACGCAAGCGTTGATGAATGGCAGCCACAGTCTCTACCGGCTTTCTTTCGGCACGCAGTCTGCCCATCAATGCAGATTCAGCCAAAAGCTGAAAATCGGCATTCGCTGATACCTCGATATATCGACTGCCCCATTCATGCACGACTGCCAGCAGGCCCTTTACATCCGTTGTTCTTTTCATCTGACTGTCCATGTAGGGAATGAACAGCATTTTGGTAAGCGCCGGATTCCCCAGCACCTTTGTAAAATACGCCTTGCCTAATGACGGATTCTCTTCAATTGTATGATAGATATACGTCACAGCTTCCGTATTTCTGGCGGTATAAGCGTTATTCAGCGAGCGGATTAAATATTCCACCAGTCGATTTTCACTGGTGCGAGCATGAACTTTATAATAGTCCTTAAAGCAATCGACCAGCCCCGCCTCTGGAATATATCCATCCTTCACCCGGTCAAATTCGTGATCAAAAAATGACAAAAACAAGTCATTCAACTGCATTTTACGTGACAACGCATCAGGTGACGATAAATAATCAGTCAGGCTTCGCAGCACAGCAACTCGTCGTTCGTTGTATAATGCGCGCTCCCCCTGCTCAATTCTGTACAGTGTAATAAGCTCATGATAGCTAGCTAGCGTCAGATTACGCCCTGCCTCCATGCCTGTCAGCATTTGCTCGGCAAATTTGAAAAAATCGTCCGGCGTCCCGCCACCAAGCAGCGTACGGACAATCCAGTCAAAATAAGGCTGTCTCACCTGCTCCGCATCCACATTAAGGATTCGACTATTGGCCGACAGGTCAAATACAAAATCCTTATCCACGTTCCGATCACCAGGCCGGATACTGAAAGGCTCCACGAACATCAAGTGAATACCTTTTCTGCTGTTCGGCTCCAGCGCATATGTAAGAAATCCGATCCTGTTACGATATGCATAAGGCAATGCCGCGTATAATACACCGAGCAGCAGCTTGGCTGAAGATGCCACCTCTTCTGCAGGAACATTCAGCGCAACATATACTTTTTTGCGGCCTGTGGCCGACATCATAACAGCGTATAGAAGCTGCTTGAACACTTCTTCGCTGAGCTTTAATTGAGTCAGCACCGCTGACGGATCAACAGACGGAAATACGCTTCCACCCGGCAGTCGCTCCAATTCCGGCAGCTCCGTTCCCTGCTCAATATCATAGGCATCAACAAAGGATGTGTTCAGCCACTGCTTGTAATCAGACGGAGATTCACCATGTCCGGGCGGAATCACATAGTTATGCGTGAAAAAAGCGCTTCGCAGCCCGGTAAAATCCGTTGCTTTATAGATACTCCGTCCCAGGACCACATCCCCGGACTCGGTCCGCACCAGATGTATGGCTTCAGGATAGACGCTCTCTTGCTTCTCGCCACGGGCTGTTAAGGCAGCAGGAGCATCATATACGCATAAAGGATGCAGTACCTTTTTTATAAAAGAAGCATCCAGCCCTTTGGAATTAGCCACCGTATCGAAACCTTCCGTGGAGCGGAAAATTCCACGCCGTTCCCGTGTGTACATCTGCTGCTGTATCAAATGAGAGGTTGAATGACTCACTGTGATTCTCTCCCCTCAATGTACTGCAACTTATAGAGCAGCCAGATGAATGGCTCATCCACCCGGATCGGACTGACCAGCCCTTGCAGCTTTTGTTCGACCGGATTGCTACCCAGAGCGGAAACCGCGAAATAAGCCGTATCTGTAAAATACACATCCATCGTGCCCTTGAACGGCTTATCCACCTTCTCGATAAAGCGCCGGACTTCGCCATCAATGTTCGCGAACTCATCCAGATCCATATACTTGCGGTGCTCCATCGGATTAAAAATGTTGCTGTTCGTCTTGATGTAGGTGCCTTCCTCATCTGCCAATGCAGTCAACATGTCACTTTTGGTCAGGACGACTGCGGTCGGAATGTCCGTTTTTCCCTTATCCTGATATGCGATAAAATCACCGAACATCGTCAGTACGACATCACGCGGTTCATCATATTGCGAAACCCATTCGCCCGGCTTGTCGCCAAGGTTGATCTTAATACGCTCCCGAATCGAGCGAATTTGCAGCGGATCGACCATAAACAGAATACCCGCCGAATTCTTAATATGCTGTCCATGCAGCCCCAGATAGTCCTGATCGACCATCCCCTCGCCGGCAACATCAAAAAATACCAGCGTCAGCGGCGGCTTTTCCTCATCTTTAAATACAAACTGGAAAATAAAAGGCTCCTGCATCTTTTCTTTTTGTGTGGATGTCAGCAGGTCGCCTCGCTCAAACAACGGTTCCTCATACATGCTGCGGAATTTACGGCTGATCTCTGCATTGAGCGGCATGCAAGCCGCATCAAAATGATCTGCCGTTACATGCTGCAGCGTGTGAATCAGGGAAGTCATATAAACTGATTTTCCTGCCTGCGAAGCCCCGATAATCGAAATGATATTGCTCGGCACCTTACCTGCAGTCACCGGCAGTTCGTTGTGGCAGTGCGGACACAATCGGTGACGCGTCAGCTCACCATAACGATCCGTCAGACCTGTCAGTACATGATCCGAATATAATCTGTGCTCTTCCGGAACATCGTGGGGATGAAGAATCGCCTCCATATCATGCACGCTATCCAAACCAAAGCGTTCCCGATATTTGTTCAACAGCTCATCTTCACCCAAAGCGTAATCCTCGTCATCTTCGCGGTGGTGGGAAGCACGGAATACCACTTCTTCCGGGGAAAATTTACTAAAGCAATACGGGCACACAATATCATAAAATAATGGCCTTGGCGCTGCCTGCGGCTTTCTTCTGAATAAATTGCTAAGAAAACTCATGGGTTGCGGCCTCCTTTCATTCAGGAACTAATTCATATATCGTGCCATATTTCTGACCGTCCGTAAAAAATAACCGCACATATTCATCTCCGCCCACTTCAATTGTGGGCAACACATTCCGTCCCGCGGCAAAGGGTGCCGTGAACGGGTACAAGGTTCCATCCTCACGGTCGGCCGGGTAACCTCCACGTTTCTTCACGTAGCAAAGTGCCTCCTGCGGAACAGGAACCTCAGCTCTCACCTGAATCTGAACTGTTTTGCGGCTGCGAAACCAGCCTTTTTTATGTTGAACTGCATATCTGATTTTAGCTCTACCTGTACTCAGCTCCAGTTGGTTGGCTCGGTCTTGTTGACAAATCACAAGAGTGTCGCCATCCTCACGCACAGCCGGATACACGGTATAGCGCACGCGTCCAAACCCTTCAATCCGGTCACGGTAGCTGCCTGCTGCCTTATATTCCTCACGCGTAAATAGCTTTAGGCTTGAAAAAGGCGGTAAACCTCTACCCTCATTCTGCTCTCCGGCACTCGGATCAGATGATTCCTTCGCAATATATACCACGGCCGCGCCTTCAGGCCACTGCCAGCGAAGCACAACCCGGTTGTCGTCGATTTTATAGCTCAGCTCCGAAATGACAGGATCACCGGGCTGTGCATCCCTATACTGCATAAATTTCAGCCCCCGTTCTAAAATCCACTGCTGCGTCGATTGCGCTGCGGGCCTTCCGGTGCACCCCTTCGTCGACCTGACGGCCCACCCGGGCTTCCTCCACCAGAAGAACGACGCGTATTTTCCCCAATCGGAAGAACAAGCGAAAAGACAGCAATGAGCGCCGCCAGTACGAGCGCTGCCACCAAACGAATCATCAGATCACCGATCGACGAGCCCGACAGCCCCTTTTCCAAAATGAAACCGGCAAGCAATCCGGCAGGGACTCCGCCAATCGCAAAATTCCGTGCCAGAAAGCGATTATCGAACATCAGTCCAAGAGCCAATCCCAGCAGTGCTCCGATAATGACCAGAGCCGTTACGCGATAAATGGCAAAATACAGACTGTCCGCATATTCACCTGTCCGCTCCGTTACTAGTGTACGATCACCAATTTTATCATAAATTTTACCAAACGCTTGAGCAAGACCCTGAGCGTTGGCTACATTCGAATAAGTTCCACCTGTCAGACTGGCGATATTTTGCAATAATGCTATCCCTTTCGATTCAGCCAGCTTGAGTCCGATGGTATTAATCGGAATCTGGCGGGCGATAAAAGGAGCTAATGCTGTCTGGGTATCCAGCTCGCTAAAGCCGTCAGACAGCATAATAACGAGCGAACCTTTATTGGCATTGCCCTGGTTTTCAATCTCCTTGATCGTCTCGTCCAATGCAAGTCTAATTTCTGTGCTGGCGGACTTTATGGTATGCATACTATCAATTTTGGCATAAACCGCCTGCTTCTCTGCCTCCGTCCCAATTGGAGTAAACGGCTGAACCAATTGCGCAGTAGATTCAAAGGAAACAATGGCTACCCGTTTGTCTCCATCCATTTGTCCAATCAGGCTCTTGGCAGCCGACAGCCGTTCATTACCAGGATCTGTATCCTGCATACTCCCGGAATTATCAATCACAAGCACAAGGTCCTGGACACTTTTGCGACCTTCCGGGTTTACCTGATAGCCCAGCTCCAGCAGCAGGCCTGCCACGAACAGCATCACCAGTGTAGCAGGCACCAGCAGCTTCCAGGACAGTCCTGAGTAGCGTTGTCGCCACGAATGGCCGTTTAATTGTGGTGAAATCCATTCGCCGATAAGACATCCCAGACCAATGCATAGCGCCAAGATGCCAAAATACAGCCCAATCACAATAATATGCGGCCAGTGTCCTATCCATTTGTGAAGAATAATCTCTCCTACAATGAAGCCCACTACAGCGCCCAGCAAGCCGAACAGCAGCAGGAGAACATTAAATTTACGCTGCTTCATAAGAATCGTTGCTTCCTTCCATCATTAAAGTAGGATTAACAAGTGGCTACCGCAATTCCGGCAACCGATCCGCGGCGATTCCGTGAAACTCAAAACCGTTCGCGGTATATGTCTCATAATACGTCTTGCCGTTGCGATACACCATCAGATCCTCCAGATGGAAGCCGCCCATCAAATGCAGCTTTTCCACCCCGCTGCTGCGACGTTCATGCACAAACCCCAGCTTGTAAATACGCGAGGTAATGTCCACATCCATCGCATAAGGAAGAAATTCGCCTTCATAGTCGCCAAAGAAATACTTTTCTTCATACCGATGCTCATGGGTATAATCCAGCAAGCGCACGTTAATTCCGCCATGCTCCTCTAATGTTTGGTACAGCTTTTTAAACAGCTCATCCTTTGGAACGACCAGCCGATTTTCATATGCAGCGGCTACATTGGCACGCCGTAGCAACTCCTCTTCGAATGTCTGATTAAACGGCTGTGAGCTGAGAATCATGGTACGGCAGGTCTGTGTAAGTCGATCCACCAGTAGGGACAGACCTCCGTCCAGCAATCCGGACACAGGCCCCATATGACGGGTATCAAAGAATACAGATTTCCCCCGTTTGGTTTCCAGCTCGTGCATGACATCCTCTGTTACCCGCTCGTAATACTCGAACAGGTTTTGACCCGTGTAGCTGTCAGCCTGGCGAATACTGTCCGCTGCGGCTTGATGCAGTTCACGCTCCAGGCTGGCAAGCTGTACCGTAATATGCTTTGCCTGTGCATGCCATTTTTCAAGCGCCAGCTCATAGTGGCGCAATAGCTCCAAATCCGCTTGAATCCGCAGCATATGCAGCTTATGCCCGTAGACTGTCTCCGTCAGATACCGGATCAGGCTGCGCACATTATGCTTATCCATGAGCGGCAGCCGTTGAAAGGGCTGATCCTCCACTCGGCCGCTATAGAGGGTATCCAGCTCAGCAGCACTAACCTGCAAATCATTGGACGTATCACGAATCATTCCCCGAATAGCCGTAAGCACATTTCCCGGTTTATTTTCATCTGTCCAGTCTGCCAGCTCGAATAGGCCGATTTCGGGATGCTCCTTGGCAGCTGTGTTCACAGCTGTCTGCAAACGTAATTCCGCCTGAAAATCGCCCAGCCGTTTGTGTACGATCCGTTCACAGTTATCGCGGAAAAAGGTTTCGCAGCCTTGACCAAACAAGGCTTCCTCTGCCTCACGTAATGACATCCGCTTCAACGAGCCATAACTGGCTCCACTCGTCATCAGCGCACCCATGTCTGTAATCGCATCATTCCCAGGCACAAGATCATTTCGCGTACGCCCGCGCTCGGCAGCATCCAAGCCAAAATAAGTCAGCTTATCGCGTACGTCCCATTCCCTCTCCGTTCTCATACGTGTCAGCAGCTTCACATAAAAGTGATACAGTACCGTAAGCGCGATCGACTGGTTGGGGCGCTTGACCCGGGAAAATCCGGCCGACACATAGCCCTGCCGCCCGGATTCCGTCATAATATTGTTCTTAAACGATGTATTGTTGTAGCCCCCATCCTGTGACCGATAGGAATCTCCTGCCTGATAACGGTTTTTGAGGAGCTGAATGTGACAAATGATGTCGCAGCTCTCGCGCAGGCTATTAGGCACCGTTATGCCGCGCTCGTTCTTGTCGGACAGCACATAAACAAGATCAAACAACGGCGATGGAGCATGGAATACCGGGATGGTCAATTTGTCCTCGGTCATATGGAGCGGCGCCGTAAACGTATACTCCGGGCTCTGGATATAGTCCAGTTCCCGCATAAAAGCAACGGACGTTGCACTACGGTAGCCGAATTGGGCAGCCTGATCGCCTTCACTCACCAGCACATACAAATCCATCTGTACGGACTTGAAGGACTGCGCAAAAATATATTCCGCCAACAGCGTAATCTCGGGAACCAATACATTCATCGGATCATCGGCTGTCGTCAAGATCGACAAATGGACACGCTCGAACGAGGAATACAACCGGCCGTAATCCGCCAAGTGCCCACTTGCACGGCGCAATGCGGTGTTAAGTTCAATCAACTGCGATTCATGTGTATAAAAAGCCTGATGCAAATCACGGCGTATCGTTTGGTGGCTGCTATCCTCCGGTACGGCTACCGTATGCAGGATAGTATCTACAGAACGGTTTACACCCGTCTGCTCATCCTGTGAGCGAATCTGAATATAGGTTACCCCTGTGCTGTTATCCCACTTGGTCCGGTTGATATCTGCAATGGTGTTTATCACCGATCCCATACCGTCACCGATAAAAAGAAACACGGACGGGAAATGGATGCTGCTGCGTCCATCCCCGCTTCCGATTAATTGGTCCTCTGCGGCTGCATAGTCAGCCGCATAACGCAACAGCTGCTCTCTCATACTTTACTTCAACTTTCTGCGAATGTCGTTTAATTTACCGGCCATTTGAGCATAAAACGCATAAAGCTCAGCTCCATTAGCCAGCTCCACCTTTTCATACTCCAATTGATTACGGGCTTCTGTAAAGGTCGCAGCGAGTCCATCCAGCTTTGTCAGCAATGGTGTAATATCCTCCGACGAAGTCAACACAGCATCACGGCGATCCGCTTTACGCATCAGGGCTGCAAGTTTCTTCTCTTCCAGACCACGGAAGTTTGTAAACACTTCAAACTCCACATAATTACGACTCTTCATAACGTTGGCGAACGGCTCCCAAGCCTCTTCCTCTTCGTCACGATCATAGACGTACAAAGCGCCTTTCTTCGAAATCGTGTCGGTATAGAGGACCTGGATGAATTGATCCAGCCATTTTTCCTCATCCTGATATTTGCCCAGCAAAGCCTCCAATTCCGCAGCCTTTGCTTCGATTTCAGTATATTTCGCCAGTTCTTCACGAACCACCTGCGTAAGCTCCGGTGAACGGATCAGGTTTTCCTTGGCCATGTCTTCATTGATGCTGCCAAAGATGTCTTTGCTTCCCGTCTGATCCAATCCTTCAGCCAGTAGACGTTTCAGCTCAGACCATGCTCTCTTCACCTCACCCAGATTTGGCTTGGATTCCTGCAAACGCATATCGTAGCCTGCCAACAGCGCATTCAGATCCAGCGCACGTGAACGCAGCACGGTAAAGCGGCTGCTCGTATTCTGATCGACATCCTTCTCACGGATAACACCAAGTGACTTCGCATGGTCGAAGTCATTTCGGATACGGGCATTGTAAGCCTGCACACGCGGATTGACATAGGTTTCGCCCCATGATTTTTCAGGAATTGGCGAAGGCAGATTGGTCCAGTTATTCTGACCTGTCTGTACCAAATGGCGGCCAATACCTTCGCGGTCAAGAATCGTTTTTTCATAGCTTTCTTCATACACTTTGAGTGGCGTATATACAAACAGCGGGACGCCATTGCGCGTATTGAGCCAGAAAATACGGTTACGGACTTCACTCTCTTTAATCGTAAAGTGCGATTTGCCAATCGCATTATTTTGATAATTGCGAACACCCTTCAAAATGTTAGGTGACTGCACAGGTACCGATACAAATCCCCATGACGGGAAGTACAAATTACCAGAGCTGTTGCTCAGATGGAAGACAGGTACAGCCTCCTCATCCAGCTTGCTCGCAATGTAGCGCTCCACGAATTTTTCAATTGCTTCATCCTGCCCGTATTTCATGACCAGGAAATCCTCCATGGAACGGGTAATGAGATCACCGAACTTTTCGGTCAAGAAATTGGAGATGGAGCTGATGATGTCCATATCCTGATCTTTCACCCATTGATCTGAATTTTCCAGCAATTCCTGGGCAAAATCACGAATCAAATCATCACCGTTACGCTTATCCAGCAGCTTGGTCACGACTTCGGAAATATCCGGGACGCTTACCAGATTCCAATAGTACGTTTTGTTGCCTTTATGATCGGACTGTTCCTCGCCATTGATCAGCAAATCGCCATTCTTTTCGAAAATGGCACTCAGTGCGTTCAAAATTTCAGTAAATACATTATAAATGCGGTTGTTTTCCTTATTTAGCAAGTCATACAGGTCTTCATAAAATTCAATAAGCTGCTCTGTACGCTCCACATCGGCCCGAAGCCAATATTCATTGATTTTTGCTTCAATATATGCATTTTTCTTTTTATCCTTGGACACAAACGCGCTCTTGGCATCGCCCAGCTTCTCATTCGCCTGCTCCCGCGCCCATTCAATATCCGTAGGAATACGGTGCAGGGATTCTCTCAACACCTCAATATAAGAAAGCAGCATTTTCAGCAAGCTGAATCCTTTTTCCGTATAAATCATACGGGATACATAGAACGGTCCTTGCTCGGGATGCAGGAACATCCGGCGGATCTGATCTGTAAACTGCCCCGTAATCTCGCCTGGAAGCTGTTTCTTTGCTTTGATATATTCTTCACGGGCACGTGTCAGGAACGTCTGCTCCAGCTCAGTGTCCATATTGACAACTTGCATTTTCACAACATTGCTATAGCTGAGTCGTTCACTATTTTCAAATCCCGGCAGTGGCTCTGGTACACGTGATTCAAAGTTTTTGATCATGCTGTCCAGATCCACGCCGAGCTTGCGGGCAAACTTCTCTACGTCCTCCTGATTCGGCGCCTGCTCGAACATTTTGGACATTTTACCAAACATCCGGTAAGCCAGATACGTGGTCATTTCCTCCATCGGCAGCACTGCCGAGGAAGCCCCGATAATATTGTAATCGTAGTTTGCCGGGTAGGTCTTATTCATTTGTGCAATGTTCGTACGAATGTTGCTGATATAGTCATGGATGGCGAACTCTTCGCCCGACTGTTTTTCCTCACTCGCCATAAAGTTGGTGATGTTCTCGGCGGTGACATTCATGCAATAATCATAAGCATTTTCCAGCAGCTTGCCTTCCGTATTCGTGGCCGAAATAAGGTGACACAGATTAAACGGCGGCAACGGCGAGTTTACGGTCAAAATGTTACCGTACTGCTGCTTAAAGCGTTCACCGCGACTATCCACATTCATCCAGTAGTCCAGCTCTTTTAGTGCGGCATAGCCGTTCTTTTTTATATATTCACGTGTATGCTCGCTCAGGCTCTTGTTGGCCAGGTTAATATCCGGTGTAAACAGATAACCTAATGTATTCACACGGTCTACACCTGCGGAGCCGTAGTCACGTTCAATAATTCCCCGGACGATATAGGAGATATCGAGGAAGGTGCCGCTTCCTGTACCGCCGGACAAACCGGACAGCAGGAACACCATCAGCTTCTTGTTGGTGCCTTCCGACAGGGTTTTGATTTTTTTGTCAATGCTTTGTACGACCTGATTGATTTTGGTGAACAGCAGCAGGCGTCCAGCCTGACGTACCCCTGCGGCTCCGTTCATTCCATCCGTAATGCTCAGTTCGGGAGACAGCCAGTCAGTAATGTACGGCTCCAGAATGCTGCGATTTTGCAGCAATCCGCCGATTTCAGCATTGGACAGCAGTACAAACTCATTGATCGGGTCCAGCCCAATGCCCTTGTATTTTTTGTTGCGATCCTGCTCATTCGTTTCAAAAGCGAGAAATTCCACATTGTCCGGCTTTTCGCTCTTTTTCTTGGAAATTGGATCTGCCGGCAGCTTGAATCTGCGGTTAATTTGATATTTCAAGCGAAGGAGGGCATCGATCCCCGTACCTCCAAGTCCGATAATTAATATAGGATTATCAATGGTATCTACTCTGATCTTGTCGCTTACGATTCCCCCACCGAGTGATACGTCTAATTGTTGAATATGCTCTCTAACTACGGGTTTCATAGATTTGACCTCCTAAGGGTTCGTTTAGCTGTTCACTGAAATGAATTCCAGCAAAATGGTTTTGTCCACACTAGCCAGCGGGATCGTCAGACGATCACCGTTTTTCAGTTCAAGACCGCTGCCTGTGTCTACAGCGCGTCCGGATTTTTCAATCGTAATCTCCGGGGTGCTGCGCACCATGATTCGATCCTGATTGGCTGGCGTGAACACCACCTTGTCGGTTCCGGAAAATTCCGGTGCCAGTTGCAGCAACTGGTGCAGATTGAATTTGCCCCGGAAGGTGTTCAGCTTCTTGTATTGCGGATACGTTTTTTCACCGGTATTTTCATCCCGGATTTCCAGTACAATTTGGCCGACAAAACCACGATTGGCTTTTTTGACAGCCTTCCAGATGAAAAATGCGGCAATCAGCAGAACAAGCAATCCCAGTCCTGCAAGAATGAGTGGCAGCAGGTTGGACTTTTCGGCAGGTGCTGCCGTTTGAGTTGTACCTGTATTCGTGCCACTGCCCGCTCCTGCTTTAGCACTGATGGTTATCGGCTGGGTTTCACGGTAAAAGCTCTTCTCTTCTGCTCTGACACTTAGTTCATAGTCATGCTCATCCGGAATCGTGTAAGAGCCGGTAAAAGCATCGCCTGCATTGGTTAGCGACACCTCATTCGTTGTCCCGGAATCCAGGTCCTTGACCTTCAGAACAGCATTCATATTCGCATATAATTCCTGATCCTGAAACTGCTGGTTATTACTCGTCAGATAGGAACGAATTTGAACCGAGTCACCTTTTTTGTACGATTGGGCAGGCGGTGCGTCCAGCTTCAATTCCAAATCATAGTTAAATACCAGATTAATATCGATCTGATCCTGCCGGACTCCCTTGACCTGGAGCTTCCAGTCGCCAGCTACAGGCTTGAGCAGTTTGATCAGCGAGTAGCTTTTCGACTTGGACAACAGTACATCGCTTGAAGGAATCGGCTTGGTGTTGCCCGACGGATCTATCAGTCTTGCATCCACCGGTTTCGAGGACATAATCGAAATGTTGGCCTCCAGCACGCTATCGTTCGGTACGGTTACCGTAACATCCTGATAGTTGCCGTTCGCCGTAATGGACTGCAAGGGCACAACCTTCAATTTCAAATTGCTGGCGAAAATTTCACTCAAAATGTTCGGCAGATCATCCGCCGAGCTTGTAATAAAGGACTTGCCGCTCGTTTGCTGCGCAATGTCGGCGAGTTTGTTTTTATTCAGCTTTCCGTCTGCATTGAGACCGATGGTATAGATCGGAACACCGCTATTTTTAGCTTCGGCTACAGCCTTCGCCATATCCTGTTCGGACTGGCTTTCGGTTCTGCCTGTCGTTTTATTAAAATCGTTGTTGCCATCAGCCAGCATAACGATCATAGGCGCATGTCCGGCTGTTTTGCCATCCTGCAAAATGCGGATCGCTTCCTTGACGCCTACGGAGGTGTCAGTATACGCCCCCCGGTTCAGCCCGTCAATAAATGCCTTCAATTCCTGCTTATCCGCTTCAGACGTGATATTAAGCAAGGCTTTTTCGCGCTGTACAACATCCGTATATGCTACGATCCCAACCTTGTCGTTTTGCGTCGACAGCATATCAATAAACATTTTCATGGCTTCATTGCCAATTTTCCCAGGATCACTGGTGTTCATAGAATTACTTACATCGACAACCAGCACCGCATCTACCTTGGAGGCAGAGGGTGAAGCGGCATTCGCCGTCTGTGGCTGCCATGCCGAAATCGAAGTCATGATCATTGCACATATGATTCCGATGACCAAAAACCATTTTCTGTCTCTACTCAACATCGCTTGTACCCCTTTGCCGGTTTAATTCTCATTTCTAGAAACTTTTCACTCTAAATTACAGTTGTACTCCCCTACTATTAAATTATAATGAGTTTTACATGAGTGCCAGCTGAAAATACTGCCTGAATGGTCATAATACCGCCAAAAAGCCTGTTATACCGCGAGATTTTACCAATATCCTGCAGTAATGATATAATTATACCCCAACCAGGGCAATCGGGCACCAGCCTTCTCCTTTATACGACAAAAATGACAGCAGTGAAACCTGCCCATGTAAAATATCAAAGTCAAAATCCAAGCAGAAAGAGGAAGTACACTATGATCTCATACGGATGTCTGGCGATTTTGTTTCTTTTTGTCGCCATTAAATTAATCATTTACTATATACATAAAAAACGTGCTCCGTTGATTACGCAAATCGACACCGAGCTGCTGGCACTGCTGAACCGGAGAAGTGAACGCAATGAATAGCTCCAAACAGGCTGTACAATTCCGTCCATTCACCCGCACGGAGCATGCCTTCCAAAAGCTGAGAATCTGCAGGCATTGCGGACAATTCACCGCCCTCTGGGAAGAAAAATGTACATCCTGCGATCGGGATACGCTGGTTCCTGTAGAGCAATACGCCAAGCTCAGTGCCAGACGTTATTTCCGTAAAGACCTCGCCGTTGGCATCATGCTGTTGGCCGCTGCTGTCTTTTTTGGTCACTCAACACAGCAAATGCTTCTGAGCGGTGTTGTCGGTGCACTCCTCCTGCTGCCGTTGGTGCTTCTGCAGCAGCGTATTTATCCTTTTGAAAAGCGCAGACAGCTTATACGCCTGTTCAGAGGACGCATTTCACAGATCCATGAGGGACTGGGCGTCAATCATCAAAACGCGGTTGCCCTGCGACAGCTCAGTGAGCGTGTCTCCTATGAGATGCTGCGTGAGATTGCTGTTCTCATTCACAACGACCGGATAAGGCTCCAGCAGGTTGCCCTGCTGCAATCCTTTGTTCTGCGCAAAGATATGGAGTTGATCCTCGATCCTCTCCTGATCAAAAGCTTTGAACCGCTTATGGTCAGATATATCGGAGAAATTGCTAGATTAAATCGTGAGCTGATCAAGGATCGAACATTCCGATATGTCACCTTTTATGAGCGTCGCATTCTGGAAATGGCAGGAGGCGAGGATATTCTCGTCCGCGTAGCCAATGCGGCTGTCCGCAAAAAGCGTTACGTAGTCACCCATGCCGCATTTATTTCCAGATATGTACGCAAGCTACCCAAGGAAAGAGTCCAACGATTATATCATATCATTCAGGAAAATCCGTTAGAACCCTTCGGAGATTTGGCCGATGAGGTGAAGATCATGTACCTGATGGAGCAATATAAAAGCTAACCTGCTACAACGCCCTTTTATATATGACGTCATATCGATTGCAAATCACTGCAATAAATCAGAAAAAAACCGTCAGGATCACCAACGTGCCTCCAGACGGTTTTAATTTTGGAATTTTATAGGATATATGTGTCATGCTGATTGGATATAAAATTAAAAGCACGCACACCCTTACTGTCATATACAATAATTTCCTTATTCAAATACGGGTGCAAACCGTTAAAATAGCCGGGCATGATCAGCTTGCGCATAAACAGGTTTTTGCCTAGCATCCGTGGTGAATTGGTCGCTACGACAAGCATTTGTCGGTGTGCAGACCAAGGACTAGGCTGAATATATGACAGACAATATTCCCCTGCTATAAAATCACCGCCCAGCGTATACCCTTCCTCCGTACATACGAATTGCAAATCTTCCTGGTATCGTTGAAGCAGCTCATGTCTGGTCAAGCCCGAAGCGATACAAATCACGTTACTGTCAGCCAGCTCTTCCTCCGAAATGTCATGAGCAGACACAACAGGATAATGGACACCAATATAGGGATTCCAAGTCGCTGTCCGCGGACTGGCCAAGGCGTTCGCTGTCCGTTTCATCGCCTGCTCTTCCTCCGGTGTAGCATAGCTGGATGGAAGGACAATATGAAGACGATCCATATAAACGTCAAGCACGCCCATACCGTGGCTCCGAGCATTTCTTCCTGCGCTTTTTATCCCACTTGTTCCCTGCTCGGTCTCTGTTTCTATTGCAGAGCTTACATCGCTTCCTCTCCCCCGTTCAGCAATTAAACGGTATTCGGGCGAGGGGCGCTTCTGTGACTCCATTCTAACAAAGCGAAAGCGACTGTATTCCAGCAGATCCAAAACGAAAATACGAGCTCCGATACGTACCTGGACCAGTTCCAAAGCCATGACTTCATGAGAAAGATGAATGATAAATTCGTCAGCATGAACGGCCGTAATGTCCAATTCGCCTGTTGTGCTCATTTCACCGTGCAGCTCAGCATATTCCTCGTGTTCATCCATTTTCGCCAGTTCCAGCCAATAGGCACGATTATGTCTGCCCCGTTCTGTCCGGTAGGCTATACGCTGAGGTGCGACATCTCTTTTCCATTGCATAAGCCAGCCCATCACACCGTCCAGAAGCCTCAGCTCATGTGTGTCCCAGTGATTAGAGCAATGCTCCACTACACCTTTGAAATGGCTGGATGCAAGCTCAGTTGCAGGAGCCGTATACGCCTGGTCAAACAGATAATCCTGCTCGCCAACGATGTTCAATATAGGCAAATTTGACAGATTCATTAGCTGCTTTGGATGCGGCGCACCTGCGATTACAGCAATAGCTGCAAAACGCGAAGGATACGCCTGTGCCATCGCCCAGGCCGCATAAGCGCCGTTAGAATAACCTGTCAGATAAATTCGGTCTTCGTCCACCGGGTACGATTGCAGAATGACATCCAACGCCTCCAGGAAAGCGGCTTCGCCAATATAACTGCCCAACGTTACGCCACGACACGAAAAAGTAACAAATATCGCCTCTTCCTCCCAGCCCCGCCCAAAATCACGTTGCTGGAAATCAGGCAGACCCAGCTCATACCGCTTGCCCGGCATCAGGACAATCAAGGGGTACTGTCGTTCTGGCGAGAAGCTTCTTGGAAGCTGTATGGTATAGCGCTGTAAGCTGTTATCCAAGCGGGAGACAAAAAAGCCTTCGCCAATCCCGTCAGGAGATACAAAGATGTCTTGCTCCTGAAGTGAGAATGAATGCTGAGACTGTTCGGCACATCCATATGTGAAAATTTGTTTTAATAGCTTGATATATTCACGCACAACCCGATAGTCCCAGATTTCAAAAGGATCTTCCGGCAAAGCCGTTAACCTTTTTAGTTCCTCCAGCAGACCTTCTATCTGTATTTTTCGTGCAGCATTGAGATTGAGAGCATCCCTGACGTGAGCCTGCTTGTAGTGGTCATACTCTTCCTGCAAACCCTGCACAACGGCAGACAAAGGACGTACAAGTACCGAGTACACAAAATGGTGCTCTCCTGCCTCATGATCGTGATATGCAACCGTAAAATGCAGCATCCCTGTGTTCCCGGTCATTTCCTCATCCCAGGCATACCTTTGCTCCTGCTCCCAGGTCGCTTGAAACCGATCCAGCTTCGTTCCTGCATCATTCGTTACCTCGATCCATACCGTTTGATCTGCAGGCAGATCTACGCGATCCTTACGCAGCAAATAAAACGAGATCGGACTTTTTTCCCCCTCCCTCTCCGCACTTTTCTCAACCTCTAGCCAAGCCATATGAAAACGTATATTGCGCTCTACAAATTCACGCTGCAGCTCTGCCACATCTGGATGATCGCATATCTGATTTCCGCTAATACGAATAGAACGGGCTTCATCGGGAATAAACGCTGCGATGATGATCACTGTGTGATCGCCTTCCTCCAGATGCAAGCGAAAAGGACCGGATTCCGCATATAACAGCATGCCGTCTATCCAAATTTGTCCTGTCCCTTCAAACGGTCTGATAACGACTTCCTGTGCTGTCATACAACGAAGGTTGGAAACCAGCAAAAGCCTTTCTTGCTCGGCCAAAGGTGGGAAAACCCCTAAATTCAGTTCCGCGTTCCGGGGGTCCAGTTCGGTTAATAATCGGCAGGCTGCCCTTCCCCCGGCTGAAAGCTCCAGTCCCTCTTCACATGCCCTTTCCAAATTCCAGTCTTCATGGGTGAAATAATTCGACCATTCCCTGCCCACACCGCAATTTTCCGGCAGCTCGACCGGACCGATTGCATAAGCAGACGTCAAACGAACCGGATGATCCGACAGCACAGTTGTTGCTTTTTCCAGATGCGTGAACCTCATAACATTCCCCCTCCAGGTTTTTGTTTCCTCGAAAGACGTAGCCGCGATATTCTTCCGGAAATTTTTCCGTTAACACTTAAAACAACTATATAAAACTATTCGTTATCATCTCTGTTTACTCCTCTGTTTTTTCCAAAAAAAGAAGCGGTGTATAAACCAAAAAACGAAGAAAGCAGCGTGCTTCACTTCGTTATTAAAATTTCTATATTTAGTTGACTTTTGTCTGCTCATAACCTTCTATGCTGATGTTTATAAATGTGAATAGCTCGCTTGTATTTGCTTTTCCAACTTGATTTGCTCCAATTTCAGCTCCCAAATTTGTTCGCTCCACGAGTTTCGCTCCGCCGCGTTTTTACTATTTCGTAAAAGATCAAATAGCTCCAGCAGCCTGTCGTTAATCTGGTCAAAATGCCGCCATAGCGCGTTAATTTTAGAATCCTTAGTCTCCTTGCCGTTTTCCTGCAAATGATGCTGCAAGGCTTCCTTGAGCTCTTGTTGCCACTTTATATCATGTAATTGTTTCGCATAATTAAGAAGATCCAAATAGTCATCTACCTGCAGGTAACTGTGTGTTTTTGCCCGTCGCATCTGCTCTCTCTCCTTATGATATATTCTATTACCGAGTATTATACTCGGTTTTTGAGGGAAAGCAACGTTTTTGGACAAAAAAGAGGCAGCCTCAGCCACCTCTCTTAATCTTTACGTTTTTTGGCCCTACAATGCTGCCTGCAAGTCTTCGATCAAATCCTCCAGATCTTCAATCCCCACAGAAATCCGCACCAAACCTTCCGTAATGCCCAGCTCTGCACGGCGTTCTGCCGGAATAGAAGCATGGGTCATACGTGCTGGAACGCTGATCAGGCTTTCTACTGCCCCCAAGCTCTCAGCCAGCGTAAAATATTTCACCTTTTTCAGTAATGCAGCTGCATTGGCATCGCTGCCTACATCAAAGGAAATAATGCCGCCAAAGCCGTCAGCCTGTGTTTTGGACAGCCCATGCTGCGCGTGGCTTGCCAGCCCAGGATAGTACACCTTGCTGACCTTTGGATGCTTTTCCAAAAAGGCTGCTATTCCCTTCGCATTTTGCTCAATCGCTTCCATACGCAGACCCAGTGTTTTGATGCCACGGATCAATAGCCAGGAATCCTGCGGGCCGAGAATACCGCCAATGGCGTTTTGCAGAAAATGAAGCTGCTCGCCCAGCTCTTCACTGTTTACTACGGCCAGCCCGGCTACAACATCGCTATGCCCGCCCAAATATTTGGTGGCAGAGTGAATGACGATATCCGCTCCAAGTGTAATAGGCGTCTGCCAATAAGGCGTGGCAAAGGTATTGTCCACAATCAACAAGAGCTCATGCTTTTTCACCAACTCCGAAACTGCGCGGATATCTGTAACCTTCAACAGCGGATTCGTTGGCGTTTCCACATACAATGCCTTCGTATTTGGACGGATCGCTTTAGAAATGGCCTCAAGGTCTGTCGTATCCACGAATGTGGACTCGATCCCGATCCGACTGAGCACCTTGCTTACGATACGATAGGTGCCTCCGTATACATCATCAGTCAGCAAAATATGATCCCCTGCTTTAAACAAGGAAAATACCGCATGAATCGCTGCCATACCGGAACCGAAAGCAAAACCGCGTTTGCCTTCCTCCAGCTCCTTGATCAGCTCCTCCAGCGCAAACCGGGTCGGATTGCCTGTACGCGAATATTCGTAGCCCTTATGAACGCCGATTTCCTCTTGCTCATAGGTGCTTACCTGATAAATAGGAACGTTAACCGCGCCAGTATGAGGATCGGTAGGTAGCCCGCCGTGAATCAGTTTTGTTTTACGTTTCATTTTATATCCCGCCTTCATATATTTTTTTGCTCAGATAACGTTCGCTGCTATCCGGGAAAATGGTAACGATATGTGCACCATCCGGTGCGCTCTCTGCTTCCAGTAAAGCAGCATGCAGGGCTGAACCGGAGGAACTGCCGACGAGAATCCCTTCACGCTCCGCCAGTTCCTTGACCCGGTTGAATGCGTCCACGTCGCTAATGGTATGAATGGCATTAAAATACCCTTTATCCATAAACTCGGGGATCAATTCCATGCCGATTCCTTCCGTTTTATGCGGACCTGACTCGCCGCCATTCAAAATGGACCCTTCCGGCTCCACAATGACCGTTTTAATAGCTGCATTTTGCTCCTTAAGATAACGCGAGGTTCCCATAAATGTGCCCCCCGAGCCTGCTCCTGCCACAAATACGTCCACTTTACCGTCCAGATCGTTCCAAATTTCAGGGCCCATTGTCGTATAATATGCCTCTGGATTATCCGGGTTGCTGAATTGACGTGGCAAGTATGCATCTTTGATTTCCGCAGCCAATTCCTTCGTTTTCTCGATGGCCCCTTTCATCCCCGCACTTGTCGGAGTATGAACGATACGCGCACCCAGCGCCCTCATCAGATCCTGTTTCTCTTGGCTGAACTTTTCAGGCACAGCAAAAATAACCGAAATGTTATAATGAAGCGCCGCCATAGCCAGGCCGATGCCTGCGTTGCCTGCTGTTGCTTCAATTAAAGTCCCGCCTGGCTTCAGCTGACCTGTCTTCAATGCTTTTTCAATAAGAGCCTTACCCACCCGATCCTTCACACTACCGCCCGGATTCATAAACTCCAGCTTGGCAAACAGACGAATTCCCCTCGGAAGAGAATAGCTGTTCAACTCCACTAATGGCGTGCGTCCGATTAATTCAAGGGTGTTGCGATATACATTCATAATTTTCAAGCTCCTTTTAATGGCGAATCCTAAATAAACCAATGGTAAAAAAATAGCAGGGTATTGCCGGAAAAGTTTACTTCTTTTCCCGGAAAACAAAGTAATACGGTGTGTATTTGTGCAATAAGATTTTATGTGTAATCGGAGCATTTGTCAATCTTCTCAGGCCTGCAAATGCTGCGCCAAGACACGCTTGATGGCGTTCAGGTCAAGCAGATTCGGTATGGCCGCTACCTGACGTGTTCCATCATCCAGTTGGCCTACAATATCCCCCACACTTCTTTATGCAAAGATTGAACTAATAAAAGAAAAAAGAGGGCTATTTGCCAGTCTGGTCAGACCAGCGGAATAGACCTCTTCGTAATATCACTTTATAAGCGCCGGGGAATTCCCCCGCCAGGCGCGGTAACCGGCGCCGATGACTCCGGCCTCCTGGTTGTCCTTAGCATAAATATAGTTCAGTCCCTCAGCGGGAAAGGGCTTGCGGGCGTGGCTGTATATTTTCGCCTCAAGCTCTTTTTTCGGAAATCCCGACATATGCAGTACGCCGCCGCCCAACACAATGTAATCCGGGTCCAGTATATTGATTTCTGTGGCTATCACCACCGCCACCGCTTCGAGAAAATCCTGGATAATCTCATGGCTTCCATACTTCACGAAAATATCCTCAAACGGAGTTCCGGCAAAATGAAGCTCATGCAGCTCGCGCAGCCGCTTGCCCGAGGCATACTGCTCTATGCAGCCCGGATTGCCGCAGCTGCACAAATCCTGCCGCCCCAGCACAGGAACATGTCCCAGCTCTGCTGCCGATCCATGCTTGCCGGCAATGAAGTGATCCTCGTAATAAATCGAGTTGCCGAAGCCTGTACCAAGATAAAAGCCTACTACAATGCCTCGCCGTTCCAGCTTGTGCGCGACGATCTCGGTCAGCAGCAGAAAATTCACATCATTATCCAGATAAACAGGGATGGCCAGCGCCGACTCCAGCGGATCAACGACATTCACCTGATTGAAGCCTTCAATATTCGGCGTCGAATATACGGTCTTCTTGTCTTTGCTGACCACGGATGGAAAGCCGATGCCGATCCCCTTAATCTCTGCCTCCGGATGCTTTTGAATATAAGAAGTAATATAGTTCCGCAGATTATCCTGGGGCTCCCCTTCTGCATATAACAAACGGCTGCTCTCGATATGAAAATGGCGCAGCTCCCCCATCTCGGACAATAGTCCGATACGAAAATTCGTTCCGCCAATATCGATTCCGATGGTGTATCCCCCTTGTATACGTTCATTGCTGTCCATACGCTAGCATCTCCCATCCGAATTGCCTTGAAACGCTGCGAGGTCTCTCCCGATCGCTCTCATACAAATGGCTCCTGTCTCTCTTGATAGTAACTTGAATAGTATCTTAATTTGCTCTTTCTATACGGAATACCGCAGGATGATCTCCATAATCTCCTCAGTGGATTGCGAGCGGAACAGCTTCTCAATGTTGCCTTCGTCGGTCAACAGAGAGGTGAGCTGGGACAAGGCTCTAAGATGGGTTTCATTATTCATCGCGGCCAGTGTAAAGATGAGCCGCACCTCGTGCTCCGGCTGTTCTGAAAAGGCTATTCCCTCCTTCAATACCAGAAGGCTGATCCCCGTTTTATGAACGCCGGACAGGGGATTGGCATGTGGAACCGCTACTAGCGGCGCAATAATGATATACGGCCCCCGCTGCTTCACGTTCTCAACCATTGCCTCGATATAGGAATCAGCAATGGCCCCCTCCTTCAGCAAGGGCCAGGCCGCGGCAGCAACCCCGTCTTCCCAGCTGCCCACGCGATCCATCCGTTGAATCCGGCTCGGCGTCAACAGCTCGTTCAGCATCGGACGCGGCGCCTGGTCGATTCGAATCCAGTCTTGGCGGGCCATATAATCCCGCAATTGCCCGTACAACTGTTCTTCATTGCGGATAAGGGCATGTTTGCGGATGATCTTGATCAATCCCTCAATGGATTGGCCTACATGGTCATAAGCCCCTAATTTGGCATAGATTCTCTTAAGTAGGTTGATCTTTTCAACTTCGCTCAAAATCGGGCTTACGAGAAACACCTCATTGCCGCCGCTTCTAAGCGGTGAAGTGCTGAATACAAAATCCACCTGTGGCATAGCCGTCTCATAATCGCAGATGGCCATCGTTTCTATAAAGTCGATCATCGGAAAAAGCTCCTGTAGCTGCTTTTTCAGCATTTGCGACGTTCCAATACCGCTGGCGCAAACGACAACTGCCGTGATCCGCGACAGAAACAGGATGCCCTCTCTTTTCATCCATCCACCGAAATGCATCGCAATAAAGGCTACCGCATCTTCATCAAGATGTACGCCCGCTTCGATTTCAAAATGATGCACTACTTTTAAGGTGAATACATAAACATCCTTATATTTCTCCTGAATCATTTCTTTCAAGGGATTAGGAGCATCCAGATTATACTGAATCCGGTGATAAGCGGATTGAAGATGTACGGTCAATCCCTCCTCCAGCCCTGCGCGCTCCTGAAACACGATACAGGCCTGCTGCTGAAAGTCATCAATCATCCGCCTCGCGATATCCCTGATTTTCTCATAGGAAGAGGAGTCTCTGCGGGATTGCTTCATTTCATGCAATTTTGCATCCCGCAGATGCATCGTTAAATAAAAGATTTCATCACTGGGAACTGGCAGATCCGACAGGCGCTCCAGTGCAGGAACAACCGTCTTGCTGGCGGCGCTGAACGCAGCCGAATCCTTGAGTGTTTCTTTGAGCTGAGTGTCCACCTTAACGTTTCGCCGCCGCAGCATTCTTCTAAGAAAATAAAATAGTTGAATGCTCAGATTCCGCAGCGTGTCATCTGCAAACCGGATCTTGAGGGTACGCTCGTACAATGTCAATGATTGATAAATGCTTTTCACCTGCTCGATCTCGAACAATCCGTAAGCAGGCTGCCGGTCCAGCTGAATGTCATCCGCGCTGAACAAGCTCTTGCTCCATTCCAGATCAACCGTTAACTGGGAAAGGTAATGAGTAAGCGCCTTGCGAATATTTTCTTCTGAGCCCTTCATGTAATAGCCCGTATGCCGTTCACACAACAGCGTAGTCTGAAAATCCTGCAGCTCGCTTCTCAGCAGCTTGAGGTCCTCAATTGCCGTATTGCGACTGACCCGCGTGCGGTTGATAAGATCCTCCAGTTGCACCCGCTTTTCTCGTCCGATAATATAGACCGCGATCAGCGCTTTGCGCTCCTTCTGTGAATACTCATAATTCCATTGCTGGATATTGCTGAACTTGTCCGGTGCTTTTTTTCTTGTATCCTCATCGAGATGAAATCCTGCCGAGCGCACATAATAAACGGGAGAAAGCTTGTTGTCCTTCAACCAATCATTGATTTTCTCGATGTCATAATATATCGTGCGTTTGGATACCTGAAAAGCAGAGGTAAGCTCATTTATGGAAATATGGGAGCTGGAACCAAGCAGCTTGGTCAATATATTGGAACTGCGCTCATCCAATGACATTTAACCACTCCCTTTACTAGGTATTCAGACTTCGGCGTTCACTTGGGAATTGAAATGCTCCATCATTTGGTCCCATGCCTTGTTCAGGTCGCTATCGAGGTTGAACAGGCCCGATGTTCCAACGATAAACACTTCGACTCCCGCCTCTTCCAGTATCTTAAATGTTTTTTCATTGCAGGAGCCGTCGATTTCAATCAGATAGTTATAGCCATGCTTTTCCTTGAGCGCCCTCGCTTCACGAATCTTGTCAAGAACCTCCGGAATGAACTTCTGTCCGGCAAATCCCGGATCAACCGACATGAAGGTGATTTTGTCCAAATGGTGAATGTAATGCTGGATGTGGCTGAGCGGTGTTGCCGGATTAAGCGCGATTCCCGCCTTGCAACCGGCACTCTTGATCGTATCAATCATACGGAAGGCTTCACTATTTATGACCTCGGCGTGCGGACTGATGTAAGTGGCACCTGCATCAATAATCATTTTGATAAATTCGGAGGGCTTTTCGACCATTAAATGCACGTCCATCGGTATCGTTAAAGACTCGCGGATCTGCTCCATAAAATAGGGGGAAAGCGTAATATTCTTGACATAGTGACCGTCCATAATGTCTATGTGCACCATATCCGCTCTTTGGTTCAACACCTTGAGCTGGTTTTCAATATCCATCAGGTTCATACACATTAGGGATGGGGAAAATAAATGCTTTTTCATCGTTTTTTTCACTCCTGTCTGTTAGGCTGCCAGTTTTTTACTTCCGAAGAGACGGTCTAGGAACACCGCTAGGATAATCAGACCGCCCATGACGATTTGCTGATAGTAGGTCGGTACACTCAAAATGTTCAGTCCGTTATTAATCACACCGATGATCAGTCCGCCCATGACGACCCCGATGACTCGGCCCTTTCCTCCGAAAAAGCTGGTGCCTCCGATAATGGCCGCAGCTATCGCTTGCGTCTCATAGCCCGTGCCGGCCAGCGGTTCCGCTGCCCCCAGGCGAGCGGTCAATACAACGCCTGCAATGCCGGCGCAAATTCCGGAAATGACGAATACGATCAGCGTATGGCGTTTGATGTTGATTCCCGAGAACCAGGCTGCCTGGCTGTTGCCGCCCAGTGCATAAATGTTGCGGCCAAGTTTGGTTTTAACCGTAATAAAGATGAATACAAGAGCTACGATCAAGGCAATCAATACCGGAATCGGAACAGGTCCGAGCCAGCCGGCAATGCCGCTCTTAAAGCCCTGGGGAAGCCCGAACACCGGCGCCGCCTCCGAGATGATCAGGGTTAGCCCGCGATAAATCGCCAGGGTCCCCAGTGTAATGATAAAAGGGTGCAGACCTGTTTTATTCACCAGAAATCCGTTGAAGCAGCCCAAAGTCCCGCCGACCACAACGCCGCCGATGAGGATCGCAACTGGCCACGGCACGCCCGCAATCATCATTTTGGCGGAGATCATACCTGTAAGCGCCATGATAGAGCCTACAGAAAGATCAATTCCAGCGATTAGAATAGTGAAAAATTCGCCAACGCCAATCAAAATGGTAACCGCACTCTGCAGCAGCACCTGGGTCAGATTGCTCGTTGTCAAAAAGTACTGGGGAGAGCCGATGCCCAAGCCCAGTGTAATCAGCAGCAGGATGCCGAAAGTTCCGTACTTTTCCCAAATCAGGTTGAATTTTTGCATAGATATTTGCTCCTTGACTATGATGTAGCGGCCAGCATGATTTTTTCTTCCGTGGCCTCTTCATTCAGTAGAGTTTTGTTAATGGTGCCTTCCCGGAATACGGCGATTCGATCACATACCGACAACAGCTCCGGCATTTCCGACGAAACGACGATGACGCCCACACCAGACTCCGCCAGATCGCGCATGATCTTGTAAATCTCGCCTCTGGCTCCGATATCGATTCCCTTGGTCGGCTCGTCAAAAATAATTAAGCGTGAGCCGGCGGCCAGCCATTTGGCGATCAACACCTTCTGCTGGTTGCCGCCTGACAACTCGGTTATGTTCTGCTCTACACTGGAGCATTTAATATTGACTGTCTGCTTGAATTGTTCAGCCAATTTGATTTCCGCTTTGTGGTCTACGAGTCCCCAGGTCCCTCCGGCGGTTGACTCCTTCAGCAGCTTGGAGATCGAGATGTTTTTCCAGATTTCGAAGTTTTTCAAAAAGCCCGTCTCTTTACGTGCCTCCGTTACGTGTCCGATGCCCAGCTTGATGGCATGATATGGATCCTTGACCTTGATTTCTTTGCCGAACAGTTCTATTCGCCCTTTTTGTATTGGTGCCGCTCCGTAAATGGCATTCATGAGCTCCGTTCTTCCGGAGCCGATCAAGCCGGCAAAGCCGAGAATTTCCCCTTTATGCAGCTCGAAGCTGACATCGTTCACCCGTTTGTCTTTTCGGGTCAGATGCTCCACCTTCAAAATCACTTCCGAATTTTTGTGCTGACTGTCCTCCGATTTCAGGTGGCGTTCGCTGACTGCACGCCCCACCATCATCGTAATCAAATCCTCACGCGTAACGTCCTTGATATCCCGTGTGCCTACATACTTGCCGTCCTTCAATACGCTGACTCTGTCCCCGATTTCCAGCAATTCTTCAAGCTTGTGGGAAATATAGATAATGCCTACGCCATAGCTTTGCAGTTGGCGGATGATTGCGAACAGCTTGTTCGTCTCGTCAATCGTAAGCGAGGAGGTCGGCTCATCCATGATAATGACCTTGGCGCGCGCTGCAATTGCCTTTGCAATTTCAACCTGCTGCTTCTCCGAAATGGATAGCGTCTCCACCATTCGGGTAGCCGGACATATCAGACCAACTCTTTCAATCATCATTTGTGCAAGCGCATGCATCGTCTTGTGGTCAACGACCGGGATGCCGAACTTTTTGATCATGGGCAGCTTGCCCACAAAGATATTTTCCGCGATGGACAACTCGTCGATCATACTCAGCTCCTGATAAATAACGCTGATCCCCTGTTCGGTCGATTCCTTCGGCGTCAGCTTTTTAAATTCGCTGCCGTTAATGACGATCTGGCCCTCGGTCGGTTCATATACGCCCGACAAAATTTTGATCAGCGTCGACTTGCCCGCTCCATTCTCTCCAAGCAGTACATGAACTTCGCCTGGCTTCAGTGTCAACGACACATCCTGCAAAGCCTTTACGGCTCCGAAATGCTTTGCGATATTTTTCATCTCCACAAGATATTCCACTTCGGTTTCTCCTTCCTGGAGCGGTGTTCCCCAGGGAACTCCGCCAGATTGGTCCGGTACCGGAATATCAGCTTCGCTCCGGCACCGTCCTTTTCTCTGTACAGTTTTACTTCTTCGTGATCAGCTGAGCGTCAATCCAGACGGTTTCCGGTTCAGCATCAACACTGCCTTGCTTCTTTGTGTTAATCGCATCGATAAGTTTGTTAAGGGAAGTGATTCCGATTTGGGCAGGGTCCTGGGCGATTGTCGCATACAGGCTGCCGGCTGCGACGGAATCCCGGGCTTCCTGATCGCCATCCGTTCCCACTACCACTACCTGATCTTTTTTGCCTGCATTCTCAACAGCTTGCTGCGCCGCCAGAGCCATCGTGTCGTTAGCCGCATAGATGCCCTTCAGGTTCGGATAACGCTGAAGCAGGTTAGCCGCTACGTCCAGCGCTTTTTGACGGTCCCAATCAGCCGGCTGGCTGTCGACAAGCTTGATTTGGGAAGCCGCTGCAAAAGCGGATTCTGCGCCCTTCTTGCGGCTTTCTCCCGATGCGTTGCCTGCTTTTCCTTCGATGATTGCCACTTCGCCGCCTTGTTTACCCAGCGCATCTACAATAGCCTTACCGCCTTGCGCCCCGATTTTCTCATTGTCGGAGGTAGCGAATGCCAGAACATATCCGCCGGCATTTTTCAGCTCATTCATATTGATCTTCTCATCAATGTTAACGACATAAATCCCCTTTTTATTGGCTTGAACGATGGAAGGAATCATGTTGACCGGAGTCAAAGGCGCCACAGCCACGCCGTCAAAGTCTTTGCTCAGAATGTCTTCAAATATTTTTACTTGACCCTGCAAATCGGTTTCGTCCTGGGCAGCGAAAATTTCGACATCAAAGCCCTTTTCGTCCGCTTCTTTCTTGATTCCGTCTCTCATCTGGGTCCAGAACGGAGAGTTAAGCGTTTTCAAAATGACGGCTATCTTAGGTTTCCCTGTTTTTGTGTCCGATGCTCCTTCATTTGCCGGAGCCGTGCTTCCGTTCCCCGTCTTCGTAGTGGAAGTTGCGGTGCCGCCATTGCCGCAGGCCGCCAAAATCATTGTCAGTGCAAATACAGTAAGTAATAATACAGTTAGTTTTTTCATCGTTTATAATCCCCCTAGAGATCATATTATTTTGAATAGCTCTGACACCAGGCTGCTTCTGTGCGATCCTCACCTCCCTGAGAGCATTGCCCGCAGTAACAACTGAGCTGCTTCAGCCATTTCACCGTTTGGCTCGGGGCTGACCTTGCTTAAACACAGTGTAGTGGGTGAGGATCGAAAATTTAAGTCCAAATGACGCAACATGTTTTGTGCAATTATAGACCGCTCAGGGCAGACCTGTAGTGCTGCTTCTTGCGAGGAGTTTTACATCCAGCTGCTTCAACTGGATCGGACTGCTCTTGTCCTCAATCTGGTGAATAAGCTGATATACCGCTTGTTCACCCATTTCATAGATCGGCTGAGCAATGGTGCTAATCTCCGGTTCGGTAAGCCCGGTCATCTCAATGCCGTCAAATCCGATCAGCGCCACATCTTCCGGCACCTTGCGCCCTGATCGAAGGAGCGCTTTTAAAGACCCGATAGCCATAAGGTCAATGGTGGCGAAAATACCGTCAATCTCCGGGTGACGCGCGAGCAAATCCTGCGTCAGCTTAAATCCGCTCTCCATCGTGAAATCACCTTCCACGATATACGAAGGGGTAAAGCGCCCGTACCGGGTCAGCGTGTCGATATATCCCTGCAGACGGTCTTTAGCGGGAATGACAATTCCCGGTCCGCTTATGTGAGCGATATTTTTGCAGCCCACCGATAACAGATGCTCAACAGCCATCACTGCCCCTTTATAGTGATTGACCTGAAGCATGGATATGTTGTGCACCGCCTGTTCAGAGGATGCACGGTCAATCGAGACAATCGGGATTTTGGCCCCCAGCAGCTCATTAATTTCGTTCGTGGCAAGCATTTGTGTGGCAAAAATAATGCCGTCCACATGTCTTTTCTTCAAAGCCTCAATGTAACGAATCTCTTTCAAACTGTTTCTGTCGGAGTTCGCCAGCAATGTCGTATACCCGAGTTTGGTCGCCGTATCCTCGACCGCTTTTGCCAAGGCAGAGAAAAACGGATTCGATATTTCTGAAACGATCAGGGCAATGGTATTGGTCTTATATCCCGCCAAACCTCTGGCCATCGTATTGGGTGAGTAATTTAACTTACCGACCGCGTCCTTAATTCGATCCTCTGCATCCTTACTGATATATCCATTCTGATTAAGATATCTGGACACCGTCGCTACGGACACATTCGCCAGTTTGGCAACATCCCGAATGGTAGCGATAACAATCCCCCCTGCGTGAATATGATGTGTAACCGTTAACACATTCATATCATTAAAATGGCACCTACTTATCGATATTTTCCAAAAATCGCCTATATACAAAGAAATTCAAGGTTAAAATCTTATAAAATGAATCCAATCAATAGTGTGGTATCGGTTACACATTCATAGTAATTGAATGCGCTTTCTTTTTCAAGCATGAAATTCAAATTTTATATTCACAAAATCACTACAACTTACATGCTCCCGCGTATTGCATAAAAAAAAGGAGTCTGGTCAAACCAGAGCTCCTTTACCTATCCCGTTATTTTGGGGCTATACGCTGACGATCACCATCAGCAGCCACAGCGTTTTATTCACCTGTTGTGTCCTGTACATGCTCTTTGCAAAAGTTCTCAACGGCCTGCAGCTCATCTTCTTCGAGTTCAAGATCAATGTAACGATTCGTTACTTTTTCAATCAACTCATATTTCAGCAATCCCGTCTTTTCTTCGTCTACCAAATAAAGGGCGCGGATATGCAGTCCGTTTTCGGTGTATAGCTCGTCGTCCTCCTCAACTTCCACCTCAATAATAAATTCATACCGCTGCCCGCTCAAAATACCAAAAGCGTCTTTAATCTGTTCCATCGTGTACGATGTAAAATTTAACATATCTTCATTCCCTCCGGTTTTCCAGCAATTACTGTGCATTCTACGCCCGCAGGCAGTAGCTGCTCAACTTGAGTGCGTACTTCTTGACGATTCAAATCCTGGCCCAGGATAGAAATCCAGCCCCGATCATTGCGTGAGCGAATTAAACGTCCTATGCCCTGTCTAAGTCGAAGTGCCATATGAGGCATATCGATCTGCATAAATGGTTCCGCCGCATCCTTGCGTAAAGACGTAAACACAGGATCGTTCGGAGGAAACGGCAGCGACCAGATGATGACATGCGACAGAGACGGCCCGGGAATATCCAGGCCTTCCCATAAGGTAACAGCACACAAGACGCTTTCCTCATCATTCTGAAAAGCCGAGATCAGATGGCTGATTTCCGCCGAGCCTTCATACAGAAAACGATAGGCAGATGCCTCCCGATAAGCGGCGAGGCCTGTTTGGAAGACAGCCAGCTCCTCCTGTGAAGGAAATAAAATAAGCGCTCTGCCTTGTGATTTCTCCAGCAGTGCCAGCACTCTCTCGATTGGCTGATGCTCCGGCTGCAATGGATACAAAGTCGCTTGCATCTGATCAGCATAGTCATAAGGTGAAGCGACGGAAAATGTCAGCGGATTTTCAATTCCGAGACTGTGAGCCATGTAATCAAATGAGTTCTCCACGGAAAGGGTAGCTGACGAGAATACGATTGGCATATGCTGGGCAAATACTCGTTCCTTGAGAATCTCCTTTACCATTTTGGGCATAACCACGAGCGTTAATCCGTCCTGATCCTCAATTACCCACGAAATCAACAGCTCAGGGCGTTTAAACAAGGCCAAGGCCGTCTGGATCATTTCAAGATGCTCTTCCACGATCTTGAGCTGATATTCATCCAACGAAAATAACCCGCTTTCAAATACAAGCTCTTCTTCGATGGTCCCGATCAGGTCGCTAAAACGGTTCACCTCTCGAAGCAGCGACTCATTCAGATTAAATTCCTTGCGGTCAGAACCTTGTACAGGTTGACTGTTCTTTTGAAGCGCAGCAAACAAAGCCTCACTTTGGGAGATTGCATCTTCAATCGTCATGGCAAGAGATTCCCGTACTTCCCCCTCCAGCAGACGAGTGATAATCGCCTCAAATTGTGTATGCTTCAGTTTGTAGGTGAGCGCATTCTGTGCCGCCGTCTCCAGCAAATGTCCTTCGTCAAAGACAACAGAGCTGTGCTCCGGCAGCAACGGCAGCTGACCCTCACGCTTTCTTGCTTCATAGGTCCATACATGCTCCATATAAAAATCATGCGAGCAGATGACCAAATCCGCCGCTCTGCGGTAATGATCACGGGACAACGTCTGCCCACATCGATGGCGCTGATGACAAACGAGACAGTCTTGAAAAACGTCCCAGCCCAGTCTGCTCCATTGTCCATCCGTCAGCTCGGGATATTCCTTGCGGTTCCCGTAAGGGGTAAAGGACTGCAAGGTGTCTGGAAAATGGACGAAATCCGGCAAGTCCTGATAAATATCACGAAAGACATCCGCATCCTCATCCAGCCCGCTACGGGCCTCGTCCAGCTTGTTTAGGCAGATATACTGATCCGGCGACTTACCCAGTCTGGCATCAATCGTCAAATTCAAATGCCGTGCCAGCTTGGCGATATCCCCTTCCGGCTTTACCAGTTGTTCGATCAGTGACTCGTCCGCACAGGCGATAATCGCAGGTTTCCTCATGTACCGGGCATATGCAATGGCGTACAGCAGGTACACCAGCGTTTTGCCCGTGCCCACACCTGCCTCCGCAAATATCGTCTTTTTCTCCTTATAGGCACGCTCCAGCTGAAATGCCATATAAATTTGTTCATCCCGAACCTCAAAGCCGACTTCAGGCAAAACTTCATAAAATACATCCGCAATCCAGTCACTTGCCTGCTCAATAAACGGCTTGGACGGATCAAAGGCAAAAGGGTAAGTACTCAATCGGGCTGTGCCTCCAATTCGTTCATAATGTGCATCCTTTCATTATAACGCAAAACAAGCTAAAAGGAATATGTAAACTGTAAGAGCAGCTTATATTTTTTATGTTGGTATAAAGACTCCTTTGAGACTCCTTGAAAATAAAGGCACATGCTTTCGTCTGAATGAGACGCTCCGTGTAGTATTTGATCCTACGATCGCTGTTGCCCCGGGATTCTCAGATTTTTATAAACCTTTTCAAGGTTAGAATCCCGTGGCAAAGGCGAACGCTTTGCTTCTCCAGATTCCAATCCTCCACTACGCTGCACACCACCGTTATATTGGTATTTTACAAATAAAAAATTTAATTTTATAACAAAAAAATAAATAGTCATAACAAAATTAAAAAAACAAGAAACCAGCTAATCTATTGCAGGCATTAGCTGGTTTCTTATGGATTGAAGAATATGCATTAATTAGAAGCTCGTTCCCCTTAACTCATGTTCAAAATTCGCCAATTAGATCCGATTTTCCCCACGCTTATTAATACATGGTTCTGTTCTTCTCCATCTATATAAAGCTTAACTTCAAGCACCTGTATTTCTTGAATACTCATACTTTGCTCCATAACATTTTTATTCTTTTCACTATGAATCGCAACTATTTCAGGCTTGGAATATGTGCTACTCACCTTCATTTCCTTGATTTTCTTCAGTTCCGTAGCGGCGTTGGCTTCGCCCATGACGACACGTTTGCCCATGATATCCGGGTTTGAATTAAGGAACAGCAGCATATAAAATTTCTCCCAATACTGTTCATATCCCAAAAAGTTTTTGAAAAAGTTATGGCTTTCAAAAGAAGTAATAGGAGCGTCCGCCTGAAGCTCATAGGTATGGAGCAGGCTGAAATGATTATCTACCGTATTCGCATGATACTTTTCCATAATAGGGAAACATTTCAACGCGCTGTCGAGATCATGATCATTTACAGCTTCAAAAAAGGCTTCTACCACCAATTCGGGCGTGGAAAATTGCCCCACAGTGGGTTGTGGCAGATCTGCCTGCAAGTTCTCCAAAAAAGTGCTTCCAGGCTGATCTTTTCTAGCATCTCCAGAGCTGATCTCCCCAGAGCGTCCTTGATTCGTACAACCCGCAACCGCTACGAACAGCAGCAGGACTACAACTAAACAAAACATCCATTTTCGTTGTTGCATGAATTCATGTTCCCCCATTATTTTGAAAATCAAAGACTACTTAAGTTTTCCTTACAAATTGGTGATATCCGTTGATACTGGAAGAAAAGACGATTGCTGCTCATTTCGCTGTAACTCTTTTTTATTTACAACCAGGGTATTGGCACAAAGATCGTGAACTCCCTGTTTTTTCGCAGTAAAAGCAACCACGATGTAAATAATATGAACAATCATAAAAGAAATAACTTTAATCCAATAACGCCCGGAAGCGTGCCAGAATGCAAGCCGCTTTCCTTCCTTGTCTACAACAATTAGAGAAAACACAAGCTTTCCTGGTGTTGCTTTGACCTTCGATGACTCCCAAAACACACAATACAGCCATGGCACTATGAGCCACAAGATCAGCGGCAACCACATCATTAACACTTTTATGAAACCAGTCTCCTCTATGCCCAGAAGGAGTGGAATACTAAATGCTCCTCCTATTAAAAGAACAAGTACAAAGACAATGAACAGATCCATCACAAACGCTGCTGTTCTTATCCAAAATCCTCCGTATATTCGTCTTGCATTATCACTTGCTGCTGTCATGATGATGTATAACTCCTTTTGCCTATGAGATTCAAATTGCCTATGTAATTTAAAATCCAGTTTATTCCTGTATCCAAAAAGATATCATACGGCTACCCGCCTATATTTGTCAATTTGCGAATAAAATTCAGCCTTTTCGTGCATAAAAAAACAGCGTATATGTAATGTAAATGAGATTACATACACGCTGCCTCACAGTTCATTTAGCAAACACTAAACAAGCCTTCCTCCCCGCGTAGCTTTGCCAAAGCCTCTACAAAGAAATAATCGCCGTAAATAATGGGAACGTTGATGTATTTTTGCTCAGGATAATGTACGGTTCCGTTCATCAGCAAGCCCTCGTGCTCCTCGCCCCACGCTGTGCATGTGTGATGCAAGCCCATAAGGATGGATTCTGCCCTTTGGGTGAAATGCTCCGCACGCGTCGAATATTTGGCCAGCTCCAACAAACCGCTTGCTGCAATGGCCGCAGCAGATGAATCCCATGCTCCGCGATGTCCCTCTGGTGCTCTAAAATCCCACACAGGCAGACAAGCATCTCCCAGTTGGGACAGGAAAAAGTCTGCTGTGTTTTCGGCTACCTTCAAATAACGCGCATCGTGCGTGTACCCGTACGAAAGCGTAAAGCCGTACAAAGCCCATGACGTGCCACGTGCCCAGGCGGAGCCGGGAGCGAACCCCTGCCCACCATGCTCGGCGACCTTTTTTCCGATCTCCGGATCAAATTCGACCACATGTGCGATGGAGCTGTCCGCACGGACAAATTCACGCGCCACGGTATCCGCATGCTGCACAGCCAGAGCAGCAAAACGAGGATCTCCGCTTTCCTCCGAGGCCCAATAAAGCAAAGGAAGATTCATCATACTGTCTATAATCGCGACGCCCCGTGTATCCATGTCCTTCGAATGAAAGTT
Organism: Paenibacillus kribbensis; assembly: GCF_002240415.1. Classification (NCBI taxonomy): domain Bacteria; kingdom Bacillati; phylum Bacillota; class Bacilli; order Caryophanales; family Paenibacillaceae; genus Paenibacillus; species Paenibacillus kribbensis. The sequence goes on from NZ_CP020028.1 coordinate 3,236,262, forward strand.
CCACGCACGAATAAAACGGCCATTCACGTTAAAACGGGCGGCCAGCAGATTAGCAGCCAGCAGTCCCCGTCTTCTGGACTCAGCATCCCCCGTCGACCGATAAGCGGCAACACCGCTGAGCAACCAAATAAAACCGAGATCGTGGTCTACCGCTTCGCTGTTATAGAGCACGTTTTCCAAACGACTCTCGCACCGCTGCGCAATCCCGGCGGCTCCGCTGTCAGGGCGGGCCCGATTTGCCAGCCATAGCAGCCCTGGATAAAAGCCTGCTGTCCACCACGCTTCCTCACGATTGTCATAGCGTCCACCCTCCGCAACATGTGGAAAAGCGTCTCCCAGTCTTGCCGCCAAGGCAAGCGTTTTGTCCAAAGCCAGCTCCCACGATTGCTCCAGCCATGCTTCTGTTTTCGTCATTTCTTTTACTCTCCCTTTCTCCAACACTTCGAAAACGCCTATAACTACAGCCCTAATTATTCAGGCAGCCGAATGATAAAGGAAATACGACTGCCTGTGCATTCCAGACGCGCTCCCTTGAGCAAGCCGTTCCGGCAGGCTACGGAAGTCAATTCCTCCGGCCATACCACGTTCGTTCCTTCCGTTGTCGGGATGACTTCAAGACTGGCGCCTGCGTATTCCACCCGTATGCTTTCCGTTTCTTCCCCGGCTGACATCACATGATGAATTACGCTGCGCTCCCGACCGTCATACGCCATTAAGGGAATTAGCGCTCCCACATGCTGAATATTGCCTTGAAGCTCATACTCCACCTCAATTTTTCCACGCATCTGACGATAATGTGTGCGGATTTCCCTCACCCCCGGAAAGGGTCCTCTCCATAGCAATGTAAAATCCGTTGCTCCGTCAGATGCCGAGCTTTGCTCCACCTGTACGGACCCTCCACCATCCTGCGGATCAATCCCTCCGTCCCGGTCGAATTCCAGCGTTCCGGGGATGCCTTCCGACAGGCTGTGCCACTTTCCGTCCTCCGTTTGCCAGGCTGGAGAATAGCTTAGCGGGAAAATATCTCCTTCCGCAAAGCCTGTAAAGCCGCGGTCTGCATGCCCTGCTGAGGACGGACCCATCAGTGACGGCAGCGAGGTCTGCTGAATACGCACAATGCCGGGAATATTGTACGGGTCATTGACCGACGTCTGCACAAGCATTTGCTGGCCGTCTACAGTTGCAATGACCGTCTGGAACCAGCCGTCCGTTTCCAGCACTCGGCTGCCAATCTCCGCCGGTATAGAAGCTGGAGCAATACGCTCTATCCCTTCCCCGTACAGCAGGGTATGAGCCAGCACAGCCGCCGTCCACAGACTGTAGCAGGTGTGGTTCGAGTACACCTCGAAGCCATGCCGTGCCTCGGACGAATAATGATTGCGGACAATATGCAGCTTGCCATTGTCGATTTGCCAGCGGCTAATCGCTTGCCAGCACAGGTCTGCTGCCCGCCGGAACGCACCCGCAAGCCCGCGCTCGCCTGCTGTATAAGCCTGCTGCGCATGGGTCGTGAAGACGAAGGCTGCCGCCGCTTCGTTCCACTGATGCTGCGCGCTTCGACCGCGCGGCGGAATTTCTCCGTGCGGGGATAACGCCAGCAATGAGCTGAGCGCCCCTCTGCGAAGATGGTCACGCAGTTCAAGAGCGCTGCCGCCATCATATCCGTTCTCCAGCATCACGCCCAGATGAAAGCGAGTGACGATATCGTAGGCGAACGGGCTATTGGGTCGGTCCAGCGGACCGTCCTGATACAGTCCCAAGCCGGTAAAGCGTGGCAAATGGTAGCTGCGGATATACGCCTCCATCCACTTGGCATCGGCTGCAAGCCCTTCGGCGGCACGCAAAAACTCGCCGGACATCATAATCGCGTTCCAGTTGATCATCCGGTTCGGATTTTTCATTTTGCTCATCGTAAAAATGTAGGTCTGCTCCGGCTCAATCCTGCTCAACTGCTGCTTCCAAGCTGTAGCTTGCTCTGGCAGCAAATGTTTCAGGAGCCGGTACGCTCCCATCATCATGATGGGAAAAAAGTCCGGGTGCTGATCCGGCGCTTTTTCCTCCACTACACAAGCGATGCTGTGCGTCAAAGCCGCAGCCGCAGATTCGAGTAAATCATGCCGACCTTCTTTGACCAGTACCGCTGCAGCCAGCGCATAGGATGGAGTAGAGTAATACCGTTCACTTTCAGAATGGGGGTCAATGATAGCTCCGGTTTCATCCTGATGCAGAGTATATGCACGAACGAGCTTTTCCAGCATGGTAAGCTTGCGTTGGCGTGTCCAGCTGTCCTCCACTCGATTCCGTGTGATCTCCAACTGCTCTAAAAATCTCTCCAGCTCCGTCTGCCAAGGATACACGCTACCTGTATGCAGCTTATTCATCCTGTCTGCCTCCCATTCAACATGAAGATTGATTGATGATAAAAAACAGATTGCAATCTACGCTTGCAGAATCATTCCAGCGATCTGAGGCCAATTTCAGTGATGTTTTATAAAACACAAAGGGTACTCCATCATGATCCAGATGCTTCACAGCCTCCACCCTCGGTTGCACCACACTGGCATCATAATCCAGCCTGACCACAGCCTTCGTTCCTTGCCATTCCACGAAGCCCATTCCTGTTCTAGGCTGAATACGGCTGATCAAAAGCTCCTCCACATCCCATGGCTTCATACTCACGCCGGACGGTTCAAACTCAAAATGATCTGTGACAGTAAGCCTCGCTCCCTCGTTTTCCTCCAGCGCAGTCCATGCAAAGGAGCGGGTGAAAACCGTTAATTCCTCTACCGGATACGCAGATGTCAAATCAAGTTTTAGCCTTGTGCCCGTCCGTGTCTCCTCCTGCTCATCCACAGCAATATCCAGTACAACCGCCTTTGCCCTTGCACCCGATTGCTGCATGGTCCCATTGATTATGGGCACAGAATGGCCACCGGAGGAAATGTTGATGATCGACTCTCGTCCCGGTGAAAAATAGGCTTTCGTATACAAACCTGCTCCCAGATCACACAGCAGATTTTCACCACCGCCATGAAGGATAAAATGTCCAAGATCGTTATGATTGTGCGGTTCATTGTTATGCCCACCCTTGGCTGAAAATGCAAGCATTGCGTCTAGTTCAGGCTTTTGTCTTCCAGCTCTGCCATGACTGGAACTATGCCTAAAACTACGGCTACGGCACATCAGCCATCCTAGCTGTGGCAAATAATCGACTCCAGCCGGATCGCTTCCAAATGCCAAAGGATTCGCCCATACCAGGTTGCGCAATACGTGTGCCCAGCGACGACAAGGGTCCTCCAGCAGACCAGGTACGTGAAAAGGGAGTGACGAGTGGCCTTCCTGCAAAGAATTCAAATACGAGATGAGTCCAGAGGGCAAGCGTTCAGTTTCACTGCTGTCTGAATAATTGGCGAAAATACCATCCGACAGATGCACCCGCTCCGCAAAGGCGGCGATTTGTCTCACCTTTTCCGAGTTCAGAATATCTACGGCTTCCCCGGTAAACGCACGCAGCATATCGGTAAAATACATGAAATAACCAAAGCCGTACACCCAGTAGCCGACGCCCTCAGGGCACCCTCCGTCCTCCTTGTAACCTGCAAGAAAACAATCCAGCGCACCGAGCATTTTCTCGATGGCCTCGGCTTTGCCCAGACTGTCTTCCACCAGCAGCAATGCAGCAATTCCGCAACCGGAAGCGCATACGGCTGCCCAGTTATGGTCCGCTGTCTCCCATTCAAAATGTCGAGGCTGCCAAAACACAGGCTCCAGCACACGGCGCCCGACCTCTTGGCGCACCTGAGCGACCACATGTCCATCCAACTGCTCGCCTAGCAGCAATAAAATTTCAGCCAGCATCTGCACTGTTTCAGACGCGAATAAATCCACCTGCTGCCAAGGTGGTGTCACCGTGTCCTCTTCCCTGACATGTGCAGGAAGCGCCCATGTGTACTCGCGGCATATTTCCAGCAGGCCGCTTTCCACCTCTTTCATCCTCCAGGGCTCCGAATCGGCAACAGCTGCCAGCACCAAAGCAACCAGTCGTCCACGCCGTTCAAAGTACACATCCTCATACGGCTTGCGCTCTCCCGTAAGTGCAAATTGTCGAAACAGTGTCAACGGAAGCTCAGGCCATGGTGTTTCCCGATTAGCGTTGCAGACACGTTCGATGTCCATCCAAAGCTCGGCGTATACCGGTTCAGCAACAGTCGCCCGCAGCCTTTTTGTCCATTCACTCCTTACACTTTGCCTTGCTGTGTCCTGCACCCCGTCAGACAGCACCTTAACGAGCCGCGAAGCAGGCCAAGCCTCCTTCAAAAGACTCATTCGCTTTTCCTCCCCATAAGAAGCATTCATTTCACCTTCTTTTTTGTTAACGCTTTCATTGTATCTAACAATGAGCCTAAATTCAAAGGGGTAGCCCCACCATTTGGAAAAATAAAAGAACCTCCACGCCACGTTTCCGTGGTCATGGAAGTTCTTGATTAGCGTTCCTGCCAGACTCCGTCCAGGTTTAATTGAATCTATCGTTTCTGGCCTTGAGAGGCCTCCTGCTTCCAGTTTTTAACCCCATCATCTTCCAGAATACCTAAGGCAGCATCCGAAATATGAGGATCACGCAGCAAAGCATCCTCGACTCTGAACTTGATATCATCCGCATCTGCCAGCGTCATTCCCGGTGTAAGCTCAATCAGCCCTTCCACGTGATAATAGCGTCCTTCCTGCAAGATACGCATTTGATAAATATCCGTTACATGCGTATCGGCAAGAATAATAGAAGCCACACGTTCTTCAATATCCGGGGGAGCCGATACACCAATCAAGCCCACCATATTATCGTAGCCGACCCGAAACGCAACGCCGACCATCAGACAACCGATAAGAATACTCGAAATCCCGTCCAACAGCTTAAAATCTGTCAGCGATGTGACCACGACAGCCAGCAAGGCAAGCACACCACCCGTTGTTGCGACCAAATCCTCATAAAATACCAGACGGGTCGGCGGTGCAGCACGTCCCACATGACGGAACGCAGACGTAAAAATGCCGAATCCCTTGGCTTCTACTCTAGATTCATGCAGCACTTCTTTCATTGCTTTGCTCCAGACAAATCCGTCAACCACCAGTGACAAAACAAGCACCACTACATTAATCCAAAATCCCTGTGCTGATTCAGCCGGGTGCTGCAGCAAATGAATGCCTTCCAAAGCTGTTTCATAAGCCATAATCGTTACGACAATAACGGCAACCATGCAAAACAGGTTAATCACGCGGCCAAAGCCGGTGGGAAAGCGTTTGGTCGGCTTTTTCTCTGCCAGTACACTGCCTGCAAATACAAACATTTGGTTCACTGCATCTGCAATGGAATGCATCATCGTGGCAAACATGGAACCGCTGCCTGTCAAGGCAAAAGCAATTCCTTTAACCAGAGCAATGCCAGTATTACCTAACGCCGCCGAGCCCGAGGATTTATTCCCCTTTTTTACTAGACTCCAAAAGGAGTCCTCTCTCTGTTTCTCTTCCATCCCGTAGCTTCCTCCTGAGGTATACATAATCTGATAGTGCCACATTATGTAATCATTTGCTATGTATTATTTTCAACCCGTCCATATTTTACCTAACCATCTGTGGAGAATCAATACAAACTATAATATATATCACATGAAAAACAGCTAAAAAAACATGTTCCTCAGAATCTGGAGCATGTTTTTCTTTAGTATTATTTTTTTCTTTTATTCAACCATATGTATGAGAGCCAAAACAAAGATATCAGTATGCCGGCGACCACTGTTAATTTCAGCATGATTCCAAAATAGGATAACATCGGATTTGGTGCATACGCGGTTGCTGACATGATCATACAGGACAAGCCGACGAAGATTATCGAAACAGCAATTGTCCAATCCGATTTATTCATCATTCACCTCTATACTTTAAGCGAGTAATAAGACGAATCATCCCATTTGTAGCCTATTCCCCAAACCGTTTTTATAGGGTTATAAGATAGTCCAGCAAGTTGCAATTTTTCTCGAATGTTTTTGATATGAGTATCAATGACTCGATTTTCTCCCAAAAAATCGTTCCCCCATAAGCGTTCAACGATAGCGTCCCGTTCGAACGTTCGTTGCGGGTGCTGGGCTAATAATTGTAAAATATCATACTCCTTTTGGGTTAAGTCGATGTTTTCGTTCATCACCACTACCTGCCGCCGTTCCGGATATATGGTTAAATCCGGGAATGTAAGCTTCTGCTCCCTGACCACAGCATGGGCTTGATGGCTGGAGCGTCGCAACAATGCATAAATTCGGGCAATAAGTTCTTCCGGGTCGACAGGCTTCACGACATAATCATCCGCCCCTATGCCAAGTCCCAGTACCTTGTCCTTAACCTCACCTCGAGCGGTTAGCATGAGTATTGGAACAGGCGCAATTTCTCGCATTTTCTTGCAAACCTGCCATCCGTCCATGTCCGGCATCATAACGTCTAATAAAACAACGTCATGCGTTTGGCTCCTAAAAGCTTTCAAACCTTCACTTCCGTTAGATGATTCGGTTACGTGGAATCCTTCGTTACTTAAATAAATTCGAAGAAGATTACGCATATTCCATTCGTCATCGATCACAAGTACTCTTAACTGACTCACGCCTATTCCCCTACCTTAGTGAAGTCGTTGTCCCTACATCAGCATAACAAACATGAGAACAAGATGCATTTGAGGTTATATTCCTGATTTTGCATTTTTAGATGACTTTAAAGCTTCTTGACACTGCTTCAACATTTCCGAGCCTTCCTTACCTTCCATCATTTTTTGCATATTCTTCTGATGATCCATCATCCCCTCCATGTCCATATCTTTACTCATAGATGCGTGCATACCTCTATTTTCATTCATCATACTCATCGTAACGTTTGACATATGGCCATGGTCGGCTGCTTGATCAGACTTAAGCGACTGTTCACTACCTTTAGCTTGACTGATGTTCCATTGACTCACCAGATTAAATCCAACTATTGGCAATACGATCATTGCCGCAAGCAACCAGTATTTCTTTTTCATCTGTTATTCGCTCCATTTCGTCTCTTTTTTTCATTTATCTAAAAGTTATCATCCATGAACCTTCTCATGTATCTGATTTAATTGCTTCTGTATTGCCTGGTTTTCCTTAACAAGAGCTTCATACTCTGATCGGCTTACCGCATCTTGTTCTTCCTTTCTTTTACCATGACCATGATGTCCTTTCATGCCAAACATCATAAAAATCATCATGATAGGGCATGCAAGCACAAGCAGCCAACTCCAATCCATGCTGATCCCTCCTCTCTGGGCGTCTTGAGTATAGCCCTTAATTGTGTGGTTTTTATGAGGAAATTCTTATAATTAAAATTTGTGCTAACTTCATACTTTCCACAAGATTGTGACCTATAATGCGTCTTATTAATAATAGAAGGAGGGAATACGTCATGAATAAAGCTTTGCTTGGAAAGACAATCCTGGGTATATTTGTGCTCGGTAGCATCTTGGCTGGTTGTTCAACAGCTAAAGACGTTAAATCTACAGCAGCTTTATCTAAAGAAACCGCGTCCACAGCCGTATCATTAAAACAAACGGTTAAGCCCACTGAATTAAATGGTGAACTGGTAACCTTGACGGCCGAGGCCAGCAACCTGGAAGTAGAAAAAGGAACGTCCCTCCCGGTTTGGACGTTCAATAACTCAGTGCCAGGCCCGCAAATCCGGATTAAAAAAGGAAAAACCGTAAACATTACCGTGAAAAATCAGTTAACAGTGCCCCTCTCCTTGCATATCCATGGATACCCTTTACCTTTTAAAATGGATGGTGTTCCGGGGATCACGCAAAATGCGATTGCTCCAGGCAAGAGCTTTACTTATACCTTTCAAGCGACGGTTCCCGGCACGTACTGGTATCATTCTCATCAAGACAGCGTCAATCAGATCGATAAGGGGCTTTATGGTTCCTTTGTTGTAGAAGATGATCTGGTGAAAGCGGATCGGGATTATACGTTAATGCTAGATGAATGGATGAGTTCAAGCTCGGAAAGTGGTCATGAAGGCATGATGAACATGAGCATGGACATGCCCGGCATGGATCATTCCTCAACCACAACCGACTCAAGTGGCCAAAGTGAACAACATACCTCTACTCAGCCGGGACATGATATGAGTATGTATGATCTCTATACGATAAACGGCCAAACTTATAATAACTTGCAGCCGCTGCAAGTCACCCAAGGAGACACCGTTCGTCTACGCTTGATTAACGCCGGGTATTTGAGTCATTCGCTTCATTTGCATGGACATCGTTACCGTATCATTGCTACCGATGGCAATCCTGTCTCTGATCCGAAGTGGGTTAAGGACAAGCTTCTTTCGATTGCCCCCGGTGAACGGGTGGATATTGAATTTCAGGCCGATAACCCGGGAACGTGGTACCTGGAAGAGCACGGTTCCAGCCCAAGGATTTCGAACATGAAGCAGCGTATTCAATACACCAATGAGCAGGGAACAAATGATCAACCCGATCCATTAACGAAACTGCCTACAGTAGATCTGACAAACTACGGAAAATCGCAAAAAGGACGGTTTTCGTTGAATGATGTGTATGATGTAAGTTATACCATGAACCTGGGAACCCGTGTACAGCAGGGAAAACAGGAATATACGATCAATAACAAGGTGTATCCCGACACGGAGCCGCTTTCTGTACAAACTGGAGATAAGGTGAAAGTTCGTTTTGTAAATACATCTGCCAACGATGACCATCCTATGCATCTGCACGGTCACACGTTTCAAGTCCTAAGCAAAAACGGAATTCCACTTAAAGGTTCCCCCGTATATAAGGACACTTTAAATGTTAAACCTGGAGAAGAATATATCGTAGCGTTTACAGCCAATAACCCCGGTGATTGGATGTTTCACTGTCACGACTTGCATCATGCCTCTGCTGGTATGGTGACGGACCTGAAATATAATGATTTTCAAAATACGTTCCAACCTGATCCGAACTTGAACAACACTCCTGAATAAAACAAATATTGGTCCAGTACAAAAGCCAGACTTCCTTATTCAGGAAATCTGGCTTTTCATTCAGGCAGCTTTTTTCTATATCATTCCTGTTTATGCCAAAGGAAAGGACAAACGAAAGACGGTCCCTTGTCCCATTGCACTCTCTACCTCAATCGTCCCTCCTTGCAACTGCACTAATTTTTGGACAATGGCAAGGCCAAGCCCCGTACCTCCAAGCTCCCGCGAACGGGACTTTTCCACCCTGTAGAACCGCTCGAAAATGTAAGGAAGCTCATCTGGAGGAATTCCTGACCCTGAATCGGAAATCATAATAACCCCGAATCCATTCTCTTGCTGTAAAGCAAGTTTGATCGTCCCCTCTCTTGTATAACGTATGGCATTATCAAGCAAGTTTAAAAGCACCTGTTCCAAGCGGACAGGGTCGACAAGACATCGTGGTATCGTTTCCAGAGCGGATACCAATTGTAATCCCTTTTGCTCCGCTTTTATTCTTACCTTATTTACCGACTTTTCAATAGCTCGCCTGACATCAACGGATTCCAAATGGAATGTAATTTTCCCTTCTTCCATTTTGGCAAGCTCAAACAAATCGTTAATGATCACCGTTAATCGATGAGCCTCATCAGCTATAATGTGTAAATATTGTTGTTTTTCTTCTTCATGATCCACGAGTCCATTGGCCAAGACATTCGCATATCCCTTCAAATAAGTGACAGGAGTTCGAAGCTCGTGAGAGACATTCGCAAAAAATTCTGAGCGTGTATCACGATATCGCTTGAGTTCCATGGCCAAGTCATTAATCGCGCCGGACAATGAGCCTACTTCGTCATGGGAACGGACGGGAAGACGTACTTCCAATTCTCCTTTGGCTATGTTACGAGTAGCCGCTTCCATCTCTACTAATGGAGCAGACAGCTTTTTGGCAAGGATAAAAATACAGCCGAGCGCCAGCAGCAGTGTACCAAAGCCTGCAAAGCCGATAAGATAACGAACAGAACGGATCGATTCTATCATATGTTCTAATGAACTCACGACATAAATCCCCTTGATCGCAGGATTTTCCGAACGGTTAACCGGGTTACCATGCAATAAATACAGCTGATCGCCTGCAGTAAACTCCTTTTCAATTCGCTTCCCCTGAAGCAATCGTGTATTTTCCCACACATTCGGCCATTCCTGAATCTTTTTCTGTTTTGTAGAAGACATGTCAAGAAATTGACCCTGCCCATTCACTAGATAAATGTTAGCCTCAGAGAACTCGGCCATCGTTTCCACAGCATAGATTCGATCACGAAGCATAACGGATAAGTGCAAAGCCAGCTCATTTGCTTCCTCATGTGCTTTTTTCGTATAAAAGTTGCTGAATAGCTGGTTGATAACCATACTAAGCAAGACCAGAATCACAAGAAACAAACTAAACATGGTGAGACTGAGTTTTAAATAAACCTTATTCCATTTCATGCGATCCTCCTTATCCTGCATTCACAAATTGACCACAAAAAACACATGGTTTCTCTATAATTTTTCGTTACTTTAATAATAAGCTTCAACATAATGTTGTCTATCCTTCTATTCTTTTCGAAATCTTTATGACACCCAAAACAAACATCCTGGTACAAAAATCAGTTAATAACCAGATTCAATTTAAAGACAGTCAGATTATTCAGGAACAGGCCATGATTAAAAGGATAGACTTGATCGTTTACCCTAACTTGAAAAGCGCAAGAAACATCCTGCCAGATTCTCTTTTTCAATCCGTTGCAGCGACTTTATCGCTCCAAAATCCAACAAGTGTCCGGCCAGCATTGGATGAAATGTTTTGTCAAGAGCTGTAACACCAAAGCAATTATGCTTGGTAAACAAAGCAGCCAGCCGCCCCATGGTACGAGGAAGACTGGCTGTTGCGTTATCAGGAGCTATACCCGGTGGTCCATCGGCAAAGAGAACAAGTATATATTGATTACTGCCAACAAAATCATTAGCGCATAATAAGGCAGCAGCTTTTTCCAGGAAGCCCTATTCCCTATGCGATAAACGGTATAAGCTGAACCGACAAGACCCAGTACAATAACAAGATACTGCATAAGCTGTACAGTACCCACAGAAGCCAATGCCAGGTCTCCGGTTAATGTATAGCCAAACAAATTACCCGTATTGAACCAAATGGCTTTTCCCTCCGTGAACATGTGGAAAAGGTTATGCGCCAAGTGACCAGCCAAGTCAAGCGGAATAACGGCGTAACCAAAACGCACGAAATTCTCTTTTACTTTCTCGGATGTTCCTTTGCGGGCAGTTAATTTCGCTGTCCCCCACAGCATGGCGATTGGAATCATCATGGAAACCACAAAAGCAACCGTAAAATTCACCGGGTAGTAGGTAGTTTGCGTAATCTTGCTAATGACTTTTAAAATATCTTGCCAAATTCCTAACATCGTAAGATTTTGTACAAAAACGATTCCCATAATAACCGCTGCCAAAAATGCATGTTCGGCTTTTGGTTTTTTGATTCCCCACAGCTCTGCAGTCGGCGTTCTCGGGGTAATACGGATGGAATTGTTGGGGCATGACTTCACGCAGTTTCCACAAAGGTTACAATCCGCACTGTCATCCATTGTCCGGACAAATTGAAACATGGGACATCCTTCTGTCTTGCTATCACCTTTAAAACAGGATTGTGTCTTGCAGGTTTTGCAAACGTCAGGTGTTCCCCGAAGCTCCAGCATACCTGAACGGGAATAGTTGCCCGCCAATCCTCCGAGAAAGCAAAGTGTTTTACAAAAGGTCCTTCTTTCGAAAAATACGGAAGTACCGACAACCATCGTCGTCAGAACAAGAAGCAGATATCCGGAACCGCGCGGCGATTCAATGATCCCCCAAATGTGATCGGACCATGTAATCATGATGAAAAAAATATCAATCATCCATATTCCATATTTCTTTAAAAACTTCGGCATCGGCCTTTCGCTGCCAACCAGCTTTCGAACAATGTCACTGATTTTACCGAAAGGGCAGACTGCGCACCAGAAACGACCCAATACCAGAAAAATAATGGGGATGGCCGGCCACCACAGCACCCACGTTAATGAAGTTCCAAAATTTCGACTGGGGTTGACCGTACCGGCAACCAGCTCATATACAATCACAGAAAATACGATCATAGCCGCCCACTGGAATATTCCGGGATACCATCGGCTCTTAATAAAGGCTTTTACCAACGGAATATCCAACAAATTATATTTCTTTTTTTCAGGTGGGATGCTCACCTGCTGCGTTTTACTTGCCGGGTTGATCATGCTTGAGCACGTCCCTTCTTCAGTAACCATTTACGACAGGCTCCATAGAGAATAAATCCCGCCATTATGCCTGCAAATATGCTTAATACCGGAATATTTGGAGGTGTCTCTACTACTTCCTCGCCATGTCCACCATGTCCGCCGTGTCCACCACTTTCCGCAGATTGATTAGGGTCAACTGAATCTTTACTGGTGCCCATATCCATGTTGTGGTGTTCCTCCATGGTCATACTGTGGGAATGGGTATCATCCATCTGCATATCAGAAGTCATTTCTTCTTTTATCGGGTTCTGTAGCTCTTGTACCGCTTCGTGCCCTGCTTGTCCATGCTCATCGTGTTTTGTCGCCTCATCTGCCAAGGCTGTGCTGACAAACGAGAGGAGTCCAATAAGCACAACGATGATTCCGCATCTTTTCATTCATCTCTTCCTTCCTTTACGAGTGCTTTAATCTGAGTTATTGTAAAAAGAAAGTGTGTAGAAACTGTGTAGAAATTGCGAGAATTACACGAAAACCCAAAAAAAGATGATATTTCAATACATATTCGAATTCCTCTGGCCACATCAAAAAGCCGTCGAACCAGCAGAACCGTTTCATTGTGATGAACGGTCTGCCGTTTCAACGGCTTCCAATTTTGCTGATTCAACGTTGTTTATTCAACCAAATGGCAAGCTACCCAGTGATCTGGACGAGCCTCTCGATAGAGCGGAACCTCTTGGGAGCAACGACCGATCGCAAAGGGACAGCGGGTATGGAACTTGCAGCCTGAAGGAGGGTTAACCGGACTCGGGATATCCCCTTTGAGCAAAATGCGTTCTCTTTTCAGCTTCGGCACCGGAATAGGCACAGCGGACAGCAGCGCCTTCGTATACGGATGCAGCGGATTTCCGAACAGTTCATCACGCGAAGCTGTTTCGACCATAGAACCCAGATACATCACTCCAATGCGGGAACACAGATGCTCTACCACACTCAAGTCATGCGAGATAAAAAGATATGTCAACCCCCGCTCGGCCTGCAATTTGGCAAATAGGTTAATAATTTGCGCCTGGATGGACACATCCAGCGCCGATACCGGCTCATCTGCGATGATCAGATCCGGCTGAAGTGCCAGCGCCCGGGCAATGCCAATCCGCTGACGCTGGCCTCCCGAGAATTCATGTGGAAAACGGTCGATATGATACTCCGACAAGCCGCACAGCTTGAGCACGTCGAGTACAATGGACCGGACCTCCTCCTTCGTCGCTAGTCCATGATCCAGCAGCGCCTCACCAATCGCGTCGCCGATCCGCACCCGCGGATTCAGGGAGCTGTACGGGTCCTGAAAGATCAGCTGGATTTTGGGACGCAGCTCCTGCATCCCTTTGGCGGACAAGCTGTGCAGGTCGACCCCTTTGTATTTCACGGTACCGTCCGTTTTGTCCGTCAATCTGACAATCGTGCGGCCCACCGTGCTTTTGCCGCTCCCCGACTCGCCCACCAGGCCAAAGGTTTCTCCTTGACGGATGGTAAAGCTGATATCGTCCACCGCCCGTACATGCCCTGAAGTACGATTCATCAACCCGGATTTGACCGGAAAGTACGTTTTTAAGCGGTCAATTTCCAACAATGGCTCAGCCATGCACAACCGCCTCCTCATATAACCAGCAGGCTGCCTTCTGCTGAGCTGAAACTTCTTTTAATGCAGGCTCCTTCACGCGGCAAATGTCCATACACTGCGCGCAGCGGTCATGAAAGTAGCAGGAAGCCGTCAGTTCCAGCGGATTTGGCACCTGTCCGGGGATGGAATACAGCTCCTTTTGGCGCTGATTCAGCACTGGCTTGGATTTGAGCAAGCCTTGTGTGTAAGGATGCTGGGGGTGATTGAACAGCTGCACCACTTCGCCTTCCTCGACAATCTTACCCGCATACATCACAATGACGTAATCAGCCATTTCTGCGACAACACCCAGATCATGAGTGATTAGCATGAGCGACATATGGGATCGGGCTTTCAATTCACGCAGCATATCAAGAATTTGCGCTTGTATCGTTACATCCAGCGCCGTGGTTGGCTCATCTGCGATTAGCAGCTTGGGGCCGCAGGACACAGCAATAGCGATCATGATGCGCTGCAGCATTCCTCCGCTCAGCTCATGCGGATAGCTTTTCAAAATCTGCTCCGGCCGGGACATGCCGACCTGCTCGATCAGCTCCAGTGCCCGCTTGCGTGCTTCCTTGCGCCCCAGCTTCAAATGCTCCATTAGTGGCTCGCACAATTGTTCACCTATCGTCAAGACCGGATTCAATGAAGACATCGGCTCCTGAAAAATCATAGATATGTCATGCCCGCGAATCGTGCGCATCTCATTTCTGCCAAGCTCCAACAAATCAGTCCCCTCAAAACGGATGCTTCCGCCTGCCACCTTACCACCTGGACTCTGGATCAAGCCCATGATCGACATCGCCGTAATGCTTTTGCCACAGCCCGATTCACCGACAATGCACACCGTTTCCCCCGGCTTCACGCGAAAGCTGATATCATCCACCGCCTTAACGGTTCCTTCTTCTGTATAAAAATGAGTGCTTAAATGCTCAATCGAAAGTAAATTGTTCATGGTGTATGATCACCTACCTCTTATGTTTCGGGTCAAGTACATCCCGCAGCCCGTCACCAAAAATATTAATAGCGATGACTGTAGCAAAAATCGACAAGCCTGGCGGTATCCACAGCCACGGACGCTGCTGAAAATCCAGCACATTGTTGGCCGCATCAATCATATTGCCCCAGGTCGGTGTCGTGGGCAGCACGCCAAGCCCAAAGAAGCTGAGCACAGATTCACTCAGGATGGCTCCGCCGATGTTCAATGTAGCGATCACGATCAGCAACGGCAAAATATTGGGCAGTAGATGCTTGAACAGCTTACGGCGATTGGATAATCCCAGCACTGTCGCAGCCTGCATAAATTCACGCTCCCGCAAGCTAAGCATCTGACCTCTTACCATCCGTGCAATCCCCGGCCAGTTGACCAGACTCAGCATCAGCATGACAATGTACATCCGCTGATCGGGCGGAACCTTCCAGTCAGACAGCAGTGCGCCCATAATAAAGAGCAGCGGCAAACTGGGGATCGTCAGCAGCAAATCAGCAACACGCATAATGATCTGATCGGCGATTCCGCGAAAATATGCAGATATGACCCCCAGCGTAGCCCCCAAAACGACTGACAGCACCATAGAAGCCAGGCCCACCGTCAGAGAAATTTGCCCTGCCTGCATCACACGGGTCAGCACATCCCTTCCCAGCTTGTCTGTTCCCAGCCAGTGATGGATGTTCGGCCCCTTGTTCATCATCAATATATTGGTTTTGTTATCAGCATAGGGGGAAAATAACGGGCCGATAAAACAGAGCAAAAACATAAATACCACGACGAGCAGCCCAACCATAGCCAGCTTGTTTCGAAACAGCTGCCTGAGCGCTTGCTGCCACATCGAGGATTTGGCAGCTGGCCGCAGTCTGCCGCTGCTTTGGCTCAAATTCCTGCTAACAGATGACATTCCGTAGCCCCTCCTTACACTTTTACACGCGGATCAGCGATGCGATACAAAATATCGGACAGCAGCGTGCCAATGACGCTCAATATGGCAATCAGCATCGTGAAGCCCATGAGCAGCGGATAATCCCGAAGCGAAAAGGATTGCATATACAGCTGGCCGATGCCCGGCCAGTTAAAAATCTTTTCAATAATAAGTGATCCGCCAAACAGCGCCGGCAATTCAAAACCAACGAGCGTAATCGCAGGCAGCAATGCATTTCTCAATGCGTGCGTAAAGAGTACCTTTCTTTCCTTTAAGCCCTTGGCACGGGCCGTACGGATATAATCCTGCTGAATCACGTCGATCATATTGCTGCGGAAGTAGCGGGTCAGTGAGCCCAACCCCAGCAGCGTCATCACGATCACCGGCAAGGTCATATGCTGGAGAACCTCCTTGACATACTCCATGCCTGTAGCGTTACTGCCTGTATTGAGCATGCCGCCCGGTGGCAGCCACTTTAGATCGACCGCCGCAATTTTAATCAGATACAGCCCGATAAAAAAAGATGGAAGGGACATCGCGGCGAAAATCAGCACCATAACCAAAGTATCGAACCAAGAATATTGTTTGTAAGCAGCAATCACACCAATAATGACGGCGATCAACCAGGTCAGGAAGGTCGATACAATGGCCAACAAGAACGAGTTCCAGATATACTCATTAAACAGAGTCAGCACCGGCTTCTGCTGGGCAAGCGAATAGCCGAAATTGCCATGCAGCGCATTTCCCAGCCAATTTCCATAGCGTTCAAAAATAGGCTTGTTCAGGCCGTAGATTTCTCTCAGCTCCGCCTTTCTCTCCGGTGACAGCTTCAGATTGCCACTAATGAAATCTCCCGGTGTCATGGCGTACAGGAAAAATATCATCATCGAAGCGGCCAACAAAATAATAATCATGTACGTCAGTCTTTTCGTTAAAAACGAGCTCATGACAGACTCCTTTCAATTCAGGCTCAGGCTGCTCGATCACAATCCCCATTTGGGAAGCCCCTTGATCTGAACCTGGGGTTCTTCACAAGGGGCCCGCATGCCTACCTTATTTGAGAGACCATTCGAACAGATTGCCAGCCAAGCCAATGAACGGGCTGACCTTTACATGCTCCATCCGACCATTGTAGGCATACACCGTCTTCTTGTAATTGGTGAAAATGACAGGCAGCTCATCATTCAACAGCACATATAATTCTTTATATACTTTCTTGCGCTCTTCAATATTCGTCGTAGACAAGCCTTTTTCATATAGCTCTTTGACCTTTGGATTGTTATATCCCTTGATTTCTCCATTGACGAATTGTTCGATTCCATCAGATGGATCTGTCAGCATACCTGTCGAGAAGGCGGCCAGATCATAATCCTTCCCTTCCACTTTGGCAACCATGGCATTAAAATCTGCAAAGATCTCCGGCTGCAAATCCACACCAATCGCCTTGTAATTCTCCGCCGCAAGCGCAATAAAGGTGTCTGTCTCCGGACGCTTGGAGGTCAGCAGATGAATAGTCAGCTTCTGGCCGTTTTTCTCGCGAATACCGTCACTTCCTTCTACCCAGCCCGCTTCATCCAGCAGCTTTTTTGCTTTTTCCGGGTCATAGTTATACGGGTTGATTCCGTCTGTTGTGTAGGACCAGAATATAGGGGAAGCTGGAATGTTGGCTACCGCCCCTGCTCCCTGAGCCGCGTCGACATAAATGCTTTTGCGATCCAGTCCATAGGTCAACGCTTGGCGAACCCTTTTATCCTTCAGCTTTTCATTTTCCAGGTTGACCTGCAAATATCCGTAGGTGCTCGGGGTGTAGGGCAAAATGTTCAAAAAGCCAAGCCCTTTCAGCTTGTCGATATTTTCTTGCGTTGCTGTGAAGGAAGCAAAGTCGGTATCGCCCGTTTCAATAAACTGCCAAGCATCGCCTTCCGCTGTCTTATAAATGAAGTGCTGCGTTTTCGGCTTGCCTTTGAAGAAGTGGTCATTGGCCACCATACGAACCTCTTGCCCTGGTAAGAACTTTTCCAGCTTGTAAGCTCCGTTGCCCAGAGGACTGCCATGCAGGTTTTTAAAATAATCCAGCTGTCCGAATTTGTAATCCTTGCCGTAGTAGGCCTTGGACAGTACATTGTCACCGAGAATGGACAGAGCCAGCGCATTTGGTTTTTCCAGCGTCGCAGAAATGGTCTGCGGATCAACCACCTTGATCCCGTCGATTTGTTTTGCCTTGCCTTCCGTATAGGCTTTGCCGCCTTTAATGTTCAGCTTTCGGATTTGGCTGTCGCCAGGATAGGCCTTGTCATAGATCAACGTCCAGGTAAAAGCGACATCCTCTGCTGTCAAAGGGGAGCCATCGCTGAATTTGGTACCTGGAACCATATGGAATGTATACGTCAGATTATCCTTGGAAATATCCCAGCTCTTCGCCAGATTAGGCAGTGGAAGCCCCTTCTCGTCTACCGTAACCAGCGGAGTCCACAACTGCGAAATGACGTTGCCGTCATAACCGCTCTGATTAAAATACGGTGTGAACACGCCTGCCGGGTCGGTCAGACCGACAATAATCGTGTCGTCTCTTTTTTGGGACACTTCTGGCAACTTGGACAGATCAGAGGCCTTTACCAGACTTGTTAAAGGTTGTGCTGTAGCAGCCTGCTGCGTGTTCTCATTATTCTGCGTATTAGCATGGCTAGCGCTATCCGTTCCCCCGCTAGAGCAAGCAGCTAATAAAGCAGAGCTTGCCAGAAGTAGACTGCTAAGTAGAATAATTCCCTTTTTCAAAATAATCCCCCCGAGTTAATTTAGTAAATTCCGATAGAACAAGTTGTGATTAATAAGATAAATCTCATTATAGGAATCTATTCCGGTTCTGTAAAGAGAGAACTCCATTTTTTATGTAAAAAAATAGACGTCAACTCATCTGGATTCCAAATGACCTGCGTCTATTTGTTTAAAGTGTTAAAGTCCGCCTGTGTGGGCAGCCTATTTTCGCTCCATGTAGCCCAGGATACTCCCGTGCATTTCATCCACGGCCGAAAGCCTCGCACTGTAACCGAGCAATGTTTCGCCATCAAAATGAGCATGGATGAAGCCAGCGGCACGGAGCTTGAATATATGGTCATGCGTGATTCCCTTGGACAGCTTGAGATGACGGACAATTTCAATAAAGGTTCGTGGAGACTGGCTTTGGTACAAATATTTTAGAATCTTAAGCCTGCTCTTCTCCCCCAGGCTTCGAATCATACGGTATTCCTGTGGGGACAAAAAGTCTTCCTCTTGAACATAAATCCCCGCCGAATAGTGACACAGCAGGAGCGATCCAAACCGGTAAATGATATTAATAGGTTGAAAATGGTATTGTGGCACCAGCAACACCCGCGTTAGTCCCTCGGAAGGCTCAAACCGAAAGCCACTGGTTGTACGATCCACCCATTCCATAGAGCTATATACATCCTTCTCCTTATTTCTCCGTTCGGCTTCCTGCTCCAGCCCGCTTAAAATCTTCGTATCCACATGGCGAAAATACTCCTCATACCAGCCGGATAGCAGCCGCAAAGCAAGCCTGCGAAGCCTCTCCATATCGTCAGGCAGCGGGATACCATAGGCTGATGCCTGATCATTCAATTCCTGTGCAGTCCGGCTCTCCAAACGATCTACAACCTCAGCAATATCCCCTTGATCTGTAAGCATGCAGACAAGTCCATAAATGACCTTCCAATCTGCATTGATTTCCATGGGCTCCAGCAATCCGGTCAAGCCTGGAGACAGCGTTCCTCGCACCTGCTCCGCCCATGCAGAAGATAAATCAGTCTTCTTGTAAGCCTTGCGGCAAATAAAGGTGTGCAGGCTGCTGAGCAGCTCAAACACCGGTCCATATGCTACATGTACATCATAAGGAGCATCCACGTCGTGACTCATCGCTCTCTGTCCTCTTTTCTTTCATGTCTAACGTTCATTATACATATTATCGTACACACGTTCATTCTCAATAATCCATGCATACAAATATGAACGATGCTGGCCACATATATCAAGATACAAAAAAAGCCTGATATCATCAGACTCCAACTGTTCAGCTATGAATTAAAAAAGGTTGTCTGCTGCATATTGCAAGAGACAACCCTTTGAAATAATAATGTGATGCTTAAAGTTTGTTCGCTGCGACTTTCCACTCTAAAATCCCTGTGGATGCCGAGCCTTGGGATACCATTTCAATTCTTAATTTCGTTGTTTTTACAGGCGTAAAAGTGGTCGTATTATATTGATCTGCCGCAGTTCCCAATCCTTTGGCCTGCTTGACATTGGACCAGCCTCGACCGTTCCAGTACTTAATTTTGTAAGACTTGGGAACATCAATGCCACCCCCGTCTTTGAACCAATATACATCGGTTTGGGATACCGTATGCTCTTGATCAAAATCATATTGGACCCACTGGGTTCCCGTTTCAGGCCAGTTTCCGTACACGGCGTGACTTCTGTCATTGGAGCTGGTGGGATCAAAGCCATCATTGAGTGCGCTCACATTTTCCCAAGGCGAAGTATAGGAAGTGCTGGCTTTGGCAGCTCGCGCAATGTTCACGTTTTCATCAGGTGATGTATCGATGGGACCCTCGCCGCCGTTATTCGCGCTTGGGAAACGGGAAGTATCTTTTTTGAGCTGACTCCAGGTATAACGCAGCATCCAGATATCCCAGTCCGTGATATGATCGGAATTGCCGGCCCACATAATGGTGTTCGTTGGGAAGCCACCTGGTGGACGCTCGTGTTCTTCATAAAAATCGTTTAATCCAAAGCCATGTCCAATTTCATGTTCGGTAATCTCAATCTCATCAGCGTTCACCGTGTTCAGAACGTATTCATCATTCATACGTTGTCCCCAGTCACCGCCGGCTCCCCCACCGAAATTTTCTGTAGCCCAAAGGTACATATCAAAACGTTTATCCAATCCACCCGGATACGAATAGTTCGGGTCCGAAAAATGCTCAAACCGAGATATTTCATTAGGCGCAACCGGAAGTGCAGCAGGAATTCCCGGTTGTTCGGAAGCTAACACATCTGTAATGGTATCCGTATAAATGACCTCGTCAGACTGCTTGTCCAGCAGCAGTGAAGGATTGGCAACAGCCCAGCCTACCACTTTTACTTTAATATTCTTATAGGGCCAGCCATCATATCCCTGGAGATGCTCTGTCCAATGGTTCATCTGACGATCTAGCATTCTAGCAATATCCTGGCGTTGCTTCAGTGTAACAGGCTTGGAAGATTGCCAACGCACTACATAGTTTAGCGTTCCTTTTCCCGCAAAAATTTGATCAAAAATCAAATTTTTACGGTTAGTCGAGCCTTCGGTCAGCATTCTATTCTTCCAAACCCACTCCACCGATGATTTGAGATAAGCTGGCATATCAGCCAATGTCGAATCACCCGTTGCCGCAACCACGGCACTCTCATTCATCTGCGCATCCGCAGATACAAAGCTAGTGTTTCCCATCAGTAAGGAGCTAGCAATCACCACAGAAAATGAAGCCGCCATCATTCCTTTTTTCTTCAACATTCGTTTCCCTCCATATCATTTCAAAATATTACTTAATTAATTAGCCGCGACTTTCCACTCTAAAATCCCTGTGGATGCCGAACCTTGGGATACCATTTCAATTCTTAATTTCGTTGTTTTTACAGGCGTAAAAGTGGTCGTATTATATTGATCTGCCGCAGTGCCCAATCCTTTGGCCTGCTTGACATTGGACCAGCCTCGACCGTTCCAGTACTTGATCTTGTAAGACTTGGGAACATCAATGCCACCCCCGTCTTTGAACCAATATACATCGGTTTGGGATACCGTATGCTCTTGATCAAAATCATATTGAACCCATTGTGTTCCTGTTTCAGGCCAGTTTCCGTACACGGCATGACTTCTGTCATTGGAGCTGGTAGGATCAAAGCCGTCATTGAGTGCGCTCACATTTTCCCAAGGCGAAGTATAGGAAGTGCTGGCTTTGGCAGCTCGCCCAATGTTTACGTTTTCATCAGGTGATGTATCAATCGGCCCCTCATGATCTCTAGGCGTATTTGGAAAACGGGAAGTATCTTTTTTGAGCTGGCTCCAGGTATAACGCAGCATCCAGATATCCCAGTCCGTGATATGGTCGGAATCACCAGCCCACATAATGGTGTTGGTTGGGAAGCCGCCTGGTGGACGCTCGTGTTCTTCATAAAAATCAGTTAAGCCAAAGCCATGTCCAATTTCATGTTCCGTGATCTGGATCTCATCCGAGTTCAAGGTGCTAAAAAGATAATCATCATTCACACGTTGGCCCCAATCCTGACCGGTACCTCCTACAAAATTTTCAGTTACCCACAAATACATATCAAAGCGTTTATCATATCCACCTGGATACGAATAGTGCGGGTCCCAATAGTGCTCATATCTGGACAAGGCTGCAGGCGCAACCGGGAGTACAGCGGGAATTTCCGGTTTTTCGGAAGCTAACTCATCTCTAGTCGTTTCCGTATATACGACCTCATCCGGCTGCTTGTCCAATAGCAATGAAGGATCAGCAACAGCCCAGCCTACCACTTTTACTTTAATCTCCTTGTAG